>CAINXK010000138.1 GCA_903854805.1 uncultured Anaerolineae bacterium
ATTGTCAACCGAATATTTGGGTCAAGTTGAGGAAAATGAGATGAAAATTGAAAACGAATTAATGCTTCGCATGTATGAAGAAATGGTCTTTGGTCGAGAGTTTGAATTGTGTGCTGAGAAACTGGCTCATCGTGGCCTGGTGGCTGGCTCGATACACTTGGGAATAGGCGAGGAGGCTGCCCAAGTTGGTGCGTGCCTGGCGCTTGCCCCCCAAGATTATTTGCTTCCATCGCATCGAACGCACGTTGGAGATCTTGCGAAGGGAACTGACCCGAAAATATTGATGGCTGAGATTATCGGGAGGAAGACCGGTTTTTGTGGAGGCCGGGCCGGGTCGAGTCATTTCGCTGACAAAAGCACCAATAACCTGGGTGTCCAGGGCATCATTGGCGCAGTTTTTCCCGTTGCTGCCGGCGCTGCGTTGACCCAAAAGATGTCGAACTCCGAGCGAATTATATTGGCGGTTTTTGGTGAAGGAGCATCACATCAGGGCACTTTTCATGAATCCCTCAACCTGTCTGCTTTATGGAAACTGCCTGTGGTTTGGATGTGTATAAACAATCAATACGCCATGGGTACCGCTTTTGAGAAGACTTCTGCGGTTGCAAATGTCGCTGATCGGGCTTGCGCCTATAACATTCCTGGATATGTTGTTGATGGGAACGATGTAATAGCAGTTTACCAGGCCATCTCTGCGGCTCGGCAGCGAGCATTAGCAGGTGAAGGGCCGACTCTGGTGGAGTGCAAAACATACCGCCATCGTGGGCACTCAACGTTTGATAAAAACCCCTATCGCTCTCAGGAAGAAATAGATGCGTGGTTGAAAAAAGATCCTCTGGTCCTTTTTGAACAAAAACTTCGGCTAGAAAATATCCTGAATGATGACAAGGTTAAAGAGATCGTCTTGCGTGTAAAGGAGAAAATCGACAAGGCTGAAGAGTTTGCTGTGCAAAGCCCGGAGCCGGAACCCGAATCTGCCTTATTAAAAATCTTCAATGAAAGCGAGGTGAATTAGCCATGGCAATGCGCACAATTACTTATCGAGAAGCACTAACTGAGGCGCTACGCGAAGAGATGCTGCGTGACCCAAAAGTGTTTGTAATTGGAGAAGATATTAATGGCGGTCCCCAGGGTTACGGCGGGGCCTTTAAGGTAACCAAAGCCTTGATTCCAGAATTTGGCGACCGGCTTTTGGATACACCCATTATGGAACAGACCATCATCGGTGCATCAATCGGGGCGGCTATGACGGGCATGCGGCCCGTGGCAGAAATCATGTATGAGGATTTCATCACCCTGGGCATGGATTTGCTGGTAAATACCGCTGCCAAGACACATTTCATGACAAATGGGCAATTCAGCGTACCTCTGGTTGTCCGGGCGCCCTATGGCGCAATGGGAATTGGGCCGCAACATTCGCAAACCTTTACAAGTTGGTTCATGCACACACCTGGGTTATATGTCGTCTTGCCTGCAACTCCTTACGATGCCAAGGGTTTGCTCAAAACTGCGATTCGTAACAACAACCCTGTCATTTTTTTGGAGCATAAAAAACTGTACAATACGAAAGGGGATGTACCTGAAGAAGAATACCTGCTCCCCTTTGGGCAGGCGCGCATCGTAACACCGGGTAAGGATGTCACACTGGTAGCTGCAGGCTATATGGTTCTGCTGGCAGAACAAGCCGCGCTTAAAATGAAAGAAACGGGTCTTTCTGTAGAGGTGATCGACGTGCGCACGTTGGCGCCGTTGGATATGCAAACCATTGCCCAGTCAGTTCGAAAAACTCACAAAGTAGTGATCGTTGCTGAAGACTATCGCACAGCTGGCCCGACAGCAGAAATATCTGCAGCCATAAGTGAAACTTGCTTTGAATATTTGGATGCGCCCATCGGTCGGGTTGGAGCAAAAGATACCTTTATTGCTCACAACTCTGGCATGTCGGAGTACGTTGTTCCGGGCATCGCGAATATCCTGCAGGCAATTGATCTAGTTCAAAATTGGAGTTAGGCTAATAGTTTTACGAGAGGAAAACATGCCCAACAACACGATTTCTCTGGGTGACACACAATGCGAATTTGTCCAAATTGGCATTGTGGTAAAGGATTTGGATCGAACGGTGCGGATATTGACCGATATTTTTAATATTGGGCCATTCCATTACATTACTTATCCTCCTGAAGATCGTCCGGATATTCAGCTTGACTATCGAGGCGCCGTCGGTAATTTTAGCCACAAACTTGCGTTTGCCAGATTAGGTTCTGTGGAATTGGAAATTATCCAACCCCTTTTCGGAGAAAGTATCCTGACCGAGTTCTTAGATGAACATGGTGAAGGCATCCACCATATTCGCCTAAATACACCTGATCTTGATACTTCATTAGATTTCCTCTCCCAAAAGGGAATCCAGCCCATCATGAGCGGTTCCGGGTTACGACCTGGCACACGCTGGGTACATTTGGACACAGCCGATCAAGTTGGGTTCATTATCGAGATGATGAATGTATTACCAAATACAGATGGGCGTACACCAATCATTGAGAATGGAAAAATAAAGGAGTAGTTGATCCTATGGCACAAAAAGGGATCTTACTTTACGAAACCGTGATCGATTATGTGAAAGAGCGCATCACCAATGGCACTTTTCAGCCCGGAAAAAGACTCCCGAGCGTTAGTGAATTGGCAATAGATGTTGGAGTGGGTATCTCCACCGTCCGTGAGGGAATCCGTGTATTAGGAAACCTGGGTCTGGTACGGGTCCGCCAGGGTCAAGGAATGTTTGTATCTGAAGATGCGCGTCTTATAGAAGATCCGCTGGAAACACTGGCGATTATAGAAGATAGCATCCTTCTTCATATACTGGAGGTAAGAAGCATCTTTGAACCTGAGGCTGCAGCTTTGGCTGCCCAACGAGCGACTGAAGATCAAATTCAGATGTTGAAAAAAACCGCCATAGAGCAAGAACAACGCGTGCTGATATCTGGCGATGCCATTCAATCTGAGTTCAGTTTTCACAGATTGCTTTTAGATGCTGCGCATAATCCGGTATTGAATAGAATGGCTCGCTCAGTAGATAATCTATTATTGGATAGCCGCAGGCGAACACTTCGAATTATCGGTGATCAAGGACATTCCGTTCACTATCATTTTTTGATCGCACATGCCATTCAGAGTCGAGATCCGGGTCAGGCTAAGAGTTTAATGTTACAACATATTTTGGATGTAAAAGCGGGTATCAATGCATATCTTTTGAATCCCGAGCCAGATAACAACATCCAGTCTACAGAAAAACATTTACCGAACGTTCAGTAAGGTTGTTATAAAGAAAGGATGGCAGACATGTCAGAAATGACACCACGTGAGCGCGTTACCGCGGCTCTCAATCATATCGAACCAGATCGTGTCCCTTTGGATATCGGCGGTGGGCAGAGCACCAGCCTGGTTGTTGAGGCTTTTGAGAACTTGCAAGAATATTATGGGGATCCGAAAGTCGAAACAGAATACCTGAGCTATGCTTTTCGAGTGGCTCGCTTGGATGAAAAAACCTTGGTGAAACTGGGAAGTGATGTCCGCCCCATCACCCTCAATCCACCCAGAAACTGGCAGAGGCCTCCGTCAGAACCGGGGACTTTTATTGACGAGTTAGGGATCAAGTGGCGGCAGGCGCAAAATGGTACCGGTTTCTATTGGGAACAGATTACCTATCCTCTTGCAAATGCATCGATCGCTGACCTTGATTCCTACCCGTGGCCTGACCCGGATGATCCCGGACGATATGATGGCCTCAAGGAAAAAGTAAAGCATTTATATGAGCATACCCCTTATGCTTTGATGGGAGATTGTGGGTATAAAAATCACTGGGAACCCGTTTTTTTGCTGCTGGGTTTTGAAAGAGCGCTTTCTTCATTGCTAGAAAATCCCGATTTTATCACCGCAGTGATGGAAAAATTGGCCGGTATCAATACGGTAGTAACCAGGCGTTTTTTGGAGATTACGGGACCTTATTTAACCGCAGTTCGCACATCCGATGACCTAGCATCTCAAAAATCATTGTTGATGTCTCCAGAGACTTATCGGAGATTAATTAAGCCGTATCACAAGCGCTATTTTTCGATGATCAAGCAATATACAAACGCGAAAATATTTTTTCACTCCTGCGGGAATGTGGTCAAACTACTGGATGATTTGATCGATGCAGGGGTCGAGGCCCTCAATCCGGTTCAGGTTGCTGCTTTCAAGGATCCGGCTGAGGTAAAGGCTGTTTATGGGGACCGGCTTTCCTTCTGGGGAGGCATTGATACTCAGTCAGTTTTACCCAATGGAACCCCAGATGAGGTCCGAGAAGAGGTCAAATTGCGTATTCGTCAATTTGCTTCTGGAGGCGGATTTGTCGCTGCATCTGTGCATAACATCCAATCGGATGTGCCGCCAGAGAACATTATCGCAATGAGCGAAGCAGTCAAAAAATTCGGATCTTACCATTCTTGAAATATGAAACGAAAAGGGCTGCCCGATTTATGGGCAGCCCTTTTCGTTTTAAGAAACCAGGCGCAGCGGATCCTCAATCAAGCCCGCCAGCGTATCCAAGAATTCGGCAGCATGCGCCCCATCTACGGCGCGGTGATCGCACGAAAGGCTCAGGATGATCGTTGGGCGGACGACAGGCTGCCCACCACGAGCAACTACTCGTTCAGCCACGCGTCCCACTGCCAGAATGGAGGCTTGAGAGCCATTGATTATGGCGTTAAACGCATCCACCCCGTACATACCTAAGTTACTGATCGTGAAACTGCCATCGGCAATATCTTCTGGGCGCAACCTTCCAGCACGCCCTCGTTCCAGTAGAGAAGTTCGTGCCTGGGCAATTTCGCTCAGTCCTTTTTGGTCAGCGTCACGAACTACAGGAACCACCAGGCCATTTTCTAGCGCCGCGGCAAAACCAACATGAACAGCAGGTAAGCGCAGCAACTTGCCATCCTGAAATTGCACATTTAAAGCCGGTCGTTTGACAAGACTGGCCGCGCACAGCTTAATTAACAAGTCGCTAAGGGTAATTTTAGCGGTTGAATTCTTTTGGGCGCTTTCTCGCCATGCCAGGAGTTGTCCGGCATCCACCTCACGTAGCAAGTAGAAGTGTGGAGTAGTTTGCCAGGTGGCTGTAGTGCGCTCAGCCATGATGCGCCCTGCGCTGCTCAATACGACTTCATCTTTTGCAGGATCTGCTATCAATGGCGCTGCCGATGTTGAGCTGAAGGTGGTTGTTGCCGGCATAGCGTTACTTGTCGGGTAAGATGGACGAACGGCCTCCACATCTGGAGCCAGAACGGCGCCATCCGGGCCGCTGCCATGCAGATCACGCAGATCAAGCCCACGTTCTGCTGCCAGACGACGGGCTTTAGGCGAAGCCAACGTGCGCGCCGGATGGTCGCCCACCTGAGCCGGCAAGCCAGAACGAGCTTGTAGATAAGCAAGGATGTCGGCTTTCTCAATCCGTCCACCCGTTGGCCGCACCAGGCTTAAATCAACCTGGTGTTCAGCGGCCATGCGTGTGGCCACCGGGCTGGCAGAGGCGCTCGAAACGCTTTTCTGTGCACCGGCCGCCCCTATCGGGACAATTGGAATGGGCAGGGGCTCAGGGCTTTTCAGTAAAGCCAATTCTCCAAGCGGGGTGATCATGGCAGCTGCCTGTCCAACCGGGACACTCTCGCCCTCCTGGGTCAGGATCTGTGTCAAGACACCGTCGGCCGGGGCATCGATTTCGGCTACAGCCTTATCGGTTTCGATCTCCATTAAGATCTGGCCTTTCTTGACTGTTTCGCCTTCTTTAACCAACCATTTCAATACCAGGCCGGTTTCCTGGTTCATGCCCATCACCGGCATGATCACTTTTATAGCAGCCATAAATATCTCCTTGGCCTTACGCCCGCCCACACATGGTTTTAGCCATCTGAGTTAGGCTATCAATGGTGGGTACGGTGAGATCTTCCAGCGCAGGCGAGAAGGGTACGGGCACATCCATCGCCCCCATCCGTTTTACAGGAGCATCCAGATAATAAAAAGCACCTTCCGCGATCACTGCGGCTAGTTCAGCAGTCACCCCGTAGCGTTGGTAACCTTCATCCAGCACAATTGCTCGCCCGGTCTTTTGGGCTGAGCGGATTAACGTTTCCGTATCCAAAGGGGTGGTAGTGCGCGGATCAATCACTTCTGCATGGATACCCAGGGTTGCCAGCCGGTCTGCCGCACCCAGTGCTACCTGCACCATGCTGCTTGTAGCGACCAGGGTGATATCTTCCCCAGTGCGTTTAATATCAGCGATGCCAAATGGCAGGGTGTATTCTCCTTCTGGAACAGGGCCTTTGGTCTGATGCAGCATCTTATCTTCGATGAACACCACCGGGTTGTTATCGCGGATGGCGGTTTTCATTAGACCTTTGGCATCATAGGGCGTGGATGGCAAAACTACCTTCAGACCAGGAATGTGGCTGGGCCAGGCTTGCAGGCTTTGGCTGTGTTGCGCGCCTGTGCGACGAGTAGCTCCTAGGCTGGTACGGAATACGATCGGGACGAAGAGCTTGCCACCTGACATATAGTGGATTTTGGCTGCCTGGTTGGCGATCTGATCCATTACCAAACCCAGAAAATCGCCGAACATGATATCCACCACGGGACGCATGCCAGTCATGGCTGCGCCTACACCCATACCGCAGAAGCCCGGCTCAGAGATGGGCGCATCGATTACTCGCTGCTTCCCGAACTCATCAACCAGCCCCAGGAGTACCTTAAAGGGTGTACCGGCCTCTGCTACATCTTCTCCGATAATGAATACGGTCGGGTCGCGGCGCATTTCTTCGGCCAGGGCTTCACGGATGGCCTGGCTAAAAGTGATTTCACGCACGTTTGTTGTCATAGTAGGAGCCTCAAGCGTAGACATCTTGATCCACCTCATCGAGTTGGGGGAAGGGAGATTTTTCGGCAAATTCAACGCCGGCAGTGATTTCTGCGATTACCTTATGTTCGATATCTTCCAGCAAACTTGCCTGGACAGACTGTGCTGAACACATCCAGTTACCCAATAGCTGAACAGGGTCATGCTGTGCGCGCCAAGCTTCCTCTTCTTCTTTAGGGCGATAATAGGTCCGGTTGACATCGCCTACATGGTGACCATAATAGCGATAAGTGTCGCAGATCAAGAACGAAGGGCCCTCGCCGCGCCGGGCGGCGGACACCATGCGCATAGCTGTCGTGTATACCTGGCGCACATCCTGTCCATCCACTTCCTCAACCGGAATGCCAAATGCCTGAGGGCGAGATCTCAGCTCTCCGGCGTTTACCTCAGTGGTTACAGTGTATTCAGAATAATGATTGTTTTCGCACACATAGATGATCGGCAGTTTCCACAAAGCGGCCATATTCATGACCTCGTAAAGCACTCCCTGGCCCATTGCACCATCGCCAAAGAAACACACCGAGACCTGTTTTGTTCCGCGCATTTTGGCTGATAAGGCAGCTCCGGTAGCAATTCCACCGCCACCGCCAACGATGGCATTCGCTCCCAAGTTGCCGGTTTCCGGATCGGCTATGTGCATTGAGCCGCCTTTGCCTTTGCAATAACCCGCAGCTTTACCCAAAAGTTCGGCAAACATTCGGTCTACCTGAGCGCCTTTGGCCAGGCAATGGCCGTGCCCTCGATGCGTGCTGGTGATCGTATCATCCGGGTTTAATGCCTCGCATACACCCACCGCTACAGCCTCTTCACCACTGTACAAATGAGCCAGGCCGGGCATGCGAGCGGTTTTATACAGATCGTTGACCGCTTCTTCAAAGTGATGGATTTTAAGCATCTGTTCATACATGTGTAACCATTGTTCAATATCTATCTTTCCATAAGCCGGATCGTCAACCAGGCCTATGCGAGGAAAAATCGGTACAGAAATATCACGTTCGGGCATAGGAATCTCCTCCATTAATAAGTAGCCCCGCCGGTCGGGGCAAAAGTTCGAGTGTGGTAGCACCGCTCAAAATGCTTTTATTCTTTCAAAACGAATTTCGAGCATCTGATTGTAGAGAAAAATAATTATAAGTACTTGCCAGGCAAGGTGTCTGCCTGCTCTCCTTTCAACAACACTCAATCACAAAGTAAATACTGCTTGTGCATCTATTTTTTTAACCGCCACCCATGGGTGGGTATAACTGCACCTGGTCATCTTGTTTAATCCAGGCGTCTTTCAAGGAGACGACTTCACCATTAATCGAAACCAGGAAAACTTCTCCTTTTGGAATCTTCAAACTGTCCAAAATATCTACCAACCGCTGCTTTCCTACTAATTCGATCTCAAGATTTACTCTATTGTGGGCATCGAAATAGTTAAGATGACCGCCTAAATACAAGCGCATTTTTACTTCTCCATAAGATCAGAAGCCCAGGCAATTTCAAGATCGCTCAATTTTTGCCGGGACGGTACGCCGGTTTTCCAATCCCAATCCTTCAGGTTGTACAACTCTTGCAGCGCAAGATCGAACTCAGCATGATCTATTTTTACCCCTACCAAAGGACCTGCTTCAGAAGGTGAAAATAATCGTTCGGGTAAACGATCATCCTGAGGCATAAAACCTTCCCGTAGATTGAAAATTCGGGCCAGGTTGGTGGCGCGTTCTCCGATTCGCAATAAATCATTCAAGGAAATACCCCAGCCCGTGGCAGCGTTTACAATCTTTACAACATCATCCACCTGAATAAAAGAACGCGGCGCAGGTCCAAAGTAACAAAAGCCAATGGCCTTTTCAAAACTGCTCCAGTTTTCACCAATGAAGTAATTCTTCACTTTCATTGCGCTTAAGTCGCGGGCTGGCAGAGCATCGGTAATACCCAACGGCTTTGCACCCTTGAAGCCGATCGAATCAGGATTTGTGAACAGAGTGTCATGATAAGAAACCAGATGGTCGGCTCCGATTTCAGAAATCGCGAATCCCAAGCCTACCGCCACCTTACCACGCGGGTCATGCATGGAAAGTTCCTGACCCTTCACCTGTACGGTAAAGGATGCCGCCTCGCCACCGATCACCCTGGCAGCGCTGCGTGAACCTTCTGCAAGAATATTTCCAAACCCTTCTCGACGGGCGATTTTTTCAATCATTTGCAGCATTGCTTCAGCATTTCCAAAGCGTAGATCAATCCCATCTGTGTCTTCAAGGCCAATCAGTCCATGTTCAAAACATTCCATTGCGAAAGCGATCGTCATGCCGGTTGAAATCGTATCAAGCGTGAAAATATTACACAATTCATTCGCTTTCATAATTGCATTTAAATCGTCAATGCAACAGTTTGAGCCAAAGGCTGCAACTGCTTCATATTCTGGCCCGCCGTAGGCGCTGGGGGTTTGGCGTTGATCAAAGGCAATTTCACGTTTACAACGCACAGCACAGGCATAACAACTCCGCCTGGCTGTCAAAAAATCCTTTTCATAGGCTTCCCATTTGATCTTATCAACCTGGTCAAAAGCTCCGGCTCGAAAATTATGCGTTGGGAGCATTCCACTGGCATTCAAACCTCCAACCAGCACAAGTGTGCCCTTATCGTTTAAATCATGGCTGAGGGGGTGTTCCTTGGCTTGTTTGGCCAATTGACGCCCTGCCTCCAAAAGAGATCCGGAATCATTAGCTGAATCGCCATAACGCCCGTTACCTCGTACAGCAATAGCCTTGAGGTTTTTCGAACCCATCACCGCACCCAATCCATTACGACCATTAAAATGGCGTAATTCATTGGTGATTGCCGCAAATCGTACGAGATTTTCTCCGCCCAAACCAATTTGGAGAACACGCATATTTTTCTCGCTGGTTTCTTCCCGAATTGTAGATTGTACGAGCTCAGGGTTTTGCCCCCAAAGATGGTCAGCTGGTTGCAGAGAAATTTGGTCATCCTGTATGCACAGGTAGACAGGAGTTTCTGCTTTGCCTGTGATCAAGATCGCATCCCAACCCGCATTGCGGAGTTCTGGACCCCAAAACCCACCGGCTTCTGATTCACCATATCCACCGGTTAGTGGAGAACGAGCCGAAACGGTGAATCGAGTGGCGGTAGAAACAGGTGAACCGGTTAGTAAGCCATTCGCAAACACTAATAAGTTATTAGGGCTAAACGGATCTGTGCCTGGTTGCATTTCTTTTAATAAGAAGTATCCAGCCAGCGCTTTTCCACCAGGATATAGCTGGTATAACGACTCTGGTAGATATTCTGTCTCGATAGATTTTTGGGATAAGTTTACACGAAGGATTTTGCCGGATGCGCCAAATTTCATATTGTTTTCTCTTTTTTAGGAAAAAGTACGGTTTTGCTAGATTGTCGGTTATGGTATCCAGTCAAAGTGCCCTTTGGTCAAACCAATCGCAAGGTATGCGCACGTCCGGACAAATTATCCATATTTGAATCGCTCTAATTGCCCTTGGGTATCAAAAAGCAAAGAAAATGGCTGACCAATCAAAGTTATATCAGGATTCATCGCGACTTGCTCAGCCAGGCACGAGGAAATTTCTATCTCGTCCATGCACAATGTGTTGCGGATGTGGGCGATACGCGCCCGAAGCGGGTCGGGCTGTCCGCAAACACGCAAGGCTGTGAAAATGGCTTCCCGATCGTTAGGCGCAACCATGGGTATGAAAGAGCGCTGGATGCCACAAATTCCGGCAGTCACACAGTTAATATACAATGCTTCGAAATCAATCTGATCGACCAATCGTTGGGTAGTTACATCTGCCAAACCAATGCCTGATGCATTACCGTGCGTCTCATCTGATAGGTCTAAAACCGCGATAGCGCGGATATCACATGTACCATTATCAGGAACGCCATGAACTTTAACGCGCCCAATCACGTTCGTATCCATGCCGACCCCGCTGATATTTTTACCGATTTCATCAACGATAAGTACATCCAGATCAGGGCAAGGAAAGCGCGGCATAAGAGCATAAGCTTTTTGGAGCAGTTCTTTCTCCAGCGGACCTGCAATATCTTTTGGGGGGACAGCTGTCAGGCTGGCAATTTCATGATATGCGTTTTCTACGGAAGCCAGCCCAAACAAGATCGGCGTTTTTTCCACCACCCAACGCGCAGCCTGGGGCATCAGGTCGCGTAACCCTTGGACCCCATAGCTGTGAATTGTGGCTGCGCCGCGCTCTTTGCCCAAGCCAAGCACTGCCATTTTACCCAGGCCGCTTTCCAAAACGCCGATAAAATCGGTATGCGGTTTGACACGATTGATGAGAACCACCCCGTCTGATTCTGACGAAAGACGATCCACAAATACAGGCATACCATTTGCAAGGCGTCCTACTTCGACAACTTCCATAGAAGCGCAAATCGACGCTCCAACTGTTTCTTCGGTGACGCCCAAATTTTTGAGTACATTTCGCTGACCTTCCGCAGTTGCTCCGCCATGACTTCCCATGGCCGGGACAATGAAAGGTTCGGCGCCCATGGCTCGTAGGCAGCTTACCGTAGCTGCAACCAGGACAACGAGATCAGATAACCCCCGGCTGCCAACTCCTATTGCAATACGTTTGGCCTGTAAGCTTTTCCCCAGATTTAATCCTTGAATGGCCTGTGCAACTGCGTCCGGAACGTCAATGACACGTGGACGAGGAAATTCTTGGCGCATGCGTTGAAACGCGGGTAAGAGTAGTTTGCCTTGAAAAGCACGTTCGGCAGAGGGAAACATTTTGGTACCCTTTCTAACTGGTATAGGTTCGTATATCTTGATTATACGCCTTTATTGTCAACTGTCAACAATTGACTGACAACATATCTTTGACACTTGTCTGATTTCCAGTTATAAAGTCACTATAAGAATTACTTATACAATTGATAGAGTCGACAGTGTTTCCATCTACCTGCGTGCAGCCCCCAAAATTAAGAAATATCAAAAAAGATAATTTTATGAACGAAAAACTATCGGCGCTATACAATGCAATTCTTGATGGTGATACCGACGGTATGAAAGATGGGGTACAGGCTGGGCTTAGATGCCGGCATGGAACCAAGCGTCATTCTAACAGATGGAATAATTGCTGCCATCAAGGAAGTTTTGGCAGGCTCTTTGAAGAATGCGATTATTTTGTGCTAGAAATTCTCATTGTAGCGCGCGCCATGCAGACCGGACCGGGCTTGTTGAAGCCACATCTGTTGAGCAGTGATGCTTAACGAAAAAGGTGATGACCTGTATAGAGCCTAAATTCCCCACAACCTACCGCACGCCACTTCTTCCATCCTCAACACCCTCATCCGAAGGCTCCCTGTACTGAATGAATGCTGGTTGGATAAGCACCGGCTCTATAGGTCATAGATATCCGTACTGTAACCCAGCCTCACAATGGCATAGGCTTTCGGGATGCGCGCCAGGTAGCGTTTAAATTCAGTATTCACCAGGCCCTTCTCGGACTTGCCCAGCCACGGCACTTCGTCGGTTTCGTTTTTCTCGAGAAGTTAATAAACTGTGTTGACAGCGATCGTGTGGTGCGGATATTTTCCGTGTTCCGGGCCGCCGCTAAAAAACTGAACCTATCAAATTTCCGTAAATGCGATAAATAAGATCGTTTTGATGTAAAATATGTACACTTTAGATTTGATTTAATCGTTTGCTCAAGTTGATTGGCATGTAAAAAATGGTCAAAACCGAATACCAGCCAGTCATTTATTCCAATCATACCAAACGGGGGCGTGCTTCGATGCAATTTTGGATGAGCAGCGCAGGGTTCGTTTCCTTACCTATTGAAGGCCGGTAGCTTTTATAAACCGGCAACGGTGGCGAGCCTTTTCGGCGCGGAACAACAGACAAAACCACACAGCCGCACTAATTGCAACCAACGGTTTCCTGATCATTATTCAAATTAATAATCCAGATAGACCCTCCCGCGACGTGGACGGGAAACACGGATGAGGTAGCTATGGCAAAACAAGCGGAACCGCAGAAGAAATCTATGGTCAAAAAGACCAAGGTTGTGATGGCTGCGTTGGAACAGCAGTTGGCGCAGCGGAATGCTGAACTCGCTATCCTGAACACTGTTCAGCAAGCCCTGGCTTCCAAACTCGATTTACAGGCCATTTATAACCTGGTGGGTGATCAAGTGCGCGAAATCTTTAAGACTGAGGTAGTCTATATTGCCGTCCGCAATCCCGTTGATTTCAATCAAATTGATTTCCCTTATTATGTGGATCGAGGCAGTGAGGTTAAGGCAGCGCCGCTTACATTAGGGGAAGGATTGACATCCAGGGTAATTGCAGGTCGCCAGCCGTTATTGGCTGGAACGATGGCTGAACAGGTCAGGCTCGGAGCGGTTTTTGAAGCGGATGAACGCGCCAACACCTATCTTGGCATACCAATCTTGATTGGTGATCTCGTGGTGGGTGTAGTTAGTGTCCAAAGTTACCGAGAAAACGCATTCAATGATTCGGATATTCGTCTATTAACTACACTTGCGTCCAGCATGGGAGTAGCCCTCGAGAACGCCCGCCTCCTTGATCAAACACAGCGCCATGCACAAGAAGTCACAACCCTGGCTGATATTGGGCGTGAGATTTCGTCAACCCTCGTTCTTTCGACAGTTCTCGAGCGCATTGCTTCACATGCCATGAATTTGCTACATGCAAGGGACGTGGTATTGCGCTTACTAGAATCAGATGGTCGTTTGCGCGCGGCTGTGGCGATCGGCAAGTATGCGGATATCTATAAAGATTGGCATGCTCAACTGGGGCAGGGACTGTCTGGAAATGTAGCGAAAGCCGGAATCGCCGAAATCATCAACAACCCCGGAAATGATCCGCGGGTAATCGATATTCCCGGTACTGAAGAGGATAAAGCGACACGAGCCATTTTATTTGCACCTTTAATAATTGGCGAGGTTGTCATCGGTGTGCTCAGTGTATGGCGCGATAAGATTGAGGCTGGACCCTTCACACAGGCTGACCTTGATTTTGGGTTGAGCCTCGCGCGGCAGGCAGCTATCGCCATCCAGAATGCCCGCCTGTATGCTGAAACTCAACAACGTTTCAAGGAAACCGAGATACTGCGGGCAGCCAATGTGGCGCTGACCCGTTCACTCGATCTTGATACGATTTTGGGCGTGCTTTTGGATTATCTTCAACAAATTGTGCCGTATGATACTGGCAGCGTTTTTTTACTTGAAGATGAGAATCATCTGACGGCGCTTGCCGCGCGTGGTTACGAATATTGGGTGGAAAATCCGGAAAAAGCCGTAGGTATCCGTTTTGATTATAAAAACTTACCGCACATTCGTACGGTCATTGAAGACCAGACCACGCTCATTATCCCGGATGTAAGACAACATCCAGGTTGGGTGGTGGCAGAAACGGCCGGGCATGTTCGTAACTGGCTCGCTGTTCCTCTTGTTGCCGGAAACAAAACCATCGGGATGTACTCGCTTGACAAGGTGGAACCAGGTTATTTCACGCCCGAGCACCAGCGTCTGGCGGAGAATCTGGCAGCTCAGGCTGCAATTGCTTTTCAAAATGCCACGCTTTTTCGAAATCAACAGGTGGCGCGGGAACAGGCTGAAACCTTACGCGCCGCAGCCTCAGCGCTTGGGAGCACCTTGAGTCTGGGCGAAGTTTTTGAATTGATTTTGTCCGAACTGCGAAAGGTGGTGCCTTATGACAGTTGCAGTGTGCAGCAATTGGACAACAATGAAATGGTGATTGTTGGCGGACATGGCTTTCCCAATCTAGACGAACTGCTTGGCAAGCGCTTTGACTGGCGCGGATCCGATGACCCCGCGGGTGAAGTGGTGCGCTCCCGAAAACCGGTCATGATTGCGGATGTCTCGGCACGCTTCGAACATTTCAAAGATGAAACTCATGGACTAGGCAGGGTTCATGGCTGGCTGGGTGTGCCGTTGCTATTTGGCGAACGTTTGATCGGCATGATCACCCTCGACAAATTGGAAAAGGATTTTTACACCGCTGAACACGCTCACATGGCACAAGCATTCGCTACCCAGGCTGCGACAGCCATTGAAAATGCGCGTCTGTTTGAAACTGAACAAATAGCGCGCCAACAAGCCGAGACACTACGTGCGGCAGCGCTGGCACTTGGCAGTACTTTGAGTTTACAGAGAGTCTTTGAACTGATCCTTTCTGAACTGCGCAAGGTTGTACCGTATGACAGTTGCAGCGTCCAGCAGTTGGATGGTAATACCATGGTGATTGTTGGCGGACACGGGTTTCCCAACCTGGATGAATTGATTGGTAATCGTTTTG
The DNA here is from genome assembly GCA_903854805.1 of uncultured Anaerolineae bacterium. The sequence continues at coordinate 15,272 of CAINXK010000138.1, forward strand.
ACTGGCGTGGTCCGGATGACCCTGCTGGCGAGGTTGTACATAGCTTTCAGCCGGTCATCATTGCGGATGTTTCGGCGCGCTTCAAACATTTCAAAGATGAAACTCACGGACAAGGGAGAGTGCATGGTTGGCTGGGCGTACCGCTGCTGTTTGGCGAACGTATGATCGGAATGCTCACGCTCGATAAACTGGAAAAGGATTTCTATACCCCCGAACACGCTCACATGGCGCAAGGCTTTGCCACGCAGGCTGCCACGGCAATTGAGAATGCTCGCCTATTCAATGAAACTGAACGCCTTCTGAAGCTGACCGAAGAGCGCGCCCAGGAACTGGCCATTCTCAATAGCGTGGGCGAAGCCATGGCAAAGACCCTGGATGTGAAGACGGTGACTCGGATTGTGGGTGACAAGGTGCGGGATATCTTTGGCGCAGAAGTGACCGAAATCTTGCTGCGCGAGGTAACTTCCGACTTGATCCAGGTTCCGTATGCCTTTGCCAAGAATTACCAGGATGTGGAACCCTTTGCGCTGGGAACCGGGCTGACCTCTAAAGTCATCATCTCGGGAAAACCGCTCATTCTCGGTACATTTGAACAAGGGGTTGAATTGGGGGCACTTACTCCAACAGAGGAAGACAAAACTGAATCCTACATGGGTGTACCAATCGTCGCGGGTGAAAAAATGTTGGGAGTGGTCAGCGTACAAAGTTACAAGCAGAACGCATACAACCAGAATCATATCCACCTGCTGCAAACGCTTTCATCGAATATGGGCGTGGCTATTGAAAACGCACGGTTGTTCGATGAGACCCAACGCCTGCTGAAGATCACCGAAGACCGAGCCGCTGAACTGGCGATCATCAACAGTGTTCAGGAGGGGTTGGCTTCCAAGCTGGAAATGCAGGCGATTTATGACCTGATCGGCGACAAAATCCGCGACATCTTCGACGCGCAAGTGGTGGATATTGGTTTGTTTGACCCCAGCGATCAGCTTTTGCATTTTCCGTACGCCATCGAACGCGGTGAGCGCTTCCCTGATGAACCCATGCAATTGGTGGGCTTCCGAAAATATGTGCTTCAAACGCAACACCCGTTGCTTATTAATGAAAATATGGTTGAGTTAGCCGCAAAGCATGGAAATCCGTTGGCTTTTCAGGGTGAAGTTTCCAAAGCCTGTTTATTTGTGCCGATGTTGGTCGGTGGCGAAGCCAAAGGTGTGATCTCCCTCCAAAATCTGGACCACGAAAACGCTTTCAGCGAATCGGATGTCAGCTTACTGACCACCCTGACCAACGCCATGAGCGTGGCGCTCGAAAATGCACGCCTGTTTGCCGAGACCCAACGCCTGCTGAAAATTACCGAAGACCGTGCAGCGGAATTAGCGATCATCAACAGCGTCCAGGAGGGGTTGGCTTCAAAGCTGATCATGCAGGCTATTTACGACTTGATTGGAGACAAGATCCGCGATATTTTCGATGCACAAGTGGTGGATATTGGCATTTACGATCGCAACGAAAAACTCTTGCACTTCCCCTACACCATCGAGCGCGGTGTCCGCTTCCCGGACGAGCCTATGGGTCTGATTGGTTACCGCAAGCATGCCATGGAAACCCATCAGCCTTTGTTGATCAACGATGACACGCTTGGCGCGGCGGCGAAATATGGGAATCCACTCATCGTCCAGGGCGAGCTTCCGCAGTCATTATTATTTGTGCCCATGCTGGTGGGGGGCGAGGCGATTGGCGTCATTTCGCTCCAAAACCTGGACCACGAAAACGCCTTTACCGCATCCGATGTCAGCCTGCTGATGACCCTGACCAACGCGATGAGCGTGGCACTCGAAAACGCCCGCCTGTTTGACGAAACCCAGCGCTTGCTGCGGGTGACCGAAGACCGCGCGGCGGAACTCGGCGCCATCAGCAAGGTCAGCCAGGCGTTGATCGTTGAATCGGAACTGGATAACACCATCCAGTTGATCGGGAATCAGATGCGTGAGATCTTCAGCGCGGATATCGTTTATTTGGCACTGCTCGACACACAGACGAATCTGATTCACTTTCCCTATCAATACGGAGAAGCCTTTACTACCCTGACTCTCGGCCAGGGACTGACAAGCAAGATCATCCAGACCGGCGAACCTTTGCTTATCAATCAGGATGTGATGGCGCGCACCGCACAGATCGGCGCCACGCGCGTGGGCAAGGAGGCACTCTCGTACCTGGGCGTGCCGATCAAAACCGGCAAAGGCACGATTGGCGTGATCAGCGTCCAAAGCACCACACAGGAGGGGCTATTCAACGATGACTCGCTGCGCCTGCTGACTACGATCGCCGCCAATGCAGGCGCGGCTTTGCATAACGCGCAATTGTTCAGTGATGCACTCGAGAACCTGCGCCAGGTGGAAATCCTTACAAATGCGGCTAGCGCTATCGAACAGAGCGCCTACGAACCAGCCATGATCGAGTCAGTCGCGGCGCGTACCGATGCACTCGGCGAACTGGCGCGTGTCTTCCGCAAGATGGCCGATGAAGTTCGTTTGCGCGAACAGCGCCTCAAGCGCCAGCTGGCTCAAATGCAGTTGGATATCGAAGAGAAAAAACTCGCCAAGGCAGAGACCGTGGCGATCTACGTCCCGATGGACCGCCGCCAGGCGATGGCTGAGCATCTCACTTTGCCGGAGCGGGCACATGGCACTGCCTTGTTTGCGGATGTCTCTGGCTTCACGGCATTGACCGAGTCGCTGGCGAATGAATTGGGCTTGCAGCGCGGCGCAGAGGAGATGATCCGCCATCTCAATCGGGTTCTTACCACGCTGATCGATGAAGTCCATCGCTACAGCGGGGCCGTGATCAATTTCAGCGGTGACGCGATCACCTGCTGGTTCGACGATCTCGATCTGCACGGACACCCGCGCGCGGATTCAGCTGTGGAGCGCGCAGCAGCCTGCGCCTTTGCCATGCAAAAAGACATGACCCAATTTGCTGCCATCAACACCCCCAACGGCAAGACGATTGGATTATCCATCAAAGTGGCACTGGCGGCCGGCCCCACCCGCCGCATGGTGGTGGGCGATGGAAACGCGCACCAGATCGATGTTTTAGCCGGGGCTACCCTGACTGCCCTGGCGGGAGCTGAACACGTAGCCGAGAAAGGCGAAATCGTATTCTCGGCCACAGGCTTCTCCTTCCTTGAAGAAAAATTCAGCGTCTCTTCCTGGCGCGAAGGCAGGCAATTTGCTGTGCTGGCGGGCCTGAAGCAGGCGATCGCTCCCAGCCCGTGGCCAGAGCTGGGCGAGGATGCCATCCTTAAATCCCGGCTGCGACCG
>CAINXK010000139.1 GCA_903854805.1 uncultured Anaerolineae bacterium
GATGCGGAGGTAGGGGAAGGATGGCAGATACGTGAATTCAGTTTAATCTGCAGCAACAGGTTTGGGGTGCAAACCGAAAACAAATTTGATTCTCCCCAGATCGGTTGGGGAAATAAATGATTTACTATGCACTGCCCGTGGCTTGTGCGTAACACGCCGTAGTAATTTCATGGGCTGTGTTTTTCATCTGAGTGTATGGCAGTTTAACCGGATTGAAAAGTCAGCATTTTAACTGACGCCAGATATGGGGGTGCAAGTTAAGCAAATTCGGACTCTGGAAAGCTGGCGTTTCAGGCATTTTTGGAAAATTTCTTAACATCAAAGGACACGAAGTCACATAAAGGGAAACCGTATTCAGACACGGGTCCTCGGTTTTGATTTCTGCCATGCTGATTTACCCATGCACATAACTTACCGGGTCTTGACCGGCACTGGCGAAATTGGGCCAGCTTGCTTCGGCTGTACCCACTTCTTTGAGGGCCAAAAAGCGGATCACGTAGCGGTTGGGGATGTTTGATGGGCGGATGCCAGAAAAATTGCCCAGGAAGATCCTATTCACATTTTCATAATCCCGGCGCAGATAGATGATGACTTTGTCGATTTCTTTGACGGTTTCCGGGTCCAAGACCCATTTTCCGATGGAGCCACGGCCGCCCACATCATAGCTGAAATGTTCGCCGTGGCTAAAAACTATAATGGCGGATTGGTTGGGTTGGATGACTTCGCTGGCTTGTTTGAATTTAGACATGGTTTTCCTATCGGGTTCTTATTCGTGTTACTGGCAGCCAGGTGCTTTACAGCTCAACTGGCTTTTGCGAGCGATATGCCCAAATGTTGTGCATACCGGGCGAGGGACTCATTATTACCGTAGCTTCTTCAATTCCACAATTTTTCCGGCGTGGACATTATTGGCATGCCGGCTCTGATATAAAACCTTTCACCACCTGCCAGCAGATTGAATAGAATGCAGCCCAAATCCAAATTTGTATAAAATTCATACATCCACCCCTAGTTTCGTCAAAGTTGGATGTAGCACCTAAAGAAATCTATCAAATACGAAAACTTATCCAGGCAGTTGCAATAGCAAAGCAGGAAGGCTGGCCTTTGGCTTCCGAATATCATCAGTGCAAAACCGGTATCAGAGAATTGCCCTGACGATGCTGAAAATACATTCCGTATACATGTCTCGATGTGTTGCGCTGTGGAATACCACGAGTCAAAGAGTGCGTAGATTTTTTAGCTGTTGGTAGACGATTAATTCTTCTTTGTGCTTTCATTATAGTCGCGATGGTAGTCTAGTGCTTCCAAGTGCGTGGCAGCTTTACCCATCTTGCCCAGGCTGTCGCCAACACCAATGAAAACATCAAACGAAACGTTTACCTTGCTGCCAGTTTCAAGAATTTTGCCACCAGCCACTGTTTGCGAGAAGAACCAATCCTGTTCAGCTCCCAAGGGCTTTCCCGTAGAAAATCGGCACCAACCTTTGGCCTGGCTGCCCTTTCAATAGTCGGTACAGTCTGCTGATCGCTTTGGTGTCGTTGCTGGTGAGTGGTTGGTAAAGTCCGAGGTTCAGTGCAGATAAATACAATCATTTCTTCCGAATATTGTACAATGCTGTGAGCATTGGTAGCCTCTTTTCTGGACTTGTTCACACACTAATCCTACCAGATTTCCAATGCTCATTTTATTTTCGCGAAACGAAAGCAGGTAAATAATCCTAAATCAAAACCTGGTCAGGGGAAAATCTGGTTATGCTGTCCATTTTTTTCCCATCCAAATCGATTATTTGAATTGATTATTGACCCTCGTCTCATTTCCTCTTACAATAACTCTATGACATCTGTGTTAACTTGTTTTTCGGGCTTCTTTCGGCCAGACCACGATCCTCCATGCGCTTGAATGGCGACACGGTAATATTCCTTCTTTCGGATGTGTTTTTCTCTTTTTCACGTTTTACAAGCCATTGGAGAATAAAATGCCTCAAGCCTTTGTTTCAAAACGTGCACCCGTTTACCAAAATGTGCCCGATGAAAAATGGAATGACTGGCGCTGGCAGTTAAGCAACCGCCTGAATAATGCAGAAGATATTCAGAAGGTACTGATACTGACCGAAAGCGAACAAAAAGCGCTTAACACCAGCGGTATATTCCGCGTGGATGTAACACCTTATTACATTTCTTTGATCGACCCGAACGACCCCGAAGACCCGATTCGCAAACAAATCATCCCCCGCGCCGAAGAATTGCAAGCCTTTACTTCGATGATGGAAGATTCTCTGGCCGAAGATCGCCACTCACCTGTGCCCGGTCTCGTCCATCGTTATCCAGATCGGGTATTAATGCTGGTAACGACCCAATGCGCATCTTACTGCCGTTACTGCACCCGTTCTCGAATTGTTGGTGACCCTGGACAGACCTTCAATCGCCAGGAATTTGAAATGCAGATTGAGTACATCAAGAATACCCCTCAAATCCGCGATGTACTGCTTTCTGGCGGTGACCCGCTGGTACTGGCTCCGAAAATCCTGGAAGAGCTGCTTGGTCGCCTGCGCGAAATCCCGCATGTGGAAATCATCCGAATTGGCTCACGCGTACCAGTTTTCATGCCACAGCGCATAACACAGGAACTTTGTGATATGCTGAGTAAGTATCATCCACTGTGGATGAATATTCACGTCAACCACCCGAATGAAATTTCTGCCGAATTGGAAGCAGCGACCGACCGTCTTTCCAGAGCAGGCATTCAATTAGGGAACCAATCCGTTTTGCTGGCCGGCGTGAACGACTGCGTACATATTCAACGAGATCTAGTTCACAAACTCGTGCGTATTCGTGTGAGGCCTTACTACCTCTACCAGTGCGATCTTGTCGAAGGTGCCGGCCACTTCCGCACTCCTGTAGCGAAGGGCATCGAGATCATCGAAGGTCTTCGTGGACATACTTCCGGGTATGCCGTACCGCAATTCATCGTCGATGCCCCCGGTGGCGGTGGTAAGATCCCGGTTATGCCAAATTACCAGATCAGCATGTCAGACCACAAGATCATCCTGCGGAATTACGAAGGATACATCACCACGTACGAAGAACCGTCGGAATACAAATCACACGATCCAAAGACCTGCAAAGCCTGTCAGAATAAGCGTCCTGAAGTTGGTCAAACCGGCCTCACCGGTCTACTGGAAGGTGAGCAGTTATTCATCAAACCAGAAGGCTTTGACCATCTCCACAACCGGGGTGGAGCGCAACACCGCCTCAAGGACGAAAACAAATGGAAACCGCTGGGCATCGGTTCCAGCGACACAACAAATTAGGTAATATCGGTATTGCAGCAAACAGATGGTATAACTTTAATACAGCAATTCTGCAACCGAACAAAAAAAGTAAGGAGAATATATATGAAAACAGTTCGTTTCTTCTCGATCACAATGGCTGTCATAATGCTGGTGGCTGTTCTGGTCCCATTTGCGGCAACCCCAGCCGAAGCACAGGCAAACACCACAACCCTGACAACTTCACCCACCCAAAGCTTTTTTGATGCGATGCGTAGTTTTCCTCTACTCGCGCCCATGAGCATTTCCGCCCCGAGCATCTCAATGAGCATTGAAAGCGCCAAAGGTAGTGGTTACGCCTGCTCGTTGGTTTCACAAACCCCAAAAGATTGGGTCAGAATGAAGTCCCGCCAGTCTTTCGACATGACCTGGACTGTGCAAAACACTGGTACTACCATATGGCATACCGGTTCCACCACATTAGCTTATGTTAGTGGCACAAAAATGCAAACCCGTGGAAATTCATTCGACATCAGCGCAGATGTTGGTCGCGGCGGAAAGACCTCGCTCGCCATTGATATGACGGCCCCGAAAGCGCTGGGAACCTACAGCACATTGTGGGCTCTAACCACCGGTAAAACTAAATTCTGCAGAGTAACCTTTGTCCTGACAGTTATCCGATAATCTCTGGGAAATATTGCTTTGCAACCATCATGCTGTTCACCTGGCTAAATTATGAACAGAAAAAAAACTCCGCTTTTGCTTGCTATAGCCGTGGTACTGGTAGCGTCAGCCTGTCTGGTGACGCTGCCAGTACCAGTCTCTGTGTCGGCATCTCCTTCGCCAGCAGCCGTTCAAACCAAGGCAAATAAGCCCGCGGTTTCCACAGCTGTCTTTACCGCTACAAAGTTAATTCCAACCCTGACGCCATCCATCACAATGACGCCTTTTCCAAGCATTACCCCTCTTCCGACTGCCACAGCAACGGCAACCGAAACACCCTTCGGCTTTTTTCCATCGCCCACAGCTGCGCCCCCAACAAACGCACTTGTACCCACGGTAGAAGGAGTCGATCCAGATGAAGGGTTTACCACAGAGTGGGGATCTGAAAGTAGGTGTTCTTTGATTGACAAGTCCCCTGCAAACTGGACGCAGGTACCAGCCTCGGGCAAATACAAAGTCTCCTGGACTCTGCTGAACTCCGGCACCAAGACCTGGCAGGCGAATGAAATGATACTTACCTATATTGATGGTGCCCGGCTGACCACTGAAAAAAAAGCGTCGCTTATCAGGGACGTTAGAGTTGGACAGACAATTACACCTGTCATTAATATTTACCCGCCTAGAGCCCCTGGGAATTACAGGGCAGTATGGGGACTGAGAACCATAAAGACTGGACGCATATTCTGCATGTTTACGATCAAAGTTACAGTGAAGTAAGTTGCGATAAATTTCATGGCCAAAAAAACCATCGGTTACATTGAACTTGAGTGGTCTTGCCCAAATTGCGGCAACAAAAACGCTGGAATGAAAAAGTCCTGCGTAAGTTGTGGTGCGCCTCAACCCGAAAATGCGCAATTTGAAGTGGGCCAAAAGCAAGATTTAATTTCAGATACGCAGAAATTGACTGGCGCTGCCAAAGGCGCCGATGTTCACTGCCCCTTCTGTAACACCCGTAATACATCTGATGCGCAAAACTGCGTTCAATGTGGGGGAGATTTGAAGGAAGGTATCCGGCGTGAAAGCGGGCGAGTACTGAGTGGTGCGCCTGCAATATCAACCACTCCGCTAAACTGCCCGGCCTGCGGCACGCTCATGCAACCGGGGACCAACACCTGCTCTGCTTGCGGCGCCGCCCTTGTCAAAGCAGATATTCCAACAGGTGGCTCCGCAGAAACACCGGGCGCAAAACCAATCACAGCGGGAGGTATCAAACCGTGGATGCTTCTTCCGATTATCGCCATCCTGGCGACGATCTGTGTTGTTTTTGGCTTTTTATTTTTTCGAACTACTGCTCTGATGGGTGTAGTACAGAATAAACAATGGCAGCGAACAATTAGCATTGAAGGACAGGTCGAAGTCACCCGGGAAGACTGGCGCGACCAATTGCCCAGCGAAACCAAAGTCCTTTCCTGTAAACAGACCTTTCGAACCCGCCAGGAAAACCCGGCTGCAGGTGCCAAAGAAGTCTGCACCACCGAGTTGGTTGACCAAGGCAATGGCGCCGCAAAAATCGTGGAAAGTTGCTTTTACGAAATCTATGCTGATCTCTGTAAATATCAGGCACTTGAATGGCAAACAGTAGACCAAGCAGTCGCAGAAGGCACTGATTTACAACCTTTTTGGCCGCAGGTAAATCCTGCCAAAGATCTGCGTGAAGGGGCACGCACCGAAACATATAGCGTGTTTTTTGAAACCAAGGATGGTGTCAAAGAGTTCACTACCAGTGATGCCGGGCTGTTCGCACAGCTTCAACCCGGTACTGATTGGACGCTGAGTGTGAATACACTGGGTACTATTGTCGATGTTTCCCCTTAGCAGGAGGCAAAATGCATTACCGGCGGTTAGGAAGATCGGGTCTAAAAATAAGTGAGATTTCACTGGGTGCCTGGGTCACATTTGGTTCGCAAGTGGATGAAGAAAATTCAATTGAATTGATCCAGGCGGCTTATGACGCAGGGGTCAACTTTTTCGATAATGCCGATATTTATGCAAATGGCCTCGCCGAAACAGTGATGGGCAAGGCCCTTAAGAGCATTCCACGCGAGGCACTGGTAATTTCTTCAAAAGTCTTCTGGCCAACTATGCCCGGTCCTAACGGACGTGGACTTTCGCGCAAACATATTACCGAATCGATCAATGCCACGCTTAAACGATTGGGCACCGATTATATTGATCTCTATTTTTGTCATCGTTTCGATCCAGATACCCCTATCGATGAAATTGTCTTTACAATGGACACCCTTGTGCGACAAGGCAAGATCCTCTATTGGGGCACTTCGGAATGGCGCGCCTGGCAAGTTTCAGCAGCCTTTTCTGCAGCAGTACAACACCACCTGACGCCACCGAGCATGGAACAGCCACAGTACAATATGTTCCACCGTCGCCGCGTTGAAATGGAGCTATCCTCCTTATGTAAAGAATATGGGCTTGGACTGACTACCTGGAGCCCGTTGTATTACGGTATTCTCACCGGAAAATACAACGACGGCATTCCTGTTGGCAGCCGTGCATCCATGGAAAACATGGCCTGGATACGCGATAGAATCACCCCGGAACGAGTTGCGATTGTCAGGCAACTGGCTGATATCGCCAACGATATGCACATAACCACAGCACAGTTGGCAATCGCATGGTTGCTGCGGCGCAAAGATATCAGCAGCGTAATCACCGGAGCAACCAATCTCAAGCAGCTGCAAGATAACCTTGATTCGGCCGAAGCAGTCGAAAAACTGCAGGATGACGTGCTGGAACAGATTGAGCAGATCCTGGACAACTACCCAGACGAAGACTAACAAGGCACAAACCAGGCATATCCGCGCCGACCAAACTACATAAATTTATCCAAAGAATGCTCCATTTCTTGAATTTTGGGGTGTTTTTTGCTCGTATATGAGAAAAGTCGGAAATTGTCCTTGATTTTGACACGCGTTTGTGCTATTTATAGGGTATCTTTAAATAAAGGATTTCTATGCATCGCGAACGCGTTTCTGAAAATGTTTTTTGGTTCCAAAGCGAACTGTACGCACAGGTTACCGCTGGTGTTATCGCTGGACCCCAATGGGCTGTATTAATTGATACTCTTGCAACTCCTGAAGAAACTCTACTCATCCGCGAGTTCATTGAACATGAACTTAGCCTGCAGGTCCGCTACGTTATCAATACGCATTACCATGCAGATCATACCTGGGGAAATTGTTTCTTCCCTGGCGCAACGATCGTATCGCATTCATTATGCCGCGAGCTGATGCACGAGAGAGGTGTTCCATCACTGGAAATTGCAAAAAGACAAAACCCATCTTTGCGACAGGTAAAAATCGTCCTGCCGCATCTGACATTTGAAAACGGTGAGCTCAGTCTGCGTGTTGGCAAAAAAAACCTGATTCTCTCCCAAGCGCTTGGGCATAGCAGTGATAGCATTTCCGTGCTGGTGGAAGAAGATCGAATTTTATTTGCAGGTGACGCTTTCATGCCACTGCCCTATATTGTCGATGGCAATATTGATGAACTGGTTGCGTCGATTAAAAAAATTGGTCGCATGGGATTGGAAAACATCGTCCAGGGTCATGGTGAAATTGTCTTACGTGGAGAAATTGAGGCCGCGGTTAAAGAAAACCTGGCATATCTTTCAGCCATCCGCAAACATGTACGGATCGCCCTCAAACGCAAAGCCCCGCTCGATTATCTGGATGAAGTTGGGATTGAGGAGTGCAGCAAAAGCCGTGTCTATCTGGGTGGGCTGGCAGAATCGCTGCACCGGCACAATTTGCGCGCACTTTACCGGGCCTTGTTAGAAAACAAGGATAGCCTGGACGCAGAAGAATAACTCTAGAATCAAAAACCGGCTTGAAGCCGGTTTTTGATTCTAGAGAATGCTATTCAACGTCATCCAGGGCATCGTTTGCATCGCGCAGATCTTTTTTCGCCTTGATCCGACCATGTAGACTGATAGAGACAACCCGCTCGGTACCATTGAACAATTTTTTAATGTTGGGTCTAAGCGCCCAGGTCAGGAGAGCGCCAGCAACCACGCCGTAGATCACATCCGACAAATTCGATCCTGGTACCCCCAGAACCAATCGTGTGCCAAAGACCAGGATGGAAAAAAATGCTACACTCAGCGTGGTAATCGAAGCATATCCCAGGCTAAAGAAAACCAGCGCACCCAGCGGCAAAATGATAAATACTGAAGGTGCCCACAAACCAATTGCGCCACCCAAAGCCGGAGCACCGCCGGCACCACCACGCAAACGCCTAAAACGGCCATTGTTATCAAATTCTGGCAAATAGAGTGAATAATTATGCCCCAATATTGCGCCAATGGGTGCCATGGTGTGCACCCATTGGGTATCGGGACACAACCATCGAGCAAGCCAGACTGCCAGCACACCCTTCAAAATATCGGACAATGCTGTTAACAACCCGGCCCAGAACCCAGCGGCGCGCATGGCATTCGTGCCACCAGTGCGTCCACTTTCTACCTGACGAATATCCTTACCCGTTTTGAGTTTGACAATGATCAAACCGGAAGGAATCGAACCAATTAGATAGCCCAACAAAACCACGCTTACATTAATTAAAATTTGCATCCAGGCGCCTCCGAATTATCTTAAGAGCGGTAACACAAAAGTTGGCGCGAAGTTACAGATCCAACACGGCAAGCGATACCTCTGTCACCTGACCTGCCTCAATCCAAAACCCACGGGCCTGCCATCGACGCCCTGCCTTCGACCAGATAATGTTAACGACAGGGTAAACGGCCTCTTTAATATCGGTCGCCGAAGGCACTGAAGGCCCTTTAGGGTGTGAATGGAAAATCGCCAGAATCTCCAAGCCTTCAGATTCGAGTTGTTCCATGGCTCTCAACTGAGCCTTGGGATCCATGGTAAAGCGCACCCGGCTCTCTGCCGCGTTTTTCACAGGCAGGACAACTTCTACCACTTGGTTTTTGCCGCCGAGTATTCCGCAGGCTTCAAGCGGTGCTTCATGATTGATATGTCGCTGCATTGTAAACATATGTGAGCGATTCAAGCTTAGAGTATGTAAGTCCATTATTATCCTCGTACCAGAATGGCGGCTATCCAGAAAACAGCCAACCCAATGAAAGCTTCAAAACCTGCCCGACGAAAAGAAATTTCTTCGTCCAAGTTTTGGGCAAGCTCCGTCAGGGCATAAAGTGGACCTAGTAAAGCCAATCCATATTGGATGGGTTCAAGCGGCCAATAATGCAACGATGCAGCTAATTCAGTCAATATCAACGCAATTCCGATCGCCCAGGCAAATTCCCATTTTCCTGTGCGCAGATGCAAAGCGCGCAGCACTACCATACCGGCGGCCGGAAACACGATCACAGCAACCAGGAACAGGCGCGCCACAGAAAAAGATAGGGTAGTCAACAAGATCAGGAACAAGGTGTAGGAAAGCGCTACCAGGCCCGCCGATGCGGCAGGATAACGAACATCCGAGGCATCAAGCGCAATATACTCTGCCAGAAAAACCAACAACAACAGTACGCCACCAACCCCAAAACTCAACCACCAGGCCAGGCCAAAAGAAAGGTTGTAAAGCGGAATACCCAAAACAAAAGCAGTCAGAGCTGGTAGTATCCAATGCTGGAAAGTACTCTCAGCCTCAAAATGTGGATGCCCGCGCAATAGCCAATCCATCCCGGCGGCAGTCAATCCGCTCGCCATCAACGTAGCTGCCACATTTAGATTCAGCACAAGCGAAACTACAATCCCAAGGAAACTGAAGTTTAGTGCATAACCTTGGGTCTCAATCAAATGCGCCAGGGCATAGGCCAACAAGATGGCAGCAATCAACACGCTGAGACGGTTGCTATCAGGGAGATGACGATGTTCTTCGGCCATGCTTTCATTGTACCTGCCACAATCAGAGTGTGGAAGGGCGTTTATATCAAAACAGACTGGGGCACAGGCAAATTGAATCAGTCAGTTCAACCCTTTGGCTTTTGAGGCTGAGCCCAACCGATATACACGTTAACACATAAGGCTTCCATTGGTGAGGCTAATAATCCTGCCTGTGGTAGAATCGGAACACTATGGAATCTCGAATACCTGAACTCCCACCGCTGCCGCCCCCACCGGGAGCGGTGACAGCGTTGGTTAATGGTTTTAACGCCATCGCTGGCAACGTGGCGGTCATTTTGTTTCCTGCCGCCCTGGATATATTTTTTTGGCTTGGCCCACGCATCAAAGCGGATGCCTTACTGGCTCCTATTATTGAGGCCCTGCCAGACATCCAGGCGCAGGCCCCTGCCGAACAGGTTAAAATATTTTCGCAATTGATGACTGATTTCCAGAACGGGCTAAACCTGTTTTCACTCGTTCGCACCTTTCCAATGGGTATCTTCAGCCTGATGAGCGCCAATATTTCAGCCAAGGCGCCTTACGGAATGCGCCCAGCGTTGGATACATCGGGTTGGTTGGCAGCTTTTGGAATTATGATATTGCTAACTGTTTTAGGTTGGGTGGCTGGAAGCCTTTATTTCCGATCTGTTTCTCGGGTTGCGTTAAAATTACAAGAAGGGCCGGGTATTTTACGCAGTTTGTTGCATGGAATGCTGCTCTCGGTGGTGTGGATGTTGTTCTTCACCCTGGCAAATCTACCGATGCTGATCGTATTATGGGTAATGACACTCTTGAATACGTTACTGCGAACCATTTTGCTAATTATGCTATCGATCCCGGTTGCCTGGGTGCTGATGGCAATCTTTTATTCGTTCTACGGTGTTTTCGCCAAAAACCAAAACGCATTTGAATCAACACGCAGCAGTATTCGCATGTTGCGCTACGGGCTGCCACCACTCGGCTGGTTTACCATGCTCACGATTCTTATCAGCCAGGGTATGGACTTGTTATGGCGGACTGCCCCAGCCGACTCATGGATGATGGGTGTCGGCATTCTTGGTCATGCCTTTGTCTCAACCAGTCTGTTAGCCGCCAGTTTTATTTATTTTCGTGATCTTAACATCTGGATTGATGCTGCTCTGCAGTGGCTCAAAAAACAGAACAAATCAGTGGCGCAAGCCTGATATTATTATGCGATTTGCAAAGCAAATCGTAACTGCCCCGGATTGGAGAATCTTTCGTGACAACCCCTGCTAATTACAATGCTGCTAGCATTCAGGTACTTGAAGGCCTTGAAGCTGTCCGACGTCGCCCTGGTATGTACGTGGGTGGCACGGATCAGAGAGCCCTGCATCATCTTGTCTATGAAGTTGTGGACAATTCCATCGACGAAGCACTTGCAGGCGTCTGTGACCGGATTGAAATCACCATTCACCCCGATAGCTCTGTGAGTGTTGAAGATAACGGCCGCGGTATTCCTGTGGATATTCACCCGGAAAAACAAATCTCGGCACTCCAGGTGGTTATGACTGTACTCCACGCAGGTGGTAAGTTCGGCGGTGGTGGCTATAAAGTGTCTGGCGGTCTGCACGGCGTGGGTGTCTCAGCTGTCAATGCACTTTCTGAGTGGTGCGAGGTTGAAGTTACCATCAAAGGACAGGTTTTCTTCCAACGTTACGAGCGCGGAATCCCCATGGAACCTGTCAGGGCCTTGCGCAAGGCAAAGGAAGAACTACACGGCACGCGCACTACTTTCAAGTTCGACCCTACCATTTTCAAGGAAAATCCTGAGTTCCGCTTTGATACACTGATCCAACGCTTTCGAGAAATGGCGTTTGTTACACGAGGTGTGAACATCCATTTTGTAGATGAGCGTGCTGACCGTCAAATGACTTTCTATTTTGAGGGCGGCATCCGCTCTTTCGTGCGGTATCTAAATCGCAACCGTGAAACATTACACAATGTCATGTTTGCGGAGAAACAGGTAGAAGGCATCGGCATCGAGGCCGCTGTCCAATATACTGATGCATTTACCGAATCGGTTTATTCTTTTGCAAATACCATCAACACCGTAGATGGCGGCACACACATGACCGGTTTACGCTCAGCATTGACACGCGTGATCAACGATTATGCGCGTAAAAGCGGGCTCTTGAAAGATTCTGACCCGAACTTTACCGGGGATGATACGCGTGAAGGGATGACAGCCATTGTCTCAATCAAACATCCCGATCCACAGTTTGAGTCTCAGACCAAAGTTAAACTGATGAATCCCGAAGTACAAACATATGTAACGCAGGTAGTCGGAGAATTTTTCAGTACATTCCTGGAAGAAAACCCACAGGCCGCGCGAGCCATCGTGCAGAAATGTCTGACATCATCGCGCGCGCGCGATGCCGCCCGCAAAGCACGCGACCTTGTCATCCGCAAATCGGCCCTGGAATCGTTAACATTGCCAGGTAAACTGGCTGACTGTTCTGAGCGTGATTCGAGTAAAACTGAACTCTATATTGTAGAAGGTGACTCGGCTGGTGGTTCGGCCAAACAAGGCCGCGACCGTCACTTCCAGGCAATTTTGCCTCTGCGCGGGAAAATCTTAAACACTGAACGAGCCCGGCTGGACAAGATCCTTGGCAACAACGAAGTTAAGGCGCTGATTTCGGCCCTGGGTATGGGAATCGGCGATAACCTTGACGTTGCTGGGTTGCGTTATGGACGTGTGATTATCATGACGGATGCCGATGTAGACGGTAGCCACATCCGCACTCTATTATTAACTTTCTTCTTCCGATACATGGCAAGCTTGATCGATGATGGACATTTATACATTGCCCAACCACCGCTGTACCGGCTGGAACACAGAAAACAGGAGCGCTACCTGTATTCAGATGCAGAAAAAGATGCCGCTATCAGCGAGCTGGGCAAAGACGGCGAGAAAGCCACCCTACAGCGCTACAAGGGTCTGGGTGAAATGAACCCGGTACAACTCTGGGAAACAACCATGAATCCCGAAAACCGGACCCTTCTGCTCGTAACGGTCGAGGATGCTGCTGAAGCCGACCGCACATTCGATATGTTAATGGGTGATGAAGTTGCTCCTCGTAAAAAATTCATCACCACCCACGCCAAAAAGGTCCGAAACCTGGATATCTAATATAACCGGCCAGGGAGTCTCTCAATGAATAATAATTCCAGGCCGATGGCCGAATGGTTAGATCGAATCAGCCAGTATATGGTGATTATCTATCAGGCGATCGTTGTACTGGCAATGATTGCAATCCCATTTTGGGCATTTCGCTTTTTTCAACAACCTTTTATCGGGGTATTTGTTGAACATACGATGCTCACGAATGGCGTTGGGCCAGATAGCAATTCGGTCAACTGGCCCATCTATGACCAGGGTTTGCGTTTTGGGTTTCAGTTGGTTTCTATTTCGACTCTGGATGCCAACAAAAACCCAATTCAAATAATCGAACCAAAACGATTTGGTCAGATCGAAAACCTGTTGAAGGACAGCAATCCGGGACAGTTAATATCAACCACCTTCCGCAGTCCGCAGGGTAAGCTCCAAACTTATACAGTTCCATTAAATTGGTTTTCGTTCGCCGATCAACTACGCTTTTTTTATCTGCCGTATTTGGTAGGAATGGTTTACCTGACGGTCAGCCTGTGGATCTTTGGATTGCGCCGCTCAGAGAGCGCCGGTCGGGCTTTTTCGATTCTAGCAAGTTCGGTTGCACTGGTGGTTGGTGGCTTGCTGGATATTTACACCACAAATCATCTCACCTACCTGTGGGTTGCAGCAGTCCCAATGGTGGGCGCAGCGCTTATCCATCTTGGGCTGGTTTTTCCTCAGGAAGCCCGCATTGTTGTGCGCTATCCTTTCTTGCGTTGGGTGGTATATTTCTTTGCCCTGGGGTTAATACTGTTCCAATATTCATTTCTGTTCGATTTTCAGCGCCCCGCAGGTTACGCAATTAGCTGGACGTACAGCTATATCTTCGCAAGTATTGGCGCAATATTTTTCGTTGCAGCCTCGTTTTACCGACGTTACTGGTCACCATCGCCAGTGGTTCGCCAACAAGCGCGCACAATTCTGCTTGGCGCAATATTCGGATTTACCCCCATCACCGCCTGGCTACTGCTTACGTCCTTCATGAGAATGAATTTCAATCCTTATGTTGGATTTCTACCCCTTGTAATTTTCCCGGCCACTACCGGGTACAGCATATTAAGATATCGCTTGCTGCGCACGGATTACCTGGTAAGTCGCGGCGTTCTTTATGCAGTATTGACGATATTATCCTTGGGCGGTTATATTTTGCTCGCCATGGGGCCAAGCTTTTTATTTGGAATCACGATTGGCCCCAATAATCCACTATTAATTGCTGTTACTGTTATTTTCACCGCCTTCATACTCAACTTTGTCTACGGTTGGATACAGAGCAGGATCGATCGTGTTTTTTTTCGGGGCGAAAAGGCTCATCAAGATCGCCTGAAAATTTTTACGCGCGAATTAACAAGTGCGGTCGCTCTTCAGGACATCCTGGGCATTTTACGCAAGCAAATTTCTCTCAGCTTGCTACCCAGTCAACTTCACATTTACATATACGATCCACTGAGCGATCAATACATTCCAACTCCGGATGATTCAGGCAAAGTCACCAGCGACATAGCGTTTAATATCAACAGCCCACTGCCAGAGGCGCTGCTCCGCGAAAAAATGCCGATCTTCATAAACAAAGATCGTATACCAGATTCTGTGCGCGCTGAAAGAGGCCGCCTGGCACTTCTGGGTGCCCAGTTATTTATTCCGATGCCTGGACGGGACAGGTTGGTTGGTTGGATTGCCCTGGGAGAGCGTCTTTCGGGAGAGAACTATGCCAGCCATGATATCTCTTTCCTTGAGGCCCTAAGCAGTCAATCGGCTGTAGCTCTGGAACGCGCCCAAGTGGTTATAAATATGGAGCGCCGGGTTAATGAACTGAACGCACTCTCGCGCGTAGCACAAGGCATCAACATAACACTAAATTTCGACGATACGCTTGAACTGATCTACGCTCAGACCACGCAGATCATCCCGAGTACCGACTTCCACCTGACCCTGTATCATAAAGCCGGACAACATGCTTATTATGCTTTTTGCCTGGAAGGGGAAGATAGAATTACCGCCAAAGAAAACCTGCCACTGCCGGCAAAGACCAGTCTCGATCAGGAAATTATTAGTTCACACCGCCCAATCCTTGCCCACGACTTTATCAGCCAATGCTTATCTTTAGGAGTAACGCCACCAAATAAAGGGATTTACGCCTGGTTAGGTGTGCCCCTAAACTCAGGCTCAGAGACGATCGGATCGTTGAGCCTTGCATCGCATGACCCGACGATCAGTTATACCCGTACACAGTTGGAATTACTTCAAGCCGTGGCTGACCAGGCCGCGGGCGCGATCGTTAAAACACGCTTGCTGCAAGAAACCGAACGCCGCGCCCAACAGCTTTCATCTCTGAACGAAATTACCCGTCAGCTAACCTCCACGCTTGAACTCCAACCACTTTTGAAAAGCATTCTCGAAAGTGCTGTCAGTATCTTGAATACTGAAGCCGGAAGTTTATTTCTGGTTGATGAACAAACAGATGAACTAATCTTCGAAGTGACAGTTGGTCCGGTGGCACAAAATCTGGTGGGCCAGCGCCTGCCGCCCGGAAGCGGTTTTGTAGGCAAAGCCGTAAACATCCGCCGCCCGGTTATCGTTAACAATGTAGCCGCCCACACCACCTGGAATCCTGCTACTGATAAACAGACCGGTTTCATCACTCGCGCGATTCTGGCTGTTCCTTTGGAGGTCAAAGGGCGGATTATCGGCGTGATTGAGATTATCAACAAAAAAGATGGCAATTTCTTTAGCGATGACGACCAAAACTTGCTGTCTGCATTTGCAGGGCAGGCAGCCGTGGCGATTGATAATGCCCGTTTATACACCCTGACCGACCAGGAATTAAGTGCCAGAGTGGAAGAGCTTTCGGTCATGCAGCGCATTGATCGCGAACTAAATGCCAGTCTGGAAGGTAACCGCGCCATGCGCATCACCCTAGAATGGGCCATGCGCCAGTCACAATGCGAAGCTGGTTTGATTGGCCTTATTGAAGAAAATGGGTTGCGCGTGATGGAGGACCAGGGTTAC
>CAINXK010000140.1 GCA_903854805.1 uncultured Anaerolineae bacterium
ACAGGCTGCTTTGCGGATCAACAACATACCACCAGACAGGCGCATTGACCATATAGGTTATAGAACCATGCAGCAAAATCACCAGCAGGATTACAAAGGCGCGTAAATTTCCCAAAAAATGGATGCGATCTGAATTAGCCATATTTCTCTCCCGCTAAAAATTATATTGACTCATAGTTGTGCATCACTGAATGAGAACAATGTCCAAAATTAATTCTCATCCGCCTGGGAATGTTCAATCCGTCAGCAAGTACATCCCTTGAGTAAATATATTATATATGCTTTGGTCTCTGAGCATATCTCCTGGCTAAATTAAACCTGACGGGGAAAAGCAAACCCCGCTTTCACTGATTCTCAAATTGAAAGCGGGGCGTATGAATTAAGATTTTCAAGGGCAGATCAGCTCAGCCCCTTTTGAATAAATAGGAGGACAAGCGGCGGCAGCACAACCCCGACCCATCTACAGAAATACTGGCACAGATCTGAAACTTGGCCTGGCTAGGCTTTATTTGCCAGGCCTACAGAAGGACGTGCCTGACCTTTCCAAATATATTTATCACGATAGGCCGCCAATTCGGACTCACTAGCCACTGGCCGGAGCAGAATTTTGTTCCAATTCAACATGCCCTCCAGGCTTAAGGGATGTTGGTTTCCTTCAGGCATAAAACCAACGAAACCAGCATTGAAAGCGTTGGCACCCACCGAGTAGGCCAGGTCTGCCAGATAATGTTTGAAAACGCCAATGGTAGCCAGACGCCGGTCTTCACGTGGCAGCGCAGTTTCAAAAGTAATCACCACCCAACCATCGGCAGTCTCAGCCACGGCGGCCACAGTGGCTTCATGTCGCCAGCGCACAATTTGCTGGCCTCCGGGCGCAATTGAAGGATCCTTATCCACCCAGGTCCGCGTGGCCATAAAATCTCCGCTTTGTTTGTACAACCAGCCGCCCACACCAGCCCGCGGTGCAGATGAATTTTGGAAAAGCGCAGCTGGGATTAACTCCTCGCCATTTTTAAGCGCAATTCCGCCGGCTCTGCACCAGGGACCAGGTTCATCATTTTCAAAATTGAGCCATAAAATACTGGCACCCACCGGATAATCAGCCGCGTTGGCGCTGGCTTTGATCAGCGTACCATTTTTCAGATACCACAAAGGCTTGGGAGCCAGGCCTCCAGGTGGCGTATTGCCGCGTATGTGCTGGATATGCTCGGCTACCTCATTGCAAACTGCTGATGTCACGATCAATTCATTGCTGGATGCGCTTTCTTCTCGCCAGCCTGTGATATTTTCCTTTTTCCATTCGATCAACACCTGGCGAAATTCATTCCAACGTCTGTTATCAACCACTTCACCAACCTTCGGATTGGTTGGCGTGGGGCTGCTATTTTCCCAGCTCGTGCTTTCCACCTCCTGGGTGCGTAAAGGCGTCAGCCGGACAATTTCCTTCCACATCCATTCTGGAAATTCATCCTTGCGAGCTCTCAGCAGTTGACCAGCCTGGTCACCGCTTAACGACTCAAGCTCATATTCATCCTCATCCAGGCGCAGATCGATGAGCGCCTTGCGGCGATTGTGAGCCAAAGGCGAACCCAATCCGTGCAAATTATCGGCCAGCCTGGCTTTCCAGGCTGGGTCACTGGTCCGGGCCAATTTCGGCTGGTTTACCGTTGGGCCCGGATTGGCCGCTGCCAGGGGCGCCGAAAGCGGATCATACATGGCAAGCCGGGCTTCACAAAGGCTCTTAATGGCAGCATCGTCCTTGTTTTTGAACTCATCATTGATATCAGCCGCATTCAGATTGATCAGCAAGTCACGTGGGTCGGCCCAGGAACCATGCGCACTGCGATAACGCATCCCGGAAAAATGAATAACCATATACTGCAGCCAGACCGGATACTTATCGGGGTGAGCGCGGAACTCAGCCACCACATCCTCCAATAAGGCTTTGTGATCCTTTTGCGCCAGGACTGTTTTGTACTGGAGCATTTTTCCACGGACGATATCAGCCCGGGTTACGTTCAACGGGGCAGACACAAAAAGATTGACATCCATGGGAGTATTCAAAACTGCATCTGCCTGGTCAACTTCGGCCTTGATACTGTTCAAGCTGTTGTTGGCGGTCACCAGTTGGCTCAGCAGCGTCGTGTTCTCATTATTTTTTTGTTGAACAGCTTGTGAAAGCTGCTCAGGCGCGCTGCGCGCCGCGCGTGCCACCCAATAGTTCTTCAAGTCATTAATTTCCTTTTCAATGGCACGATTACTGTTTGAGGCCTTAAGCGATTGAAGCAGCCGATCGATAAAATCAAGGATGGGTTTCTCTGTTTTGGTAAACGGCAGCACTCCAAGCAGGTCTCTGTGTACCTGGTTGATTGTATTGATGGAAAGCTGCTCAATCTCGGGGAACTGCTGTCGCAGCAGGTCTGAGACGGATTCAGAAGTGAAGTAGCGATGCAAACTATCGAAGTCCTGCGCACTCTTATAGCGCAGCAGGTCTGCCTGGAGCACAGTCAGGCGGGCTTGCAGTTTGGCAACCAGCGCCGCAGCGCTTTGCAGCGCTGGTGTGCGCGCATTTTTTACCTGGGCAGCGCTGGCACAAGCCTTGTCGATCACCAGGCGGCGGGCCTTGATGTTTTCGTAACTGGCGCTTAACGCATATAGACCTTCGAGTTCAGCGTTAACCAGCGGCAGGGTCACGTTCTGCAGATCGTTATACTGTTTTTCGGCTGCCGGACGGGTGGGGTCGGTGGGAGCCTTCCAAAGATAGATGTTCTTTCTAGTTTGGATAGTTTGCAGAACCGTTTTACGATGCTGCTCCCACTCCATGGTCCGCTGAGCAACAAAATAAATCTCCTTACGAATGTCCTTGATCTGCGGCAGGTATGTTGCGAAGGTCTTATGGAAATTAACGATACTCTGGATTTCATTAGGGTCTGTCTGTGGAAATCTTTTGGCAATTTCAGCCTGGGGCTGCTGCGATATGAAATAATTGCGCAAACCGGTATTAAGCGCAAGCATATCGGCCATGATCTTTTTTTGTGCTTCGATGAAGGCCGGTTTCTCGCTCTCGATCTGGGCGTCAGACTTATTCTTGTATTCCGCCCACAGATCAATTTCGCGGAAAAATATCAGGAAATCCCGCAGCTTCATCTCGCGCAGCGGATAAATGGTTTGCATTAAAAATGGATTCTGCCATTGGAAATTTAATTCTGAATTGCCAGACATAACACTGCTCCCGTTCCAGTTGGAATAATTGGATAATATTTACCTGATAATATTATATGGTTTCGGCAGAGAGAATA
Source organism: uncultured Anaerolineae bacterium (assembly GCA_903854805.1). The sequence continues at coordinate 3,300 of CAINXK010000140.1, forward strand.
CAATAGCTTAAAGCCAAATGGATCTGGAACGAACCTTCGAGAATTATCTATCCATAGCCTTCTCAGCAGGTGCTCTGGCCCAAAGCAAAACCGGACAACCCAGCTTGCAGATAGTCACTCATAAGAAAACAGGCTGTCTCATTAAAGAGCAGACAGCCTGTTTTTTACCATTCTGGGACAGTATTACCTTTATCTTAGCCTACTTTTTGGGTCCTTTTGGATTGCCTTTACTACCACCAGCACTATTCCTATTGGAATGGCTGCTATTACCGTTACCGTTGCCGTGATTACTATTTCCACCAGCGCTGACACCATTCCCGTTATTACCATTTGCGCTGCCACCCGGTTGCTCGAAGGTGGCAGGTACTGCAGATGGGTCTGGTGTTGGCACATCCGTGGGGGTCGGGGCAGGGGTTTCCAACGGATCAGCACGCCCTGACATGATTGCCCCCAAATTCTGCATTGGGTTCTTGTGACCAGAGAATATCTGCTTAAATTGGCCCCAATTGGATGCAGTTGTGCCATCCGGCAATGTCAGCATGCTGTAATCGCCCGATTTTTTAGCGGCAATGATATCTGCACACAGAGAAGCATCACTCTGCAATTCATAAGACATCCAGCAAGCCTGGGAGATCACCCCGTAGCCAGCACCTTCCTGGTGAAAACCATCCACTACAGCATAGTCCAGGCCAAAGAAAGCGGCGATCATCGCTCCAACCTGGTTTTCGGCGGTTTCTGCACTGGGCACAAGCGGGTCAACTGTAATGGATTGTCCGATCATCAAAGAATTTTCCGATGGGACCTGGGCGGCATCCAGTGTCACAAGCCCAAGTTTAATAGCCTCATCCAGGCTGAGCGTCACTGTTTGCAGGCTCATGCTTGGATCAGTCAGCGTAACCACCACGCTGACCACGTTGTTGATATCAGTTTGGAGCGTTATGGATTGAACAGTACCTGTAATGGAGGCAGGCGGGGTTGTTGTAACGATAATGTTTGTGTATGCAATGGAAGGTGCGGCCATGGCTGTACCTGATAATGTGATTAATACAGCCACCACCATGGTAAATCCTGCGAGCATTTTGAAATTTGACATTCTAGACATCCTTTCCACGAGAAAATTCCCGTTAGAATTTAATATTAGCGTGGATAAAGGATTTGCTCAATAGGTTATTAGGGGGACATCGGAGCAAAAGCCTGATATTCCCTTCACCCCGCACGATCAGAAATACCTTGGTCACCCCAGGTTAATAACCGGGAGATATTCCGTCACCACCTGCCGGGTAGGAACAGGCAGCCGGTAGACAGCCTCGCGAACCATCATCGCCAACATAACATCCCCAAGCACAGATTCAAAGTGCTGGAAGATCACTTCTAACAAGCGTGAATACATTTCTGCCGCGGCTTCTGGGGAAGAGAAAATAGTCTGATCGTTTACACTGCTGGCAGTGATGCTCAGATTCCAATCGTGCGCAGTAGCCTTAAAATTGACATCCCGGACGATTTGGTTAAGCATGACACGCCCGATCAATTTCTCAATCTTACCAAGCAGGCTGCTGACCAGACCAGAAAAGGCGTTGTGCAGCAGGTACTCCGTCCAGGCTTGCGTGCGCGGCTCGCTGCTGAATAAGATGCTGGAAACTTTCTCTTCCTTCCAGGCATGGATCTCGTTGACACCACCTGCAGAATGCAGGATTTGGGTTGGGGTAATAAACAAGGTGTAATACGGTGCGCCACTCTGCCCGGGGAACAACACCAATGCTTCCGCTTTGGGCCAACGCACCCGGCCCAGCGCTGGCACAGGATGCGCCATCCATTCCGAAAATTGCTTTTTCAGGCTGGGGCCACTCGCAAAAACACCGCGCAGATCATTCTTCTGCTCGATCAGGATCTTGAAAACGCGGACGTCCTGAGGGGTCAGCGCCAGCATACGCATCAAAGCCCGGGGGTTGGATCCTGTCAAAGTTTCAAGCCAGGTGGCAGGGTCAACTCTTTCGACCAGATCATCGTCCCGGTAGACTGTCACTAATTGTCCGCGCACAAACAGCAGAATCTGGCCAGTCTGAGCCGGGATATCCACAAACACCAGGCCAGTTTGTAAATCATGTTGGTAAGCCTGGATTGAATCAGCCAGCCTGCCCGCCAGGACGTCGGTTTGCTCGGTAAAATCGGGAGAAAATAATGGAGTTAGCATCATGATTGGTCTAAAAGAATATTAGCCTTTAATATGTGCAGAGGCATTTCAAGAACGTTTCAAGTTATTCAGTGTTTATCATTACGTTAAGAAGATACAAATTTGGCACAAACGTTGTAGAATAATAAAATCTGATCACCAGGAGGAAGTATGGCGGAAACAACCGGCAAGCTCTCAGTAAATGATAAACGTGAAACTTTTGGTTGGGGAATGTACGACTGGGCGAACAGCGCCTTCAGCACCACAGTAGGAACCGTCTTCCTTGGGCCTTACCTGGCTTCTCTAGCCAGCGCTGTGGCCAAACTTTCTCCGGATGGCATGGCTCACCTGGGTCCGATCCCAATTGCGCCCGATTCCTTCCTGCCATATTGTGTTTCCTTCTCGGTGGGAATGCAGGTGCTTTTCCTGCCGATCCTGGGCGCAATCGCAGATTTCTCGCACATGCGCAAACAGATGATGCAGATTTTTGCAACCTTCGGCGCAATTGCAACCACGCTCTTATTTTTCGTCTCCGGCGACCTGTGGTGGCTCGGCGGGCTGTTATTTATCCTTGCCAACCTTGCCTTTGGCGCATCCATGGTGTTCTATAATTCCTACCTTCCCGATATCGCCAGCGAGGACAAACGCGACAGCGTCTCGTCTTACGGCTGGGCCATGGGCTACCTGGGTGGCGGCCTGCTGCTGCTCCTGAACCTGGCCTTTTACCAATTCCGTGAGAAACTCGGTATCCCAACAGGGTTGGCAGTCCGCATCAATCTGGCATCGGCTGGCGTCTGGTGGCTCGGATTTTCATTCTTCACCTGGGCGCGCTTGCGGCCCCGTCACGCCCACCGCGCCTTACCTGCCGGGGAATCCTACGTCAGCGTGGGCTTTAAACAGTTGCGCCTGACGATTGGCGAGTTAAAACACTTCCCTGAAACCATGCGCTACCTGCTGGCATACTTTCTGTATAACGATGGCATCCAGACCGTTATCGCGGTCTCGGCCACTTTTGCAGCAGCGCCGCTCATCCGTGGTGGTTTGGAAATTGACACCGGCACCCTGACCATCGTGATCCTGATGATCCAGTTCATGGCCTTTTTTGGAGCCTTGTTCTGGGGCAAGCTGGCTGGCTGGATTGGCGCAAAAGAATCGATCATCGTCAGCCTGGTGATTTGGGCTGGCGTGGTGATCTACGCCTACAGTGGCTTATACGGCGATAGCCGCGTTGCACAGTTCTTTGTGCTGGGCGCTTTCATCGCACTGGTCATGGGCGGCTCCCAGGCTATCAGCCGCAGTCTGTTCTCACAGATGATCCCAACCGGCAAAGAAGCCGAATTCTATTCCTTCTACGAAGTCTCAGAACGCGGCACATCCTGGATTGGCCCACTGCTGTTCGGGTTGATGAATCAGCTCTTCGGTAATCTGCGTTTGGCAATCCTCTCATTGATTTTCTTCTTTGTCGTAGGTCTGCTGATCTTGCCTTTCGTCAACGTCAAAAAAGCCATCGCAGACGTAAAGCAGTACGACGCAGCCAAATAAGCCTGCCGTTCACCTAATCACGAATCAAAAACAGCCGGGTTGTCAAACTCCCGGCTGTTTTTCATATTCATCTTGGGTATTCCAGTTTCAGGTTCTTCAGCGCAAACTGGCGAAGAATCCTGCCATCCGGGCGATGCCCGCCTCGATTTTTTCCATGGAAGTGGCATACGCCAGGCGCAGATAGCCTTCGCCACCAGCACCGAAATCGGTGCCAGCCAGAACCGCCACCCCGGCCTCATCCAGCAGCCGGCTCGCAATCTCGCGTGAAGTCAGGCCAAAAGACTTGACATTCGGGAACACATAAAATGCACCCCTGGGAGTTTGGGTATGTACACCCGGAATAGCGTTGATCAGCTCCACGACCCTATCGCGGCGGCGCTGGTATTCTGCCAACATGTCCTCAACCACTTCCTGCGGTCCGGTCAGCGCCTCAATTCCAGCGATCTGAGTGAAAGCGGCCGTACAGCCCGCGGAATGCGTAATCAGCAGTTCCAACCTTTCGGCCAGGGCTACAGGCGCAATCATATATCCCAACCGCCAACCCGGCATGGCATAGGTCTTTGAAAACCCATCCACGATGACGGTGCGTTCCTGCATGCCGTCAAAAGCCGAAATATACGGTACAGATTGCCCATCAAATACCAGGCGGGCATAGATCTCATCGGTCAGCACCCAGGCATTATGCTTCTGTGCTTTTTCGGCGATATGTTTCAGGTCGTCATACGGGATCACACCACCAGTTGGGTTGGATGGGGAATTGAGAATGATCAATTTCGTCCGGTCTGATATGCGTGCGTCAAAAGCATCCAGGTCAAAGGAGAAATTATTTTCCTCGCGCAGTGTCACCGGTACCGGCACTCCCCCGGTCACCTTGATCACCGCTGAATAGGTCGGAAAACCCGGGTCGGGGTAGATCACCTCGTCACCCGCTGCCACTAACGCCAGCGGAGGGAAGAACAGCCCGGGCTTGGTGCCCGGCGAAACCACCACTTGCTCAGGTCGGATGGTAATTCCGCGCTGCCTGCCAGCATAATCTGCGATGATCTCGCGGAAGCGCAGGATCCCCGCCGAAGCCACATAGCGAGTTTGTCCATCTCGAATGGCCTGGATGCCCACTTCCCGAACGTTTTCCGGGGTAGGAAAATCCGGCTGTCCAAGTTCAAGGTGAATAATATCGCGCCCCTGGGCTTCAAGAGCCTGGGCACTTGCCAAAACAGCGTATGCGCCTTCTGGCTCAAGTGAGGTGACCCGCTCTGTAAACATATTAGAGCTTCGGCAGCACGATTGACTGCTGCTTCTGATATTTGCCCTTCTTATCTGCATAAGAGATCTCGCAGGGCTCATCGGCTTCAAAAAACAACACCTGGGCTAACCCTTCATTTGCATAGATTTTGGCTGGGAGCGGGGTGGTATTGGAGATTTCAAGCGTTACGAATCCTTCCCACTCCGGTTCGAAGGGCGTCACGTTGACGATGATCCCACAACGCGCATACGTGGATTTGCCCAGGCAGACCGTCAGCACCCCACGCGGGATGCGGAAGTATTCAATCGAGCGTGCCAGTGCAAATGAATTGGGCGGCACAATGCAGACTTCACCCGAAAAATCGACCATGCTTTTTGGGTCAAAATGTTTTGGGTCAACTGTGGCTCCAAAAACATTCGTAAAAATCTTAAATTCATCGGCTACGCGCAAGTCATATCCGTAAGATGAGACACCATAAGAGATGACTCCGGTGCGCTCCTGGGTATCGACATAGGGTTCAATCATCGCGTACTCTCTTGCCATCTTGCGAATCCAGTGATCAGGTTTTAGTCCCATTGTTCTCTCCTCTGAATAATTGTCTCTTTACAAAAAAGATCTTGCCACTCGCGAAGCCCAGAACCGTTCAATACTCAAGCGCTGAGCCGCCACAAAAGCCATTCTTTCAGGTATTTCCATTTACACCGAGCAATTGATCAGAACATCTTTTCCTCACAAAGCAGTGTGGAGACACTTACTTGATTACGAACCTGACAAAAGTCAGCCTGCCTGGCTCAATTTTGACCATTAGTTCATGAATGGCAGCGTGAAAATATAACGTCAGGCGGTAATCACCCGCTGGCAGCTCACCAGCCGCGAAATTTTCCTGCCAGATATCATCCCCATTCACCGGTTGGTTTTCCTGGCTAACATACGTCTCCAGCGCAGTCACCGGTTGGGGCAGAAGCACACCATTCTCAACGCGCTGGACGTTTATCAGCCCATCAATGAGCTTGCCCTGCGAATCCTGGATACGACCGGTCAGTACGCCCTTTCCGGGCAGCGGAGCCAGCCACAGCTCCGGGTTACGATTAGAGCGATAATCATTCTTGACCGAACGGATCTCAAAATGCAGATGACTGCCAATGGCCGCGCCGGTTGCGCCGACCTGCCCAATCTGATCGCCCACATTGACCTGCTGCCCCATCTTAACATTGATCTGATACAGGTGCCCGTAAAGGCTGTAAACCGTCTGATCCAATCCTGGTAGGGTATGCGCGATCACCACCACATTCCCATAAAAGTTTGGAACCCAGGATAAAACCGCCTTTTTGTCATCACCGGCAAAGACCACCAGGCCATCTGCAGCCGCCAGCACCGGCGTGCCTTGCGCATTGGGAAACTCGACACCGTGATGTGGTTCACGTTGGCCATGCTGAGTCGATCCGTAGCGATAACTGCGATCCACCGAAGCGTTCTGATTCGATCCAATCGGGCGCTTGAAAAGAAAATGTTCATTTGGGATGAAACAAACCGGTTCAGTCTGCATGCAGTCTTTACCAGACATTGAACTCAAGACCACAGCTGCTTCGGCGGTTCTTGTGATCATGGCACGCACCGTCGGCGCAATCCGGGTCTGGTTGGCTTGCATGGACATCATGGTCAGCGTGGCCGGGATGCGCGCCGTCATACTGGCCGCGGCATTTCCGCAGGGCAGGCAGATATTGGCTGTACTGCTGGCAGCTGGCGATGATGTGCCAGCGCCTGGCTGAACAGCTGTATTTGAGAGCACAAAAGCTGGGCTG
>CAINXK010000141.1 GCA_903854805.1 uncultured Anaerolineae bacterium
AAAACCCAATGATATTTTAGTTGCCCAGCTTTTCAGCAATATAGCCACTTTGGGCAGCATTCATATCTCGAAAACACCAGTTTCTTCAGCCTAAGTGGCGAAGGTATTGCACAGAAGATTGCAGCTACGACCCATCCCTCCACCATCCCGTGAAAGACATTGGGCCAGGTAGCCCCGCCTGCATCCTATTCATCACTGGGTCAACTGGCGAACCAAAAGGCGTGATCCTCGATCAGCGCGCGCTGCTGCACCGCACCCTGTTGTACACCAATGACTACGCCATTGGCCCCAGTGACCGGCTCGCCATGCTCACCTCCATTAGAGGTGTTCCTGAATAATACAAGTTCAGATACACTTGGATAAAATATAGCGAGGAGAATGTTGCTATATGGTGCTAGAAATACGAGATGATCGTCAACTGCGTGCCTTGACCGGAGTATCAACCGAGAAATTATCAACCCTGGAAGCTGCTTTTACTTTGGCACTGGACGATGAAAAAGAGTTCAAATACCGAGAAGGTATTGTTCAAGGAAAACGTCAAAGGAAGCCAGGTGGTGGGCAAAAAAGGCAAATTACCCACGGCGCATGAGAAGCTGACTTTTTTACTCTACTATCTAAAAGTGTATCCGACCTTTGATGTGTTAGGGACTCAGTTTGGCCTGAATCGTTCGAAGGCCTGCGGAATGAGAATTAATCAAAAGTCTGGTTAGGGATGACCCGGTAGTTCCAAAGGGGAAGAACCGAGTCAAAAATGATGCGCATCGATGATTTGAAATCATCAGCCACTTTACGTCCGATTTGATAAACTGTATCGATAATCTCAACAGCAACCTTCAAGCCCTTGATGGTTTTTGTTTTTTTGATCAAGTCTTTGACTAATGCGACGCTGGTAAAGATCACGCCCTGACAGGCGCGGGTCACATGCGGAAACAACCGATGCTCAACTGGATTAAATTTGGAACAGTAAGGTGGATAATGGGCGATGCGAATTTCGATCCCCAGTTCATCGACTAATTTTTGGAGATCTTCTTTGAATATGTAATGGTGGGAGTGATTGCTGCCTCCACCATCACACAATCCCAATATTGCAGTTGCATCCGGGTATGTTTTCCGGCCATGATTATTCCACCAGGAACGGATGCAATCACAAGCAAACTCGCTGGTGTCTTTGGATGTGCCTAAATGCAAATAGCCAATATTACGCTGCACGTCATAAATTCCATGTGGAATGATGATCCCTTCCGTATAACTTGTGAAATCGTGGTCATACGTCCGTTGCTCTTTTTGGGTGTACAGGTGACCCTCGCGGTACAAATTGCCAAGATACTCCTTTTTCTTGGTGTCAAAACTTATGATTGGATTCCCTGCTGCCCGAAATTCCGCTTTTAGCTCGGCTATTTTGGCAAATTGCTCATCTCGATGGGGTACAGATTTCAGCGTTTCCTTCTTTTGTGCTTTGCGTCGCCGATAGTTATGTTTTTTGAGCAACTTCACCACCACACTCTTGCTCACCCGCACCTGGTGATCCTTCTCTAGCATTTCCCCGATCTCGCGCGGGGTCAAGTCTGTCCACACGATCTGATCATTCATCGGATCGCCTGCTGTATACTCTTTCAAAACTTCCTCAAATTGAGCATCGATGTTTGGATGCGTCTCATCATATCGTGTCCGCCCTCCACCCGGCTTACGTTGTAATCGTCCTGGTTTTGCCTGTTCTGGCAGACTTGCCAAATCGTCCAATCCTCGACTTACCGTCCTTTCACTGCAGCCCAACAATCCTGCTATATACCGTTGCCCTCCCCGCCCTAACTTCACTGCTTCCACCGCTGCATATAGCCGCTGATCTTTTTCGCTCAACGTCGCATAATATCTTTTCATCGCTTGTTCGACTTCTGCTTGATATGGCTGCATGCTGGGTTTCCATTTCCAGTTTGTTGTTTTTATTCCTGTCTCTATCCTATCCTTTTCTGCTTTTTATTTCAACCTGCAA
>CAINXK010000142.1 GCA_903854805.1 uncultured Anaerolineae bacterium
CGATGACGGACTGGCTTTCCTCGTTCTGCTGGCATCATCGAATATCAAGGTATAGGGAATCACTTTCAGCTGCGGAGTGTTGGATTCAATCCATTTCCCATTTTGGGGGAGTTTAATTTTCATTTTGATGGGAAAGCCGCCTCGATCGTGGTGTCTGCACCGGTCTCTAAAACGCTCATAACCATTGATATCTGCTCCCAGGCCAGTAAACGTGCCGACTAAACTGGATACGGAACGTTTCATGAAGCTGTTCATCGAAGGATTGCTGAAATTTCGAGGTCAAATCTCCACCAAGGAACTGAAAGGCTTGAATAGGTTCCCCTTGCAGGTGACAGATCCAGCTTTACCCTGGAGGCTGTGCCTTGCTTTTCGAGTAGGACGACGCAAGTCTTTGTGAAATAAATCCCGAATTTGCAGATTGCTCTAAATATCGTATACTAAAAAATAAAAGTGGTGGGATTGTAAGTCCTTATTCCGCCTTTTTCCATTACATCTACTTGAAAGAGGTCGCCATGCAGCAATATGCAGATCTTGAACTAAGCCTGCACAACGCGGAAGCCGGGAGATATTCGGTGCAGTTCCGTTTCAGCCAGCCGGGGAGCGAGGCGGATACCGGCTTGGGACAGGAGAAACCAGTCTGGGTGGAACTCAATCCGGCGGACGAAGCCCTGGCTGCGGAGGTTTTGGACATTTCAGCCTATGGCCAAACCCTGACGGAGGCCCTGTTCAAAGACTTGGCGCTGCGAACGGCCTTTGGGCAGGCGCGCGCCAGCGCCCAGAGCCAGAATCTGCCTCTGCGGCTGAGGCTGTGGATCAGCTCCAGCGCGCCCGAACTGCACCGCCTGCGTTGGGAACTGCTGCGTGACCCGCAGGATAATTCTCCGCTCGCTACGAATGAAAATATCTATTTCTCGCGCTACTTCTCCAGCCTGGATTGGCGCCCGGTGCATTTGCGCCAAAAAGGCAGCCTGCGCGCATTGACAGTGGTCGCCAACCCATCTGATCTGGCAAACTACAAACTCGCACCGATCGATGGCGCCGCGGAGTTGGAACGCGCCCGCGCGGGGTTGGGTGACATCGCCATGACGGCGCTTCCAACAGACAACCGGCGCGCTAGCGCGGATGAAATTATCAGCACATTACGCGCTGAGGGAAGTGACATCCTGTACCTGGTTTGTCACGGCAGCATGATCAATGGCCGGGCGCTGCTCTACCTTGAAGGCGCGGATGGCAAACACGAAACCGTCAGCGGCGAGGATTTTGCCCTGCGCATCAGGGAGCTCCAAAAGCCGCCGCGCCTGGCGGTGCTGATCTCATGCCAGAGCGCCGGAAACGGCAGCGGCGAAGCGCTCTCCGCGCTCGGCCCGCGCCTGGTGGAAGCGGGCATCCCGGCGGTGATCGCCATGCAAGCCAATTTGAGCATGGAGACCGCCGCACAGTTTCTGCCAGTCTTTTTCCGCGAGCTGCAAAAGGATGGTCAGATTGACCGCGCCCTGGTGGTGGCGCGTGGGATGGTGCGTCAGCAGCCAGATTTCTGGGTGCCAGTCCTGTTCATGCGCCTGAAAAGCGGTCACCTGTGGTACACACCCGGTTTCAGCGCGCAGGGCAGCGGGAGTGATTACGAGACCGAGCTGCGTTACATCAATCGTGAGCGCTGCACCCCGATCATCGGGCCGGGACTGCTTGAAAGCCTGCTTGGCCCCAGCGCCGATATTGCCCGCGCCTGGGCGGAAACCTTCCACTATCCCATGTCGCCCAATGATCGTGACGCGCTGCCCAAGGTGGCCCAGTATCTGGCTACCGACAAGGGCGAGGCGGTGCCTTTCGATGAGTTCGAAGAAATCATCCAGCGTACGCTGCGAAAAAACTTCCAGGCCGAAATCCAGCCTGAAACATTGAAAAAAAAGTGGGTGGAGACGGATACCCTGGTTAACCAGATTGGTGTAAAACGCCGCGCCTCCAATCTACTGGATGCCTACCGGGTGCTGGCAAAACTCCCATTTCCCCTCTATATCGTTGCCAACCCCGACCGTCTGCTGGAGGATGCGCTGGAGGAGGCCGGGCGCAAGCCGGAGGTGATGATCAGCCCGTGGAATGCGCGCCTGGCAAGCCGCAAAACGGTCTTTGATCTGCAGCCGGACTATGAACCAAGCGCCGATCGCCCGCTGGTCTTTTACCTGTTCGGACGCTGGAATGACCGCGGCTCACTGGTGCTGACGGAGGATGAATACATCCGCTACCTGATTGGGTTCACCAGCAACAAGGCCTTCGTGCCCGAGCAGGTGCGGCTGGCGTTGAGTGATACCCTGCTGCTGTTCCTGGGTTTCCAGACCGAGGAATGGGCCTTTCGGGTCATTTTTCACAGCATCCTGGCCCAGGCGGGCAGTGAACTGCTCGGGCAGTACGCCCACATCGCTGCGCAGATTGAGCCGCAGGATGAGCGCACCCTGGAGCCGCTGCGCGCGCGCCGTTACCTGGAGAAATACTTCATCAAGGGCGCCAACATCAACATTTTCTGGGGCCGCGCCGAGGATTATCTGGCCGGATTGATGCAAAAGTGGCAAAGTTCGGGTTCTTCACGGGAAACGCGCTGAGATGGTCGATACCCTGGTTCCGAATAACCCCTACGTTGGCCCGCGCTCGATCAAGACCGGCGAAGCCTTCTTTGGCCGTGAGCGCGAGACCCGCTCGCTGTCGGCGCTGCTGAGTGCCGAGCGGATTGTCCTGCTGCACTCGCCCTCCGGGGCGGGCAAATCCTCGCTGGTCCAGGCCGGGCTGGCGCCGCGTATGCAGGAACGCTTCAGCGTTTTCCCGTTGGTGCGCGTCAACCTCGAACCGCCGGAGGAGGTGCGCGCTGTGGCGGGCTTGAATCGTTACGTGCTCAGCACCCTGCTCTCGCTGGAGGAAGATTTGCCGCCCAACCAGCGCTTCTCATTCGCAAGCCTGGCGCTCCTGACGCTGGATGACTATCTTGGACTGCGCGCTTTGCCCAATCCAGCGCTGGAAAACTGCCTCTTATTATTCGACCAGTTCGAGGAAGTGTTGACGGTTTCGCCGACCGACGCGCCCGCCAAGCAGCAGTTCTTCGAGCAGTTGGGCGAGGCCCTACAAAACCGGCGGCGCTGGGCGCTCTTTGCCATCCGCGAAGACTACATGGGCGGGTTGGCCCCCTATGTACGCGCCATCCCCAACCGCCTGAACGTGACC
>CAINXK010000143.1 GCA_903854805.1 uncultured Anaerolineae bacterium
AGCAAGCCACCGTTTTTTGTTTATTTACGTGCAAAGGTTGTGGTGACTAGGACCTGAACCAGATATCGGTGATAAATAGCTTTATTGCGCTAAATACCTCATGTTTTTGGTTTTCTCATCGATATTATTATCTCATTTATTCAACACTTGACCAACCAACCTGAGTAGGGTAGAATATTCACTCGCTAACGCCTTCGTAGCTCAGTGGATTAGAGCGCTTGCTTGCGGAGCAATAGGTCGCGCGTTCGAGTCGCGCCGAGGGCACAAAACAAAAGAGCGGGATTTTCCTGCTCTTTTTGTATTATTATTCCCCTACTAAATACTGACCATCTTTTCAAACCTGAAATATGCAGGATATATACCTCCATGTCAAAACCCAATATTTTTCTGACCAACGACGACGGCATCCGCTCTCCCGGTTTGTGGGCCGCCGCTGAAGCGCTATCCAAACTCGGCTTTGTCACAGTTGCCGCACCCAGGGAACAATCATCCGGTGTCGGGCGCAGCCAGCCTGCTACTTCTGATGGCATCATTCGTGAGGAATCTGTCACCATTCATGGACAGACATGGACGGTTTATGCGGTCGGTGGCACGCCAGCCCAGGCCGTTCAACATGGCATTCTTGAGATCATGGCACAAAAACCCGACCTGGTTGTCTCAGGCATCAATTATGGCGAAAACGTGGCAACCGGCATCACGATATCGGGTACTGTCGGCGCAGCCATGGAAGCCGCATCAATGGGCATCCCGGCTCTGGCAATGTCACTCGAAACTGACAAATCCCTGCACCTCACTTACTCAACAGATGTCAATTTTGCGAGCGCCGCGCACTTCACTGCTTTATTTGCGCGTATGCTATTGGAACGGAAGCTGCCTCCAGGTGTTAATCTGATCAAGGTGGATGTTCCAGCAGACGCCACCCCTGAAACCGCCTGGGAATGGACCCGGCTTTCCATGCAACGCTATTATGTACCCAGCAAACCGTCACGTAGTTCCTGGGATGTACCCGAGACGGTTGGCTATGAAATCCAGATGGATTTTGAATCTGAGCCAACCAACAGTGACATTTACACCTTGATGCATAAACATAAAGTCTCAGTTACCCCGCTCAGTCTCGACATGACTGCCAACGTGGACGAAAAAATGCTTGAACGCTTTGCCGGTCGAGCCAATGAAAATAGTCATGAATCCTGAAAGGGCTAAACCCCTTAAACAGAACCAAATTAACTGCCAGTGCTTCCATTCAGTAGATCGCAACCCAACTTAGCAGGTATCCAATATTCATTTTAACCAAATAAAAAACACCTTATACACAGCAGGATAATTGGAGGAAGTCGATGGCTGAAATTGAACTGCGCGAAGTAGCCCTTTTTAGCGAGATGGATGAGCAAGAAGTAGCTGAAATTCGCGCCATCATGGACGAATTGAAATTCAAGCCAGGTCAGACTATCGTACGCGAAGGCGAAACTGGCAACCTTTTTTATATCATCACTGAAGGTGAGGTTCAGGTCACGATCAGGGATATTGATGGTAAAGAGATCATGCTGCATGACCTGGGTCCCGGCGGCTTTTTTGGGGAGCTTTCGATGCTTACAAATGAACCCCGCTCGGCGCGCGTCTTCGCCGTCTCCAATGTGACAGTATTGGCGCTGGAGCGTGATGAGTTCTTCACCTTTTTGCAAAAACGCCCATCGGCAGCCATCGACGTTCTGGTTGAATTGGGAGGACGGCTGCATGACATGGATGCGATCTTGCGTCATAGTGCCAGCCGCAATGTGAACGACGTTGACAAGGAAAGACTGACCTTTGGACAGCGCATCGCCGATACTGTTGCTGATACCATGGGTAGCTGGCCTTTTATCATCACCCAGACCACCATTTTAGCAATCTGGATTACCCTGAACGTGACCGCCTGGGTCAACCATTGGGACCCATACCCATTTATTTTGCTCAACCTGACTTTATCTTTTCAAGCCGCTTATGCAGCCCCCTTTATCATGATGAGCCAGAACCGGCAGGCATCCAAAGATCGAATCGCAGCTGAAATTGACCACCAGGTCAACGCCAAGGCTGAGCTCGAGGTAGGTCTGCTGCTGAAACGCATCGATGACATTGAGCAGCTGGTTGACGAGAATCAACGTGAACTAAGGAAATTAGTCTCCAAATAAAAAACGGGCGGCCTTATAAAGGTTGCCCGTACTTTTTTTCTTCACATCAACACTGTTTAAGCTAACACCGCCAGTGAAAAGGTTTGGGTGGAGATTTAGCGGCAGTTCACCCACCGGATCTCCACCAACAGGGAAAACACACATTTTTTGCGTTTTGGAAAACCAGACCAGCCAAAATCACTATCCATTATTCAGATACCTTATTTCATTGCCGTAAAATATTCGGCTTCAATTGCTTGCCAGGGCTCATCTTGCAGCTTCATATGGGCAGCTAGCAGGGGATGAACCCGACTGATTTCTTGGGCTATACGCTGGGCCACACGCCGGATAGAAAAATGGGCATTTGCTGAAGCACGCAGCTGGCAAAAAGCATATGCTTCCCGCAAATTAAAAGTAGCCAGCACACGCCGGTTATAACCATTTGGAACCAGGTATTGGGCCACATCCACATTCCAGGCAGCCATTTCTTTCCAGAGCGCACCCGCCGCATCCATCGCCCGTCTGTACTCAACTTCAAAGCCAGCCTCAACAAAACGGCGAGGCACAGCGTAACCGAGCGCACAGGTAAGCCGCTGCGGTGTCTGTGTCATCATGCGATGACGTTTGAATTCAGCATACGCACCCTGATCCATCACCAAATCAAATGTATACGTGGAATGTTCCATTTCCCGCAAGGGGATGTCATAACGCCCCAACCTTTTGAGCAGCACAGCCGCCAGACTCGCAGGATCCGGAGATGATTTAACCTGGCTCAAGGCCTGGTTATAGCTTACATCGCCAAAGCGATATAACGCTGAAGCCAGGATTCGCTGCTCACCATCAAGATCATAATCCACCAGGGCGCACCACTCCTGCGCGTCAGGCTGTAGCACCAGGGCTTGGGCAATATCATTTAGCTCAGCACTCGTGTCCATCAAATAAGGCTGTGGATCGGCATACTTTAGCAGGGTTGGTATTTCAGCCCTGGCTACAGATTTGACACTTTCGCCAATTTCGCGGACTTCGGCAAGCGGACTTGCACGCCACTTACGGATGGCACTTTCCAAAACCCGGCCGTTGGCAGTCATTCCTACATTTGCCAGCGAGGCTGCTGGCAGCAGAAAACGACAGACATCCACATATTGCGAACGGATCCGCCGGTCCCAGGCATCTTCGGTCTCACCTTCACGCCGGGGAGCATCTTTTTCAACCTGCTTACGGACTGGTTCAAGCCCAGCCGCATAGGTTTCAAACAACAGCCGGCAGGTGTCGATATAATCAGTACGCAGCGAGTTACGGCCCAGGTCGGGTCCATCGAGCTCGGCCGGAATATAAAAATTATCGGCACCCCATTTCTGGTAACGCGTGGATTTTTCAGTATAAGAGGCCAGGCGGTTTGATTCAATTGCTTCCATGGCCAGGCGTGAAGCATTTTCAATCGCCAGGTGCAAGACTGCATGCTCCGCAACCGAGGCATGTCCATAACCCAAGACCCACTTCTCGTGAAACTGGGCAGATTTCTCGTCATTTAATTCAGCAGCAATCTCTCGAAAAGATTCAGGCGCACGCGATGTCCGGGCAAATGCCACGGCAATAGTTTCGGGACTAAGTTGTTTGGGGGAAAGTAAATAAATATCACGATTGGGTGCTGCCATGGAATCTCCTGAACTAGCTTTTGTTTTACTCATAAAAATATAGCCACGCTTATTTTCCGAGAACATCTTCAAACCAGCCAATAATCCCCTGTCGGTGCATTTCACCATAAACTGCCCCGGTCTGGCCATTGATAAGAACTCGAAAATCTCGGCCTCCGGATGTATACGTGCTGTGCCAGAGCGGGATTAGCACAAGCTTGAAGGATAAAATGGATAAATTGGCGCTGCTGTAATTCAAGTCGTTGACATGACCATTTTCGTCATGAATGCGGGTGAGAACGCGTTCTACAGCCCGCTGACGGGCATCAAGCGAGGCATCTGACATGGACAATTCATACACTTCCGCCGGCCAACCGGAAAGATAACGCGGATCATACGTCACAGCACTGGATGTATCAAAACCAGCCAGGATTTTCGGCAGAAGATCAGAGAACCTGCGAATCGCCGGAATAGCAATATCATCAAAACCGACATTCTGCTCACCTGAGACCGGCACCTGTTTTTTATTTCGGTAAACCGTTCCGTTCCAGAGAACGTTCCCAAAGATATCAAAAGTCCAAATGGGCAAATACAGACCTTTTGATCCCTGTAGCTCACCCGTCGGATGAAGCCTGTTTTTCTCGATCCAATCATCCAAAAAGAGGTCTGCCTGACGCTGGTTGCAGGCCATCGGTATAATCGAATCAGGCTCGACCAGTTCCTTCGTCACCGCAACCACATGCGGCGAACCACAATAAACGCATACTGATGAGATTTCTTGCGCGGAGAAGATAAAGTGTGCACCGCAACCCTGGCAGTTGAAGGTCTTCAACATGACAGGCGTCCGGTGTCCTCTGCCGCTGGCCATGGCAGTTATAAAATCCTGTTCAAACTGCGGCACAGTCGCATTCAAGACCTGGCTTCGCGCACAATGCTCACAGATCAAGGTGTGTCCATCACCATCGAACACCATGCGCGCGCCACATTTGGGACAGGTGAACCGATCCGCATTAGCCGGCTGCGTGCCAGCCAATTGAGCCGGAAGCTGATCCGGGTTAACAATTTCGGCTGGTTTTAGCTTGCCATCCAAAATCGCCAGAGCTCTGCGAGCCTCAGGGTGGGTCGGATCGATGGCAAGAGTCTCTTCAAGATACTTGCGCTTTTCAAGTGGGTCAGAGCAAATCTGGCTCATCCAGTAATT
This sequence comes from uncultured Anaerolineae bacterium, assembly GCA_903854805.1. Next base: position 4,983 of record CAINXK010000143.1, read on the forward strand.
GGCCTGGGTGCGTGTCTCATAATCATCGGCAATTTCCAGAGCCATTTCCAGGTATCGACGCGCCAATACAAAATCCTGGGCTTTTATATTGATTACAGCCTGACGTAATAGGTTATCGTCGTGATCTGATGACATGCTGAATCCTGGCAGATTAATAAATGGTAAGCTTAATGTGCAGCCATCGGTTCGGGGCTGCTATGCCCGGGAGCGTTGGCTGGTTCGGAAATTGATGAACTGATGAAACGCCGGCAAAATCTACCCGACTGAAGATGCGCTTACTTTTGCCTGACGATGGCATCCGTCATACGGGCAACTCGCACCATTATTTCCACATCATGCACACGGATAATATCGGCGCCTCGAACTATGCCAACCGAAACAGCCGCAGCAGTACCTTCAACTCGCTGATCGGGCGGTAAATTCAGGCTGTAACCAATAAAAGACTTGCGTGAAGGGCCCAGCAGGATGGGAAAACCCAACGAACGTATCTCCCCCAGGCGGTTTAGCAGCTCCAGATTTTGCTCGACGGTTTTTCCAAAACCAATACCCGGATCAAGAATGATTTTCTCACGGGCAATCCCGGCTGCTTGTGCCAGCGCTACTGACTCGAGCAGCTCAGCTTTGACATCTTCAAGTAAATCGGTGTATTCCACGCCCACATAACGCCCACCCAGGTTGGCTTGCACCTGCGCGTTGATTGGTTTACTTCGGTTGTGCATCAGGATAATCGGAACGTTATGGCTGGCTACCACATCCGCAAGCTGCGGATCTGCCCTTAATCCCCAGACATCATTAACCATGTGAGCGCCGGCAGAGAGAGCACCAGCCGCCACAGAGGCCTTATACGTATCTACTGAAATAATGGCCTGGGGAAACTGCCGTACCAATGCTGTGATCACTGGGATTACTCGCTCCAGTTCATCATCAACACTAATAGTTTGCGAACCGGGACGAGTCGACTCGCCTCCAACATCCAGGATATCGGCCCCGGCTGCGATAAAACGCCCGGCTTGTTCCATGGCGCGCTGGATCCCGCCAACATCGCCAACTTGCGGGCCAGAACCGGATAACAAGCCATCGCCCGAAAAACTATCCGGTGTGACATTAAGGATGCCCATCACAAATGTACGGGCGCCCCAGCTTTCGCGAAATAATCCCGGTTCTAGCCTGAGCATAGACATTTATACAATTTGATCCATCGCCTTATACAGCCAGGCTTCGGCCTCCACCAGTTTGGTAAAAATCCGGATGGCAGCCCCGCTGCCGACAGCTCCGGCCGCCACGTTCAGGATCGCTTCGCGCGCACCTTCAGATGCCACCAGGACCGCCACCCGCAGGTTGCGGGATGAAGGATCGCTGTTTACTTCCACCGCCAACTTGATCGCTTTTTCGGGGATCTCGGCTACCTCGCGCAGATCATAAAGATTGCGCGTTAGCCGGTCAGAATCCATCAGGTGCTCAAAAGCAAACTCACGCCAATCAGCCATGGTACCGTCACTCAGATCTGTGAATGTAAGCGTCATGCCGCCATCCGCTCGCCGGGCGACGTTATAACCGATACCCGGTTTCTGTGTCCAGTTAAGTGGTCTCAACTCATCCATCAGAGCCTCCGTTGATTTGACTTTCAATATAACAATATTACACTACGAAATTCAACCCTTGAACAGGTTGACTCCCCTCAAATCCTGTGTTTCGATAATCTCTCTGATACTGCGAGCGATGATCGGATGCACAAAATCCGCAGCCACATCTGCCAAAGGCACAAGCACAAAAGAGCGTTCATGCAAACGCGGATGCGGGATGACAAGCCCAGGTGTATCGAGGCTAATATCATCGTAAAACAGGATATCCAGATCAATAAGACGTGGACCGTTACGAAAGCCAGGGATACGCCCCAGAGAGGCTTCAAGTTCTTTTAACCGAGCCAGCAAGCCCTGCGGAGCAAGCTCCGTCTCTGCACGCACAACCATGTTCAAGAAAGCCGGTTGGTCAGTATAACCCCAAGGCTCAGTTTCATAAATTTTAGATTCAGTCAATATACGGATCTGCGGCGCAAACGCGGCGATTGCCGCACGCAAATTATCGCTGCGTTCGCCCAGATTGGTACCAAGTGCCAAGTAAATAATATGTGCCAAATCTTCACCCTACCGCAAATTGGATCAGCTATTCAGATGCGCTGGCGTAAAAGCGCCAGGCAGCAGTTCATTGACAGTAGTATGGGCATGCACTTGCCCATCCGCATCAGCAATGAGCACTACCGTGTCCAGTCCAAATTCAGCCATCACCTGGCGACAGCCGCCACAGGGTGAACCGCCGTTGGATGTGACCACTGCGATAACATCAAACTCGCTTTCGCCTTGCGAGACGGCTGAAAATATCGCGACGCGCTCAGCGCACATCGTCATTGGATAGGCAGCATTCTCAACGTTGGCGCCTGTGAAAATTCGGCCGCTTTTAGTGCGCAAAGCAGCCCCAACCTGGTATTTTGAATACGGCACATAGGCCCGACGGCGAGCTTCAATAGCCAGGTTGACTAATAACTTCACTTCTTCAGGGGTGACTGTAATCATTTTCGGGACCTTTTCTAAATGAACGCGAATAAAGAGTAAATACTAATAAATCCAGCAAGTCAGAATTATTATTTTTTGAGCCGGCCTTCCAATTTTTTAATAGCCCGCGCAGGCATACCAACTACCAGGGTATCAGGTGCCACATTTTTGGTAACGATGGCGCCTGCGCCTGTTCGAGCGCCATCACCCAGGGTGACGGGCGCCACCAGCATTGTGTCGGATCCAATAAAAGCATTCTCGCCTATAACAGTGGGGTGCTTCTTCTCTCCATCGAAATTGCAGGTGATCGTTCCTGCGCCTATATTTGTATTTGCGCCAATCGTTGCATTGCCGATATACGAGAAATGCCCCATCTTAACATCCGGACCAAGCGTGGAATCTTTGACTTCGCCAAAATTGCCCATATGCACACCGCTCATCAAGTGCGCACCTTTGCGGAGGCGGGCAAAGGGACCCATATCTACATGGTCTTCAAGCACAGCATCCTCAGTTACGGACATAAGCACCTTGCAGCCATTTCCAATCCGGGTAGATTGGAGATGAGAATCTGGGCCAATCTGACAATTCTCTCCGATGGATGTGCTTCCGAGCAGATATGTATTCGGCCAAATAACCGTATCCTGCCCAATGGCAACCTGCGCCTCAATATATGTGGAAGCAGGGTCAATCAAAGTTACACCCGCCAGCATATGCTGCTCATTAATGCGCTTGCGCATCGCAAATTCTGCCTCAGACAAATGGATGCGTGTGTTAACACCAATCGTCTCCGTAAAATCGTCCATTTCGATGGCTTGCACAGGTAGCCCAGCCCTAACCGCCAGCTCGACCGTATCGGTCAGAAAATACTCGCCTTTTGGCGAGACCTGGACCCGATGCAAACTTTCCCACAACCAGCCGGCATCGAAACAATACGCGCCCACGTTAAGCTCTTTAATCAGCATTTGGTCCGAGGTGGCCTGGCTCTCCTCAACAATGGCGACCACGGTCCCATCCGGATTACGCAGAACACGCCCAAATCCACGCGGATTGTTGTGCGTGACGGTCAAGATACTGATCGGACCCTTGTTCAGCTGTTGGGCTGCCACAAGCTTCTGGAGTGTTTCCACGCGTAAAAGCGGCATGTCCCCGTAGGTAACAAGTATATAGTCTGTCTTTTCCTTTAAGCTAGCTTCTGCCTGCAAGACAGCATGCCCGGTGCCAAGCTGGTTTTCCTGAACCACACATTCGGCAGAATCGCCAAGCGCCTTGCGAACTGCATCTGCACCATGACCGATAACCACAACTGGTTTTTCTGTGCTGGCGGCCCGGGCGGCATTGAGCGCGTAAAAAACCATCGGCTGCCCACAAACTGGGTGCAGCATTTTGGGTAATTCCGATTTCATGCGGGTACCTTGGCCGGCCGCAAGAACCACAGCTGTTATTTTCATGTGCAACTCCTACCCCAATGAGGGCTGAATAAAAAAAAGGTTTTGCACCGTTTGGGGCGCAAAACCTGTCGTGTGGAGCACCCTTCATAGGGCAATTATTTCAAAAGGCTGGGGCGCCAGGACTCGAACCTAGATACTCAGCTCCAAAGGCTGATGTGCTGCCGTTGCACCACACCCCAATAAGCGCGTCAGATTTTATCACATTATTACTCTTGCGCCGAGTCTGGAGTTAGACCCAGGCGTGTTGCCTGATCGTAAGTCAGTTTATCAGGCTCTGAAAAAGTTGTGCCTTTTTCGATAGCAGAATCCCAGAATGAATTGGCATCGTCGGTTTTATTGCCAATCTGGTTAAATATATTCAGGAAATCTCCTGGCAGATCCTCGGCACGGGTGTACGGTTCTTCAATGGCTGAAACCTGTTTTGGCGCCGCGATGATCGGTTCAGACGGGCTGGTCAAAATGGGAGTGCCAGAAATGGCCAGGAGCCGTGAGAGTGCAGCGAGCAGATCCAGGCGAGCAGCGAAGAGCAGATCCAGTTTTGTTGCCAAAGCCCGGGCATCTGTAAGCCCCTTCCCGATCAACAACAAAGCATGTGATGGACCAATCGGCAGGAAAATCCCATCGAAATCGCCACCACTGAACAAATGCAGATGGCTTTCGGTGTGATCGATCAAGCTGGCTGCTTTCTGAGCTGCATTAGACAAGCTCATCAGCGCAGTTACCAGGGCTTCGTTATTTTGGCCCGGCATTTGCCCGGCTTCTGCTTCCGTCTGACCTCGATCATTCAGCAGCAGAACTGCCTGGGCATCTATTTTTTTTCGCAGGTTGACCAGCAATTCGCCTAAACTAGAACGTTCTTCCGGCACAGACGCGACTTGTTTTTTCGTTTCGTCCGGGTGCACGATTGTACGGGCGAGCCCAAGACAATCTTCCACCGCTTCCAAAAAATCACCGGTTGAAATTGGTTTTGCAAAAAAAGCATCAGGAACGGCATCGTTGATCTGCTTTAGCAACCATGGTTCAGCAACACCAGTTACCATGATAACTTTGCCATCTGGATTAATGGCACGAAATTTTTTCATTAACTCCACACCATTGATACCAGGCAACCGAAAATCTGCAATCAGTAAATCAATCCTGGTATGACTGGCTTCCAGGATACCCTCTTCGCCAGATTGAGCCTCAGAGACAATCAAACCCTGCTCAATGGTCTCTAACGCAGAACGCAGTAAGCGGCTGAAACCTCTCTGGTCATCCACTATCAACACATGATATGGCATCAGTTTACTCCGAAAAAACCTGGGCTAGGCCTCCCAACAAGCCACCCAGTGATCAGGAGCTGCTTCTCGGAATTCAGGTTCCTGCTTCGAGCAAATTTCAACTGCAATCGGACAGCGTGGGTGAAAACGGCAGCCAGACGGCGGATTTAGCGGGCTGGGTACATCACCTTTTAAGATCGTACGTTCACGCTTCAGGGTCGGATCAGGGATGGGAATGGCAGACATCAGAGCACGGGTATACGGGTGCAGCGGATGGGCAAATAAATCATCCCGATCAGACAGCTCGACCATTTTTCCCAAATACATAACAGCTACGCGGTTGGAGATATGCTCAACAACACTCAGGTTATGGGCAATGAACAGATATGTCAGGCCAAATTCCTGCTGCAAATCCTTCAAAATATTAAGCACTTGCGACTGGATTGAAACATCCAGCGCAGAAACCGGCTCGTCACACACAATAAATTTTGGGCGCAGAGCCAGGGCACGGGCAATGCCGATGCGCTGACGCTGGCCACCCGAGAATTCGTGCGGGTAACGACGGGCGTGATAATCCTCGAGCCCCACTTTTTTGAGTGTATCGAGCATAATCTCGTAGCGCTCTTTTGGGGTACCAATACGGTGAATATTCAGCCCTTCCATGACAGACTCACCGATGGGCATGCGCGGATCCAGAGATGCATAGGGATCTTGGAAGATGATCTGCATGTTGCGGCGCATGGCTTTCATTTCTGCCCCTGCCAATTTGAGAACATCCTTACCATCGATGATCACCGAACCGGAGGTGGGCTCGATCAGGCGCAGCATGGTTCTTCCAATGGTGGTTTTTCCGCAACCGGATTCGCCCACCATCCCAAGCGTTTCACCCTCACGAACAACAAAGCTAACATTGTCCACGGCACGCACGTAGTCCTTCACTCGCTGAAGCAATCCTTCGCGCACGGGGAAGTACTTAACCAGGTTCTTAACTTGTATCAGTTCATTAACCGTATTCTGGCTCATTAATAGCTCCGCTTGCTACCCGCCACATCGTCCCGATGTCCTTCGGGAAAAAACACACCGGCGGTTCGCAGATAATCCCGATTTTTTGGGAATGACATGAATTGAGTTTTATTTAAGCGGCGCACGGTGCCCGTCAGTATCCTGATAGAGCCAGCAGCGCACGAGGTGATTCGGACTGTGAGAAAAAAGCCCGGGTTCCTTTTCAGTACAAATCGAGAGCGCGTATTCGGTTCGAGCGCGACAGCGAGGCGCAAAACGACAGCCAGGCGGCAGGTTGACCAGATTGGGCACGGAACCAGGAATGACTTCCAGGCGCTCTTTCAGTTTTCCAAGGATAGGAATGGACCCGATCAGGCCCTGGGTATACGGATGCAGGGGCGTTTCAAAGAGCGGCTGAACATCAGCCTGCTCCACGATATAGCCGGCATACATTACTGCCACGCGTTCAGCCATTTCAGCCACAACGCCAAGATCATGCGTGATCAAAATAATGGCAGTGCCAATATTCTGACGCAGGTTGCGCATTAAATCCAGGATTTGGGCTTGAATCGTCACATCGAGCGCAGTAGTTGGCTCATCCGCGATCAGCAAATCTGGCACACAGGCCAGAGCCATGGCAATCATCACGCGCTGAGCCTGCCCACCAGAAAGTTCATGGGGATAAGCTTCGGCACGGCGCTCAGGGTCAGGGATGCCCACCATCTTAAGCAGCTCGACTGCCCGGGCGCGTCCCTTTTCTTTGTTCATACTCTGGTGAATACTGAGCACCTCAGCAATCTGATCGCCCACTTTAAATACAGGGTTCAGAGCGGTCTGGGGTTGTTGGAAGATCATTGAAATGCGATTTCCGCGCACCTGGATCATTTCATCTTCGGTGGCTTTGACCAAATCTTTGCCCTCAAAAAGAATTTCACCGGCAACGATCTTGCCTGGTGGGCTGATAAGGCGCATGATGGAGAGCGAAGTAACACTCTTCCCACACCCCGATTCGCCCACCAATCCCATTACTTCACCTGGATAGACATGAAAATCAACCCCATCGACAGCCTTTACAACGCCGTCTTCGGTATAGAAATATGTCTTTAAGCTCTTGACGTCCAGAAGTGGTTGTTTATTTTTCTGTTCTGTCACCGGAGGACTCCCGTCATTTGGATTGTGATCTATTATACTGGACTTTTGAAAGGAGACACCGGTCGCTGTGTCTCATCTTTTACCCACCACAAGTGGGGCCGAACTCAAATTCCTCGATATTCCACAGGTCATTCACTGCAAAAGCATCCAGGGCAAAATTACACATATCCTTACGAGTGGCAGCGGCTTTGATGCGCATGTAAATCGGCACAGAAGGTATGTCATTCGCAAAGATAGCCTGCACTTCTGCGTAAGCATCTTTATAATCCTGGCTACCCGGCAAACTGTTCATAGCTTTGCGGCAAAGCGCATCATAATCGGCGTTGGAATAACCACTGATATTCACACCCAGCCACTTATTTTCCTTCGTCGGAACCTGATTGGACATAAACCAAGCACAGGGCGGTTCAGCACCAATAGTGCCAATGGCATATTCTGCCAGATCAAATTTTCGCCCAAACAATAGACCATCCGGGCCCGGAGCGTAGAATTCATCCTGGCCATAATACTTCAGGGTAACACCCACCCCGCACTGAAGCAAGGATTGGCTTAATATTTCGCTGACCTGGCGGCGCTGCAAAGCCGAGGTAGTCCAATAATTCAGCACCAGTGGAGTACCATTCGTAACGCCTTTTACCCCCGAAGCAAGCCGTGGAGTGGCTGGGTTATTATCAACATCCAACCAACCAACCTGCTCCAGCAGCCCAATCCCTGAATTAATACTGAATCCGTAATTAACAGCCTGCGCATTGAATAATGGATGGTCTGGCGATACAAATGTATCGGGAACTTTTGAAATACCCCCAAGCACAGTCGTCACCACTTTTTGACGATCAAGACAGTATGTGATTGCCTGACGGGTGCGCACATCGCCAAAAATATCCTGACGATCGCCAAAACCGGGCGCATAACTATCATCATAAGAGGCCGGTTTGATACCAAAGTCCAGACGCTCGATCAGCGGCGTTGTAGCAGTCACCAGTTTTACCTGATCACTGCGCTGGAGTTCAGTCAGCAGATTGATCTCATTCTCCAACCGCAAACTGGTATCTAAAACGTCACATTGGTGGGAAACCAGAGCACTGATACCCGCTGGTGCATCCTTAACAAAAAGGAAAGTGAGGGTATCGAAGCGCGGCAAACCTTCGCTGGCACGAAAATAAGCCGGGTTTTTCTCGAGACTGATGTAATTACCAGGTGCCCAATCTTTGAAAATATAGGCTCCCCAACCCACGGGGGCATGGGCTTTGAAATCGCCCTTTGCCAGTTCGGCTGCTGGAACCTTGCTCCAGAGATGGCTGGGAAGCGGAGACCAAAAGTGACTGGCATAAGCTGCATCGATGAAACCAGGCACGCCCCACCATTGGACTGCCTGCGCATCGATAGCTTCGTAGGCCCCGGTACGATCCACCAGGTACTTAGACCCGGGCGTATCCTTATCAGAAGCCAGCTTGAAAGCGAAGACTGAATCGGCCGAGGTTAGCGGCGTGCCGTCTGACCAGGTCAGAGCAGGCAGAATATGAAAAGTAACCACCAGCTGGTCCATCTTCAATTCAGTGTGCCCATCATACTTGACAGCACAGGCATCTTCCTTACAGCCACTGGGAAAAACGTTCAGCCCAACATCAAGTACCGCCAGATTGCCAGCTTCATCCACAACCGGATCTCCGGTCTTGACGGCTACTTCTGCCACCTGTGCGTCACCATTTTCAATGGATGGAATTTTCTCAAGGATGACTGGCTGATAACCATTTGTAAAGGTATCGATTGGACCATCATAAATTGCCCCAAGCACACTGCGAGCGGCTGAATTAAGCGTACCAAACGGGTAGAGACTGTTGGGTTCCTGTCCGAGGCAAACCGTCAACCCACGCGGCAAGGTCTGTGTTGGAGTTAATTCTGGAGCAGGAGATGATAAATCAGATGCAGGCACAGATGTTTCCTGTGCCGGTGAGCTGGGCGCAGGCGTACTGTTTCCAGGGCTGCAAGCCGAAATCAGCAAACCGAAGATGACACATCCCACCAAAACACGCATGGCAATTGTTTTCATAACTATTCTCTCACTTCCACTCATGTCGATTTATGACGCCTTATCACCAGGAAAAAAACCAACCCGATCAGCAACAAGATACCTGCTGAGACGATCCGTATCGTTAATGAACCCGTATCTGCCGCCAACGGTGGCAGGGGTGTTGGCAGGGGGGTTGTATCAACCTGCAAAGTTGCAACTATTGTTAAAGTTGGAGTAGGCTGTACGGCCTCCGTCCGGGCAAACGGGATTCTAACACGTTCAGCAGCTGATTCATCCAGGAAGCCAGCTCCAGACCAATAGCCATTCTCGCGCAGGAGAAAAGCCGTCAGACGCCAATAGGTATCCGCGTCCAGGTTGCCCGGCTTTTGAAAAGGCATCTTCGCGCGGATGAAGGCTTCCAGAACAGCACCGTTACCAAATTTGCTCAGTGCGCCGGGTCCGATTAAAACCGGAACAACTGGAGGAATCGTCCACCCATTTGGATACGGTCTCCGACCATGACAGCCTGACCGCCAGCAGTTCTGATCTTCAGTCGGATACTGGCGGCGAAATTCATCGGTCAAACCCTGGCCACGATCGCCATGACAGGGAGAGCAGTTAAGCCAGTAATCCTGAGAACCGCGATCAGCCTGGGATGGGTTCGGCGGCATGGTGGGCTTTGCCAGTCGATCCACGGTGGGTGAGACGGTGGCAGTCAGCCCCTGGGCAGAAACAAGCTGCCCCCGGGAGGCTGCCAGAATAAGCAGAACCAGCCCGAGGGGCAGAAAAATCCAGAAAATTGGTTTGGAAAAACCTGGCACAGGCGTAGGTTAACTTCGCCCGCGCATGCGTGGATCCAGTACGTCTCGCAGAGCATCGCCGACCAGGTTCCAACCCATCACGAACAAAACCAGGGTGATACCTGGCCAGACCACAATATACCAGTACACATTCAGACTGGTGATCCAGTTACGCGCAAAAGAGAGCACCTGACCCCAGTCAGCGTAGCCCACTTCGGTACCAATTCCCAAGAATGAGAGCGCAGCGAAGCTGAGTACCACGTCACCAATGGCGAGCGAGGCCAGCACCAGGGTGGGGAAGATAGCATTGGGGATGATGTGCCGGAAAAGGATACGGCTGTCCTTGACACCCACGACTTTGGCAGCCAGGATGTAATCGCGCTCTTTGACCGAAAGGATATCACCTCGAATAAAGCGGGCATAACCCATCCAACCAAAGGCAATCAGGGCGGTCATAACCGGGATAAGACTTTTCCCAATTCGGGGTGTCAGCACTGCCGCCAGAATCAGAGCCGCCAGCAAGCTCGGCAGAATGAGAAGCACATCCACCAGACGCATCATGATATTGTCGACGATACCGCCATAGTAAGCTGAGATGGAACCATACATGATCCCAATCACCAGGGTAGCAATCGTGACCATCAGCCCGGTGTAAAAAGCAGTGCGAGTGCCCCAAACACAATAATAGAAAATATCATATTGCCCTTCAGATGTACCCCAAAGATGGACCCACTTATCGTTGCCGGTCACAGCTTGGTACCAAAAGGGAATTGGCGGGGCATTACGTTTCCATTCTGAGCCCATCGGTTTGGGATCTGAACTGAAACCATCGCGAGGGATAGAGTAGGGATCCTTGCCTTTGGCAGTGGGCGCAATTACAGGCGCAGCCAGCGCAACCAGAACAAAGAAAGAAATCAACAGCAATCCAATGATGGATGCGGGAGTCTTGAGCAGCCCCATCAGGACGCGATAATTCTCAGGCCCAACAAAGCGTTCAAACCAGCCGATCTTACGTGTCGAAAAGGTTGCCGCCAGCAGGCTGTTATCACCAGAAGGAAGGTTTTCTGCCATTTAATATCTCCTCAGGAGAGCCGCACGCGCGGATCAACGACTGCGTATAAAATGTCCACTACCAGGTTGGCCACAATCAGGATAAAACCGATAAAGATCGCAAAGCCCAGCACAGACACAACATCCAGATTGACGGCAGCACGCGCAGCAGCCGAACCAATCCCGGGAAAATTAAAGACGGTTTCTGTAATGGTAACCCCGCCCAACAAACCAACGACCGTGCCGCCAGCCAGGGTTACGACCGGGATCATGGCGTTAGGTTGGGCATGCTTATAAATAACATCCCGTTCCGGTAGGCCTTTGGCACGCGCAGTAGTGACGTATTCCATGCGCAGGGTCTCCAACATGGATGAACGCGTGACACGCAGGAAGGTAGCCCAACTGATATACGAGAGAGTCAATATGGGCAGCACCATGTGACGCAGGGCATCCAGGAAGATGTCAAAGCGGCCATTGAGCAGAGCGTCAATACTGATCAGAGAAGTATAGTGATGAAAGGCGGGCAGCGTAACCTGGCGCATAAAATCATCTGTCAGGCGTCCCGGCGAAAACCACCTTAGATTGGCATAGAAAAACATCAGCACCAATAAACCAAAAACAAAGGTCGGGAAAGATGTTCCGATAATACTGAACATACGCGCCACCTGGTCAAAAATGCCGTTGTGGTGCACAGCAGACTGTACACCCAGCCAGATGCCCACCAAGATCATGGGTGCTACCGTCCAGAGGGTCAGATCGAGAGTGTTCGGGAAGCGATTCTTGATCAATTCGCTGACGGGCTGGGATGAGCTGCGAGAATAACCCAGATCACCAAAGACAATCCCACCGGTGCGTTCGCCAGTCAACGGATCGACCACGCCCACCATCCAACGCCAATACTGCTCATAAAATGGGCGGTCGAGCCCATAGCGCTTGATGATACCTTCGATAGCCTTTTCGTTCTTCGGAAAATCGCGCACATACAGTGCGGATCGTTCAACTGGCGAAAGCAGTTGAAGCATCATAAAGATCAACATCGTGACGCCAAACAATAAAACTGGCACCAACAGCAAACGGCGAATGATAAACGTTGTCATCGGTTTTCCTCAAAATATTTTTATTTTGTCATCCGGAGCGCAGCTGAAGATTCATCTGCACTCCGCAAGGCAAAATGCTGTCATTATAAATGGGGGCCTGTTGCCAGGCCCCCACCTTACAAACACTTGAACTTAGTTCTTGAACATGGTGTAGTAATAGAAGCCGGGGAAGATCGGATTCAGGATCTGTCCACCAACCCAGCGTTGGGCGAAGCCGTGGCCAGTGGGGAGCACCATCGGGGTACCAACAGCCAGATCATAGTAGAGCTGATTGGCTTCCTTATAGATCTCACCGCGCTTGGCCGGATCGAGTTCAGCAACACCTCTATCCAGGATGGCCTTGAACTGAGCCTTGACATCCGCGGGCAGAGCCTGGCGACCACCATAGGTACCGGTGGTGTAGGGCTGGTACCAGTTGTGCGGGTCGTGAATATCTTCCAACCAGCCACCGGTCATGATCGGGAGCAGCTTGGCACGCTGAGCGCGCAGGTAAGCGGCCCACGGCAAACCGAGGGTTTCGAGTTGGAACTTGGGGTTGACAGTAGCCAGGTTGCCGGCCAGAATTTCAGCAGTAGTCTGGCGGGTGGGATTGCCCTGGTTGTAAGCCATCTGGATGCGGAAACCAACATCCCAGAGCGACTTGCCATCAGAAGATTTGAGCGTGGAAGCCTTGAAAGCTTCTTCGCACTTGGCAAGATCAGTGGTGTAATGCGGGGTATCGTTGAAGAAACCAGGCATGCCAGGCAGGGTCAGCTGGAAGGACTGTGTAGCTTCACCCTTGTAAACATCATTGATCAGAGTTTCCCAATCAAAGCAGTACGAGAAACCCTTGCGGACATTGACATCCGAGAAGAAATCCTGGGGGATACCGTTGCCGTCCAACTGGCCGGAACCGATGTAGGGGTTCGGGCTGGCTTTGTCGCTGGCGATATTCCAGTTATACAGGATCACATCCTGGGAAATGGTGGGGCGACCCAGACGCACTCGGAAGGGCTGATTGGGATCGGTCACTTCGCAGGGCTTGTAAGCATTGGTGGTAATGTCAAAGACACACTTCTCGCCAACGAGGGCATCCATCTGTGAGCGATTCGCAGATGGGACGGTCGCAAAGTCTGCATCACCAGCTTGCATCATGGCAAAGCGGGTACCCCATTCGGGGACAGCCTTGGCAACGATACGGCTCAGCTTGGCAGGACCAGCAAAGTAATCAGCGTTAGCAGAAAGGATATATTCTTCACCCTGCTTGAGGCTATCGAGCTTGAAGGGGCCAGTGCCGTTTGCAATTGTGGAAATCGGGTCATCAGCGGAAGCCATACCGTAGAAGTTCTGCCAGGTATCGCAGCTGCCATCCCAACCCTTGTTAGCAACAACCCATTTCTGTTCCAGGATTGAGCCCCAGCTCTGGGCAATAGTTGCCAGGAACGGGCCCCAACCCTGAGCCAGGGTCATGGTGACGGTGCCAGCGGCATCATCAGCAACGATGGCGGCTTTAGTTTTTTCGCAGGCAGCTTTAACAGCAACCGCATCAAACTTGGAAAGCGCTTCGCGATCATCATAGAGGGTGCCATTGGGATCGACAACAACAGAGATATCATCTGTGCCAACGCCAAAGAACGGTTCGGTCAACAGCCACTGCGGGGAGGAAGTGCCACCCTGCAGCAGGCCACGTTGGAAGGAGTAAGCCACATCGCTGGCGGTCAATTCAGCGCCATCGTGGAACTTGACACCCTTGCGAATTTTGAAGACCCAGGAGGTTCCATCAGCAGAGGTTGTCCATGATTCGGCCAGCATTGGCACGAATTTATCGGTGGCTTCGCCATCATAGAACACCAGGGTGCTGTAAACATTCTGGATGATTTCGCCACTGGCAGTATCGTAAGCCAGGGCGGGATCGAGGGTATCGATACTAACTTCAGATTCGGCGATCGTCATGGTCGTCGTATCTTTCGACTTGAATTCAGTAGCCGGGGGGCTGGTAGGCGTCACTTCAACAATTTGTGGGGCGCCGGCAACAACCACGGTCTGGACGATAGTCTGGGGAGTGGCGGGGGCGCCACCGCAGGCAGACAGCAGCATGCTCGCTACCATGAGCAGGCTCAGTACAATAAATAGTTTACGCATCTTTCTTCTCCTCACGAATTAAAAATTTGAAAGTAAATGGACTGGAAATAGCATACATCAATGTTAGTGTGTAAAACCACCTCCTTTACGTTTATTTAACCAGATGACAGGCTACAAAATGACCCGGAGTAATCTCGCGGAAAGCAGGCTGCTCCACATCACACAATCCCTTTTGAACAATTGGGCAGCGTGTACGGAACCGGCAGCCGGAGGGTGGATTAACAGGGGATGGTACATCACCCTCCAGGATAGTACGTTGGCGTTTTTCTTCCAGCAACGGGTCGGGAATGGGGACTGCCGAAAGTAAAGCCTGGGAGTAAGGGTGCAGCGGGCTCCGATAAAGGGTGGCCCGGTCTGCCAATTCCACGATAATACCAAGATACATTACCGCCACACGGTCGCTGATGTGTTTGACCATCGAAAGATCATGCGCGATAAACAAATAAGTAAGGCCAAATTGGTGCTGCAAATCTTCCAACAGGTTGACCACCTGCGCCTGGATCGAAACATCCAGAGCGGAGATGGGTTCATCGCAAACGATGAAGTCGGGCTGGAGCGCCAAGGCGCGGGCAATACCAATGCGTTGGCGTTGACCGCCGGAAAATTCGTGGGGGTACCGAGTTGAGAAAGCCGGATTAAGATTGACTTTTTCCAGTAATTCAGCAACGCGCTTTTCAATTTCCCCAGGGGAGGCGGCATTGTGAACCATGAGCGGCTCGCCAATGATTTCGCCGACTGTCATGCGTGGATTCAGACTGGCATACGGATCTTGAAAGATCATCTGGATCTTCTTGCGCATGTGGCGCAGCTCTTCGCCTTTTAACTTTGCCAGGTCAACATCACCAAAATGAACGCTGCCTGAAGTTGGTTTGTATAATTGCAGAATGGTGCGCCCAGTGGTGGATTTACCGCAACCGGACTCTCCAACAAGACCAAGGGTCTCGCCTTTATAGACATCAAACGAAACACCATCGACCGCATGTACAGCGCCTACCTGGCGCTGAAATACGCCTCGATAGATGGGGAAATGCTTAACGAGCTTATCCACCCTGAGTAGGACTTCTTTATTGTTTTCCACTAGCGAGCCCTCCCGGTTTTGACATCAACGAAACAGGCGACACGATGGTCGGGCCCCACAGTTTCCAGTTCAG
>CAINXK010000144.1 GCA_903854805.1 uncultured Anaerolineae bacterium
ATGATGTATACAGGATCAATCTATGAAGTTACTTATCTGCGAACCCATCGTGACACGAAAGCTGCCGCAGAATTTTTGCGAAAAATCAGTAATATCGCGCCGCCTGACGAACTTATTTATGGCCCCTGGTGGAAATTGCCTGACGCCTGGTGGTGGCAAATCGAAAACATGTCATGGTGGGATTATTATCGCCCATTAGCTCGGGCATGGAATTGTGAAGTTGGAGCTCCCCTCAAGTCAACTCAGGAATAAAGATAACATTCTCAAGTACATCCTGAGACTGAATGTAGTTCTGTCGATTACTATTTTATTGCCGATAAATTTCCGTTTCATTGCTGATAAATTTCCGATAACTTGTAGGCCCGTTTCCGGCGTGAATTATCGGCAACCAACAACCAGCCCTGCTCGACCCACTCTCGCATCAGGTTGCGCACCATACGCTCCGATAGCCCCAGGATCTTGGCGACTTGCGTTACAGTAATGGTTTCCTGTTTCGCAAACAATCCCAGCGCAATCCGGGCGCGGTGATCCAGCCGCCTCAGGATTTCCGGCGCTGGGGCAGGCGGTGTATCCTTCAGCCTCAGCGCTTCATCCTTGGCAGTGCGGAAGACATCCGCCAGCAGGCCAACAAAATAGGTTAGCCATGAAGTCAGGTCAGCCTCTGCTCGGCCTTCGTAGTAGTTGTGATGCAGATGGACCGAAAGTGCTCCGTAGTAGTTCTCCAGGTCACGAGCGTGATATTCTTCGAGGGAAAAAAAACCATTCAGCCCATAGCCGCCGCGATGCAGGATAAAGGTAGCCAACAGGCGGGCTGTCCGTCCATTGCCGTCATAATAAGGATGGATGGTGACAAACTGGTAGTGCGCCAGGCCGGCAATCAGCGGCGTGGGAATTTTCTCCTTCTCGGCGCGCTGGACCCATTTCACCAGTCCGGCCATCAGGCCAGGCACATCCACCGCCTTTGGAGGCAGGTAAACGATCCCCCCACTCAGGGAATCGCGGATAACGTTTTGTCCATCGCGATAGGGTGTTGGCTTGGTGCGTGTACCGTATTCCACCAGGGCATGCAGGCGGCGGATCAAATCATCAGTGAGTGGTTTTCCCTGGGCAGCCCAATCATCAACCCGCAGGAGCGCTTCCCAATAATTGCGGACTTCACGCACATCCCGTTCACGTCCCTGGATGGCGAGGTGCTTTTCCTGAATGACCTGCTCGGCTTGTTCCAATGTCAGGCGGTTGCCTTCGATACGCGTAGAATAATGCGTGGCGCGAATACGCACCCGCTGGCGTAATTCCGCTTCGACAGCTGGGAGAAAAGGTGTGTGTGTCACAATCGTCCGCGCCGACTCGATTTCCATCAGCCGGCGCGCTAGTTGGGGGGTAATGTTGTATGCTGGTTGCCAGGGTTCGCTCATAAGAATATTATAGACCGATTCCGCCCATTCGATTGCCGATAAACTGCCGATAAAAAGCTTCAGACGTTATACAAAACAGGATTATTATAATTACGATTTGTATAAGGACGACGCAAGTGAGAAAGTTCCAGAGATAGAACCGATTTGTCAGGGTTTGATGAGTGCGGTGATATTTGTTGCAGTCTTCTGAATGCTCGCCTTCATTTACGCTTTGTTACCTCACTCTTTGCGCGTTCAACGAGTTGTTTCCACATTTCCAGCGTTTCTGCTCCAATATGAGCAGCTTCTGAGCTGACAGTCTCAATATCCACAGTTATGTCGCTGTAGCCGCTTAAATCAAAGACCAGTATGGAATAAATATCGTTGGGGTGTTTGCTGGAACGGCCCTCATCCCATGCCCGCAATTTGCCAATAATGATATCGGTCGGTTGGGCTACCCAGGCTTCAAAGGCAGCA
>CAINXK010000145.1 GCA_903854805.1 uncultured Anaerolineae bacterium
CTGGCTTGAGCTTTGCGTTTTCCGAGCATGGCGGCACTCCTAGCGGTTGGATTGCCTTATTTTTACCCGATTTTCTCGCTGCTGAGGAGGGTCCAATCTTGACCACTTTTTCAGCAGACTCCTAATAAAACAATAATACCTAAGCTTCAAATCGACTAATGAAATGCTGTCCAAAACCGAGGCGGGTACCAGAGCGAAGTTCATAGGGGCGATTGGGCTCAATCAGGAGACCATCGATGGTAACACCATTGGTGCTCTGCAAATCAGTAATAAAAAATTTATTGGAACGGGCATCATAGTTAATTTCAGCGTGCCTGCGAGAAATTTCACCTTCACCAGAGAGCAGCGGTAGGTCACGCCCCAACAAGAAAGGATAACTGGCCATCAGAAGGCTTTGGCCGGCTTTCCCTGCCTGCAAAGCAATTTCGACAACCAGGCGGGTGGGCAAGGCACTGGGCTGGACAAAGGTTTTCTCTTCCAGCGCAGGCGCAGGCTGAGGGATAACCACGGCTGGGGTGGAAACAGGAACTGGCGCGCGAACCGGAGCGGGAGGCGCAGCCACCGGCGGAACGTAGGGCTGCGGAACCGGTCTCGGTTGTGATTCGCGCACAGCTGCCGCCGGGGCTGCCATCGACTGAGTGGTAAAGGTCATTGGTAAATTATTTCGCCCAATTAGAATATGATCTCCATTTTTAATCTCTTTGCGGGTATTGAGCGCTATCACTTTGCCATTCACAGCAACGGGATTGTTGTCGGCCAATGGTTCGATGTAGAAACAACCCTGCGATAGAGTGATTTGCGCGTGTTTACGCGAGACCGTCTGGCCTTTGGGATGAAGCTGGAGGTTAACCGCCAGCATAATATTATGATCGGCGTCATTGGTTGGGCGTCCAATGATAGCCGGTTGCCATTGAATCTCGTAAATACGGTTAAGACTTTCATCTTTCAAAAAGGCATAGGCACGCGGGTCAAGCATTTGGCGAATAGTTTGCTTAACGTAGTTAAAAACAAGCTCATCCTGGGGCTGGATATCCAGTTGGGACAAACTGGCACTGGCATCCAACGGTCGATCGTTACCCTTGAGAAAAACTGCATATTTCCCAGGAGAATCCGCCGAAATATCGTCGAATTCCTTTAATATCTCATCAATAAGAGCCCCGACCGTGAGGGTCTTGCGTAAACGGGCGTGCTGGCCAGTGTGCTCAAAGACATCAATCTTGACTTCAATATAATCATCCATATATACCAGCCTACTTATTCTCTTCTAACAAACCCATGGCTCGAGCGTTTTCGATCACATCAGAATCTGACATTAGACTGAACATGGTCTCCGGCATGCCGGCAGCTATCAGTTTTTTCTTCAGTTCTGGAATATCATATTTTGAAAGGTCCGGGCCTTTCGCTGCCTGAACGGCAGGCAAACCCGCATCCTGGGCAGCTCCGGCCAGATCAGCAGCCAGCCATTGCACCTTGTCTTGTGGGTGGCGCTCTTTGATGAGCCTGACCCAGGTATCCAGTGAGCCCTCAATATCATCATCATTGGCATACGGCGTTGCAAGCTGCAGCATACTGGTAATCCCAGATCGGACAGTAAATGCGCGACCCATGGGAAGTTCCGCATCAGCCAGCGCGCGTGGAAATTTACCATTAAGGCGGTTGACGGCATCGGCGCTGCGCAGTGCCAGACCAAAGTTTGGCGCGGTGAAGACCTTACGCAGGTCATCGCTTGAAGTGACAATACCCAGCGACCCAGCCACGATCAGGTAAACTCCTGCGGTCTGATACTTTCGGACCAGGCCGGCCAGGTTTTCAAAGAAAGACATCTTCTTTCTGCTGGACTCTTCAGTGAATGCATCGTAGTTATCAATGAAGACCATGATTTTTCGACGCCTGGGTTTCGTGTCAAAATCTGCGCACTCAACCTTAAACTTCTCAAGGAATGCATCCAATTGCTCTACATCATCGATTGTCTCAACGACATGCGGCAGGTCTGCCAGAGATGTCTCGCCGGCTTTCCAAAGTTTGCGCGTGTAATCGACGAGCACAAATATGACTTCATCAGGGGAGTAATTCAGCGCAACCGATATCATCATAGTCCGCAATGTGGACGTCTTGCCGGATAACGGCTGGCCCAGAATGACCATGTGCGGGCCCTGGCGCTCGATATCAATGATTGCGGGCAATAACGTCCGATCATCAATACCAACAATGGCGTTGATGCGGCGCGTTTCGGGTATGCTGCTTTGTTTGAGCAGGTTTTCCAATGAATAACGCATGGGCAGCGTTTCAATACTGGATGGTTTTTCACCCCTCCAGTTTCCTTTCCAAAGTTCAGCCATGCGCACACACATTTTATTTATGCCAGCCAGGCCATCGGGATCTTCTTCTTCGGGTGTAAAGGTTAATGCGGTCTGAAATTCGAGTGGCATATTACCCACGCGCACATAGCCACGCCCAGGAACCGCGCTTAAATCCGCAGGAACTCCACGCCCAACAACCTCGGAATATTCTGATGGATCGGAAAGCTTTAACGTAAACCTTTCGGTCACCAGGTTGTAAAGCTTGCCTGTCAACGCATTAGGGAGATCAGCGGAGATGAGAAAGTGCACCCCATAGGCGCGTGACTCACGCACAAGCGATATAAGCGGCGACATGAGATTTTCATAATATTCTTTAAATTCAGCAAAGTTATCGATGACAACCAAAATGGCGGGCAGACGCTTATCTGGATGAGCCAGATTATATGTATCGAGGCTATTCACCCGGGCTTCGCTAAAGAGAATCTGGCGAACATCGACAATATCATTGACTTTGCGGAGTACACGCAGCACACGCTCGTCCTCTTCAGATGTGATCACAGCGCCCACATGAGGTAAATCACGCATGATCATCATGGCGCGACCACCAAAGTCGAGGATGTACATGTGAAGCTCGTCAGGCGAATGAGTCAACGCCAGGCTGGTCATGATGGTACGCAAGAAAGTGGTTTTACCACGCCCTGAAGCCCCAAAGATAACCACGTGCCCGTGAGGAAAGTCTATTTTTAATGGCTTTTGGCTGGCGCGATATGGGTTGTCGATCAACCCGATCAAGGGTACCATGGCATTCTTGCCCCAAGCCGCACCTTCCCAGGCAAAATCATCACCCCAGAAAATCGAAGCTTTTTCATTTAGCGCAAATCCAGAGATTTTCTCCTGATCATTCGCCCGCAGAAGTTCGATATCATCATCACCCATATAAGCGGTATCGAGAATCGTTTGCAAGCTAAGTACATTGGCACCACTCTGAACCGGTAAGAACTCTGGCCACGGTCGCCATTGCGGGCGCGATTCCTGAAGAGCCATGCTGGCCATCATATCAACGATCACATCGTAGAGTTTTGGAGGTTCGGTATATTTTTGGCCAGATGTTTTCCGCGGCCGGTCGATCCAAATCACATTCTGGGCAACATTTTCTTCCTGTGGGCCCTTGTAATCGCCACCGGTATAAGCAGTTTGAATCAACTCAATATTTTCGTTGCCGATTTGCAAGTAACCACGCCCAGGAATACCCGGAGGCAGGAAGGCAGCATCGGCACGCCGCAGAACTTCACGGCTGTCATCGGGGGTTTCCACCCGCAAGCTTATCCGGAACTTGATATTGGCGCGCATTTGATCTGTAACACCCACCGGTCTTTGGGCTGCCAGGATGAGCGTGACGCCCAGCGCGCGGCCCAAACGGGTGATACTTTCAAGCTGGGCTTTATACTCAGCATTGCCCGAGATCATTTCAGCAAATTCGTCAATGATGATAAACAGATGTGGATACGGCGGGCGCTCATGATCCAGGTTTAAACCTTTCTTGCGATAATGAACGATATCCTTTGAATTGGTATACGTGTTGAGCTTCTGGCGGCGATCGAGCTCAGCAATGATCGAAGCAAACACGCGCGCGGTTGCAGATTGGTCAAGATTGGTGACGATATCAACTTTGTGAGGCAAATGCTTGAAAGGCTCAAAAGCAGAGCCACCCTTATAATCCACCAATACAAAATTGAGCACATCCGGACTAAAATTAAGCGCCATACCGATGATCATGGTCATCAGCAGCTCAGATTTACCCGAACCCGTGGACCCTGCAATGATGCCATGCACGCCATCAGCCTTGGCGGAGAAGGTTAGCACACGCGGCTCATTGCCTGAAAGCAGTCCAACCGCGGTATATAGCCAATCCGCCAATTTTGGATCCATACTGCGGCGCCAGTTATCACGAGCGAATTCCTGCAATTGGTCGATAGACTGGATGTTAAGCATTTCCATCAAAGTAACGGTAGCTGCCAGGCTGGAGCCAAAACCACGCCTGATATCCACCATCTCGATATGACGGGAAAATTCGCGAGAGATTTCCTGGGTGGCTACCAGGTTGGTATTGCCAACATAGCGCACCGAATTGAAACCGGTTTCGGCATAGCGGAAAACCGCCATATCCGGGTTCTTTAAATCATCATCAACTTCGATGACAGCCGTACAACGGCTTGGAATTTTGGAACGATCAGGCACCAAAAAAATGATCCCGGCGCCAAGCAGTTGGCCATCCATCAGAATAGTGGATATTGCGGCTTCACCTTCCATATCCTTCATACAGGACCAATCAGGCGCCGGGGTGCGAACATCCACTACCACGAGCATGAAAGGCAGCTTAACATCAGTACCGCTCTCCTTATCCTGCAAACGCATACGGCGGCGCTCAAGAATGGTGCGGATATTTTTCCAGAACAGGCGCATACGATCTGCTTCGTTTTCGCCAGGTCTTTCGTCATTCTCAAAAAGGAGGGTCTCAGTCTTGTCAGCCTCTTTGCAATGTGGCAGAGCATAAGCCCAGCGCCAATAGTTGCGAGCGGCACTTGTGCCGGCCACATAGAGCATGGCATCCTGTGGGGAATGGAAAGCAGCAAAATCGACAAGCATCGTTCGTAAATATGCCTGTACCTTTTCGACCGAATTCCCAACGATCCCAATCGAATGCCGGATGGTGACACCCTTGTCCTCCTGGCTTTCTTCCTCTTTATCGTCGTCCTTGGAATCTTGTTTTTTGGTATCGACCTTCTTTTTCTCGGTATCGTCTGATGGCAAATGCATCGGGATGGTAACAGGAACATTAAACAGCAGGCGTGAATCTTCAGCCAGACGAGTGGCCTCACGCATCAACGGATTGACCGTCTTCTCATTTTCTGAAATCTTATAAACAACTGTGGATTGGCGGGTACTGATACCCAGCCGTAAATAAAGAAAATCATGATCCTTGGGACGGCGCTCCCATAAGCGCGTGCCAGAGCGAATTTCCTCTTCGCGTTGTTCAAACGGGCGATCAAGATCAGCGGCAATCCCAAGTGTTTTCTCGGGATCGGGATAATTATAGTAATAGTAAATTCGCTGCTGCTCGTGGTGGCTTTCCATTTCGCGCCGTAGTTCACTAACCCGGCGCTTGTAGGCTGCATCAGCAGCGTCTGATTGCTTTTTCTCCTGCATATTGGTGTAGATAGCCAAAAATATTGTGGCAACCACCGAAAGCAGCATGGGGATCATCATGAGAATATTGCGACCACCACCAAACAGCGAGGTGATGATATACCCCATGATCATCACCATCGGGAGAAATGCTTGTTGAAGCATACGCCCAGCCTTATCCGGTTCATCCGGCGGACTGGGAATTTCGAAGGTCCCGGAGGGTAGTCCGGGCTCTATGCGCGGTGGACGATCAATAAAAATTTTATCTGCCATAACGTTTGATCCAGCTCCCAAATTGGGATTCTAATGTCTTTCCGATTGGTATCCCAATACATTATTGGGGAATAGCAGAAAAAGCCAGCAGCAAAAGCAACGAAATTGCAAGCAACGAACCAAGCACAATGAAGATAACTCGCCAGTTGATCTTGAAGGATTTTTTTTCAGATGGAATCGGTGGAAAATTAGGCTGCAAAGCCTGGGCGAGTGTCAGGACATCCTTAAAACGCTGGTCGTACTGGCGACTGATCGATTTTTCGGCAATCTGTGGAATATTCTTTAAATCTATGCGGCCACTGGGGCTAATATTTCCATCGAGCACGTTGCGAGTAACGGCATCATCTTTTTTTAAATGATATTCGACCGCGGGGTGACCGGCTAACATCTCATAGAGCAGCATGCCTATGCCGTAAACATCCGATGCAGGCCCCACCCCTGTACGGCCATCAGCAATTTCAGGAGCAGTGTAGGCTGGCAGATTGTAATTGGCATTCCAGATTTCAAATATATTCTCCCCTGAATTACCCACACCCAGGTCAAGCAGTAATGGGCGCGGTATGCCTTTTTTATCATAGCGCACCAGAATTACATCCGGATTCAGGCACAAGTGGAGTTTGCCAGCCTTATGCAAGTAAAAGATAACATCTGAAATACTCAGTATGATCCAACCAGCATGTTGGTACCACGGTTGAGGGTTATTTAATAATAAATTGCGTAGAATCGTACCGTCCGCATATTGGAAGACTTCGTAGTACTTCAAGCGACCATTCACCACGGTCCAACCATAAGGATGGCTTTGGATCGATCCTTGCGGATGGGCAGGTAATAGTACCGGCAGACACGGGTGCTGACCAGCCTTGGCAAGCTGCAGGAAGGTATTGGCTTCAAAGCGTAATTTTTCTTCACAGCCTACATTGGCCACTTTAAGGAGAACTTCTTCCTCTCCACGCCGGGCATGGTAAACGATTGCAGACCGATTAATCAAGATCGGTTGGATAATTTCAATCGGTCCAAACCATTCGCCATCGTTAAAAATCTCGGTAGCGTTTTCGGCTGGGCAAAATTTTTCCTGGCACCACAGGTTGAAATCCTGCGAAATCACGTTACAGCGCTGGCATATTCGCTTCATATTCCTGTCATCCCATTTTTTTACCAGTTACTCGTATGTTCGTATTATTAATCAGAGCGCTTCTCCATCGTTTTAGCAACGCACGGAAAATGTCTATTCGTCCCAGGGAGATTACATTCACACAAATTCCAGAAGAAGAATCCGTGTCTGCATAGGACTTCTCCCATGCAGACACGGATTCTATGAAAAACTTAAAAGTTACCCATGGACTTTTTTCGTGGGCAGGAACACTTTTAATTCGATTTTGCGCACCGAATGCTCCAATAATTTCGATCAAAAACCTGACAGGCAAAACGGCGCCAATTCAATAACTTGGAGACCCAGGTTGTGAAAAAACTACTAGCGAGGTAACAAAAACAAACCCTTTGGTCAAGTCGCCTCAAAATTATTTTTGCAAATCAGCAGCTAAACAAAATGCTTCGACCCGGATAAGTCGCCATCGCGATAGGCACGAATTGCGCTCATCAGATCATTGGAGAGTTCCTTCATTTTATCGGCAGAACGTTTGACATTCGGGCGGATTCGATCGATATAGGTCGAAATCGCAGTGGTTGCGCCGAAGGAAATCCATGCAGTCGCCTTCATTAACATGCTGAGGGCCTCGAGGGTTTTATTTACAGCTTCAAGTACATCGCCAAAAGTCTGAAAATCCTTGCTCATTTTTTCGACTTGCGGGATATCCATATAGACTTCGTCAGCCATTTCCGTATCTCCTTAGTTTAGCTTAAAATACGCTATTAAAAACGTCATTCAATGTTTGAGCCTGCGAAGCAGCCTGTGCAGCAGCCTGGATCATGCGAGCATGTGACTTTTTGATTGCATTAGCGTAATTTGTATTGACTGTCATGATACTGACAAGCATTGGAATGACCTCACTCGTCATCTCTGCAGCAAAACGGTTGGCGCCGTCGCCTTTCCAGGCGCCCGCCAGAACCGAATTCACCATCGTCCGCAAGGGAGCTGTGACAGCATCCTGAATGATGTTTGCCTGCTGGAGGATTTGGCTGATAATACCACTGACCATATCCTCAACGAAACTAAATAATCCAAACATAGTTCACCTCGCTAGTTGAAATTATTACCGGCACTGCTATCGGCTTGCTGCATATCGCTCATTGCCTGACGTATATCGTTGGCTTCTTCCGCGAATTTGGCACTGAGCTTCATGATCCTCTGGTAGAAGACACCAAGCGCCTGAACATAAACATTGCCTGCTTCTCCAATCAAGGCGCCGTTTTGCATCTGACCGGCTATCTTCTGGGCTGTGGCAGCAGTTTGAGTAAGCCTTTCGGCAACCATCTGGCAGTGCTTGGCCATATCTTCGAGGGCAGGGTAATTGACACGAATTTTTTCAGACATCTCTCGCTCCTATATGCCCAGGTTCCCGAAGAAACCCTTGGTTTCTTCATCGGCCTGATGAATGGTTTGCATGATCTGATTAAGGACATGCCCGGCTACATCGAGGGCATAAACCAATTTCCCCATCTTGGGTAAAACAACGCCTTCCATTTCGTTAAAGAATTTGTCAGCACCCTGACCAACCCATTGGTTGTTGTGCAAACCTTCAACCTTACTCTTGGTCTGGCTCAAAAGAGCTTTCATTTCTTCTTCTTCGCCCTGCAGACTTTTAATGATTGCCTGCAGTTCATCATAATTTAATTTTGTAGTTCCAGCCATTTGTCATCCTTTCCTGACTATCTGATTATTTGCGAGAAAACCGAAGTATCCTTCAAGGAACTTTTGTCAGCAGCGTATTCAGATAAAGAAAGCAAAATTTTTATTTCGAATGGTTTGGCCTCCTTAGCAGAAACACCAAAATAATAATGATACTGTAGCATTTTTACACACTTGAGTCAAGCGGTTATTAAGATTATAGGGCATATTCTCATTACCGAAATAGGACCATTGTCACTTGTCGTGTCCCTGTCAATATGATAAGGAACACATCCCATTTTCAGAGGTCATTGACAGACTCAGTCGAAAAGAAAAATATTGCGGATGCCATCCAGGCAAAATTGCGGGTGTTTCGCTTTAATTTTCCTGTTTGTCTTTAATGATTTTGGCTGCGCCACCAACTGCGGCACTACCAACCACTCCGGCAATACCTGCCGTAACGCCTTCGCTTCCGGAAGATGCCGGCACCTCGGCACCTGAACCACCACCCTGGGAAGGAAGCCCGCTTCCAGATGCACCGCCTCCACCCGCTGAGCCACCACCGCCAAAAACATGATCGGGCAGACTTTCAGCCCCTCCGCTGGATCCACCCACCGACGCGCTACTGCCAGGCTGGCCACCCAACCCGGAGCCCAGACCTTTCAGATCGCCTTGCAAGCCAGAGCTGCTGCCACCGCC
>CAINXK010000146.1 GCA_903854805.1 uncultured Anaerolineae bacterium
ATTTGCATTTTCACTTCCAGCCGGTTTTGCGCGACCAGCCTCTGAAAAAGTGTGCTCAAGTTGTGCGGGTTAAACCAGCGTTCATTTTTTTAGCGACCAAA
Source organism: uncultured Anaerolineae bacterium (assembly GCA_903854805.1). The sequence goes on from CAINXK010000146.1 coordinate 102, forward strand.
CCCCGGTACATTCAGGCAATATAATCCACTTTTTCTTGGACACTTCGCGTCCAAGTTTTTCACCAAAGAAAAACTTGGAAAGTTCTGCGGCTTCTGCCAGGGATTTGAAACGATAATCTGTGCGTATCCATGTTTTTTTGAACTTCTTCTCATCCAACCAGCCAAAGTAGCCAGCCAGGTTGTCTGGTGGGTTGGGGGATTCTTCTCCGGTGCCCATGGTTTCCAACAAAATGATCATCCCGCCAGGCCGAAGAATGCGCAGCATTTCCTGAAAGCCCGCTTCCAGTTCCATGCGCCAATTTTCCTCGCCCCAGATCGCCAGATAGCAAAAACTCCAACCCGCAATCACCAGATCGGCGCTTGCATCTGGCACAGGGATATTGCGATGGTCAGCTACGCCGGCCTGCCAGTTGGTTACACCCATCGCATGCAAATAAGACTGGGCTCTGGCCAACATGTGAGCCGATGAATCATAAGCTTTTATGGTGCCAACTTGCGGCGCCAGGATGCGCGTTATTCGGCCGGTTCCAGCGCCCAGGTCAATCACATCCAGGCCTTTGAGTGGACAAATTTGTTCTACTGCTTTTAAGATATGACCCTGGTAATCCTCACGTTGGATCAGGCGTTCATATTGTTCTGCGTGCTTCTGGTAAACTTCCTGTTCAGTGGGCATGTACTGGCAATCCTGTTGCCCGGCGCAGCGGGGTGACTTGCAGAATGAATTCGGACCGGAAAATTACGGTATATAAAATTATCTCCGTAAGTCAGCCATCTCCATTTTTCCGGAGATGGCTGGGGGTGGGTAAGTTTTTTCTTTTTCTGTTTGTGACTGTGACTATCCGACAGGTTGTTTCTGACCGGCAAAGAATTGCTTTACTCTCGCAGCAATCTGGCGCTCGGTCAACTTATCCGCTGTTTCGATGTTGAGAATATACTCTTTGAGCCCTGCGTGTTCGAGTCTTTTTTCCAGCTCAAGTTTTGCTTCTCCGGGTCCCATGATAACGATGGCTTTTGCATCTCGTAGATGTGCAATGACATCTGAATAATATTTATTAAGATGTTCAACAAAGCGACGGTCTTGTTGATCATCTGCCGGAAAATATTGGGCCCCATAAGCAGTCTTTCCATGCGCACCGCCGCTAAAGCGAACATGCTTCTCCATGTTGGAATTCAGCGTGATAATCTCGTCCCCCGTACTATTCACGATCACTGTTTTCTTGTGGTCAATCCATAAGCCGATTTCTTCTTTCATAATAATCTCCTTATAGACTCAGCCCGCCCCGGTATTTTTATACCAATTTCAGTATACGTGTTTTTGAGGTTAAAAACAATCGCTTCATTAGCATGGATGCGATTCAATCCGCCTGATCTGCCCAGCCGTGATTTTGTATCACATCGATGGCATCCAGATGCAGATATTAGCCATCGCAGGGCTGTGTCGGGGTCATGCCGGTGGAAAACAAAAATATGAATGGAACTCCGAATCTCAATCGCCGGCATGTGTGCTTATTCGAGTCGGATTAGCACTTTCGCCGGAGTCAAACTGCCAGGGCTGCAGCCAGGCCGGCCCTAACTATCAGATTCTGCCTCGTCTGCTTCCATTTCAAGATGAAAATGATGTAAAAAACGATGAATGACTGGCGCGAGCAGGACTCCGGTGATAATCAAAAAGATCATTCCCGAATAAAGCGCGTAAAAAGATGCGAATAATTTACCGGCAGTGGTCTGCAGCGGGTTGACTGGCCCCATCCCACCCAACAGCATGGATGCATTCACCAGCGCGTCGATCCATGACAGACTTTCAAGGTAATGGTATCCAAATATGCCCAATCCCAGCGAACCAACGATTAATCCAAAAGCTACCAATCCATGATTGACCAATCTGATCAAAAATTGCCGGGGTGAAAGTAAAGGTTCCTTGTGATGCTCATACATGCGCAGCCGTTTCCTTTGAATTCGGTGGAAAAAAGACGATGTCAGTATGATACTCTCTAACCTGCTTAATATCAATTGGGCCTCATTCTTACGACTAAGCAGCCCATGGATAGCACATCTGGCTGACCGTTACGGCTGCTGGAAGCCGGTGAGCTTATAAAAACGCCTATGGAAATCCCTGAAATATTAGCAGGGGCGCGTCTTGTCGTTTTTGTGTCGGCAGGTTTTTATGTGAGTGCGGGCAGACTTGGACCAGAACAAAATTCCAAACAGCGAAGCGCATTTCTCTGTTGAACTATTAAATTTATTGAGTACAAGGTTAGGCGCGCACCTGAAAACTGATCTAAAAAAAATTCGGTTTTTGCTTGTATGTAACATAACGCCGTGATAAACTTCGTTAGTATGAAGTCAACCTTGCTGATTGTAACTCCACAAGCAAGTTTTGGCGCAAATATCCGGGATGGATTAGACCCTTCCCGATTTGAGTGCTTCTTTACATCAGAATTTTCGGAAGCGGTCAATCAGATCAGGCAGAACGATTGCCATATTGTTTTGCTTGACGCCGAGTTGGAAGGCGTAGCGCTATCTGTTATGGATGTAGGCTTTGCTCTGCGCCAGATCCGGCCTGATATCCAGTTTGTGTTGGTCGTGCGCGCAAACCAGGAACTGGATATAGCTTCGCTTTCATTTGTCGCGACAATTACAAAGCCGGTTTCCATTCCAGAACTAAGCCAGCTGCTTGAAAAAATATCACTACCCGAAGTGGACCCTGCATCACTGGAACCGTTAATGCCTGAATTCAAAGCATCCGATCGCCCAATTGATGAAGCCTCGCGCCTGTTGTGGCTGACAGATGTTAGTAAAGCTGCGCAACATCTTACCCAGCTTACGCTGGAGTCGTCTGCGCAGGCGGCATTTATCACGCGTAATAACGAACTTTGGGCTTATGCCGGGCAGCTTTCACGTGAAGCTGCTCAGGAATTGACGGATTCCATCCAACGCTATTGGGATAGTGTTGGCGAGAGCGATCTCCTGCGTTTTGTGCGGCTTCAGGCCACCGAAGCTCAGCACATGCTTTATGTGCGCAAGCTTTCTGAAAACATGATCCTGGCCCTTGTCTTTGACGCGGAAACGCCTTTCAGCACCATCCGTTCACAGGCGGGTCGACTAGTCAAGAACCTGTTCGACAGCGCAGGCGGCGATAAATTACAGGCTCCAGCTTCCGCAAATGCCCCGTCTTTAGCTCCCCAAAATTCCGAATCGCAGGACAATGGCGATGACCAGGATATCCCGCCCATTTCAGAACTGCTGGGCGAGGTGCCTCCACCAAATCCGCCAGCCTCTGCTTTGAAAATGAATTTACCCTGGGATCAACCAACATCAGATTATCCGGGCCAAACAACGCCAGAGTCTGGGCCAACCAGTCCGGCTCCATTCGGATCCCAGACCGCATTTGATACCGATCCGCGGACTGGCTCCGAGAGTTCTCCAGCCTTTCGGCGCGATGTGCAAAAGCGGCCTGTGCCAGCTATGGATGAGACTTTTGGGCACCCGGCTTCTGCGGATGAAGCGAGTGGGTTGGTGGAAAGACTACGCGCAAACCTCCCGATTGATCTCCACGCGACCCGCAAGCAGGAAGCCTACCTCGATCCAGAATCTTTAAGAGAGACTCGCGCACAGCCGTCTTCCGAAGCTGCTCCGGATGGCGCTCATCGTATTCGGCTCGAATCTCCGTCGGTTTCACTCGTCAACCTCAATTATGCCTGCCTGCTTATTCCGCGGATTGAAAGCCATTATCTCGTCGGCGATGCTGCCGCCCGTTTAAACGAATGGGTTTCTCATCTTTGTGTCGCTTTTGGTTGGCGGCTGGAGTACATTTCAGTGCGACCGGATTACCTGCAGTGGATTGCGCGCGTACCGCTGAATACCGCACCGGGTTATGTCATCAGCACTATTCGCAAGCATACTTCTGAGCGTTTCTTCACTGAATTCCCACGTTTTTTGAGTGACAATCCTTCCAAAGAATTTTGGGCAAACGGCTTTGTTGTTCAAGGTGGTTCCCAGCCTCATCCGCAAAAACTGATTAGAGATTTCATCAAACAGACGCGCATGCGCCAGGGGTTGAGATAGAGATCAAAATCATATTTCCCGACAGGGTTTCTGTCGGGAAATATTTTTATTTGGATGCGTACCCAGCTGGGCTGGGTTTTCTTCTGAAAAACTGTTTTGCAAAGCTTGGATGGGCCTTGCATCAAAACCATTAATTCTCATCCGTTACATCAGCACAGTTCTATGGTAAATTAATAATATGCCTTCCAAACTTTACCTTATTGATGGACATGCATTAGCCTACCGTACTTTTTTTGCCTTGACCAGTGGTGCGTCGGGCTCGCGTTGGCAAACTTCCAGTGGCGAACCCACCGCCGGGATCTATGGTTTCGCCACCGTTTTGATGCGTCTGCTCGAAAACGACCGCCCGGATTATATTGCAGTTGCTTTTGACACCGGTAAAACTTTCCGAGATCAGCTCTTTCCAGCCTACAAGGCGACTCGCGCCAAGATGCCTGACGATCTGCGTCCGCAGATTGAACGTATTCGCCAGATGGTGGATGCTTTTAATATTCCACGCCTGGAAATGGAAGGTTTTGAAGCTGATGATGTTTTGGGCTCAATTGCAAAGCAGGCAGCTGCGCAGGGGCTTGGCGTTAAAATCATCACAGGAGATCGTGATTTGCTTCAATTGGTTGGCGACCACATCATGGTCAACCTGCCCGAGGCTGGCAAGCTGGCAGATGCGAAGGATTATGTGACAGATGATGATGTGCGCTCGAAATTCGGCGTTCCGGCCAGGCTGGTGGTTGATTACAAAGCGCTCGTTGGGGACGCGTCTGACAATATCCCGGGTGTCAAAGGGGTTGGTGAGAAAACCGCCCAGGCTTTATTTGAAACATATTCGTCTCTCGATGATATCTATGCCCATCTTGATCAGGTTCAACCCAAGGTTCGCGCCAGGCTCGAAGAAAACCGCGAGATGGCCTACCTGAGTCGTGATCTGGCCCAGATCCATACCGATTTGCCGGTCAGACTGGATCTTGAACACGCGCGGGCAGATCAATTCGATATCGCTGAAGTTGAAAATTTTTTCCGCGAGCTGGAATTCCGTACTCTCATTCCAAGGGTTGCTTTGCTTTTCAAAGACCCGGCCGCCAGGGCTGCGCCGGGTATACCAAAAGGTGGGCAGCTTTCCCTGTTCGATTCTCCCGATGCGCCGGCGATCGTGTTGGAAGTTCCCAGGCAGGTCACTGGTCCGCACACGGTAATTGTGGATACCACCGAAAAACTTGAGCAACTGGTAGCTGAGCTTAACCAGGCCGCGGTGATTGCTTTCGATACAGAAACCACCTCCACGAATGAGATGCAAGCCGAGGTGGTGGGGGTTTCCCTGGCCACCCAGCCTGGCTCCGGATGGTACATTCCGGTCGGGCATCTGGATGCGCAGAATCTGCCAATTGACCAGGTTCTGGATGCTCTGGCTGCTCCGCTTACCAATCCTGCCATTCAGAAAATTGGGCATAATGTTAAATATGATTACTTGATCCTGGCTCGCCACGGCTTGCGTGTTTCACCGCTGGCCTTCGATACCATGATCGCGGAGTGGTTGGTTGACCCTGGCTCTCATAACCTTGGTTTGAAAAACCTTGTGCTTGCGCGATTGGGTGAAGAAATGACCCATATAGACGAGCTGATTGGCAAAGGCAAAAAACAGATTACGATGGCGCAGGTGCCGGTGGCACAGGTTGCACCTTATGCGGCCGCCGATGCTGAAACCTGTCTGCGCCTGATGCCCCAGCTGCAGGCTGAGATCAAAAGCGGCGAGCTTGAACGTCTGATGTATGAGATTGAAATGCCCCTGGTCAGTGTTCTGGCTGAGATGGAATTTCTGGGAGTGCGTCTCGATCTGGATTTTTTCCATGCTTTTTCAAAAGAATTGACGATAAACCTCGCCAGCCTTGAAAAACAAATCTTTGAACAGGTCGGAAAACCTTTTAATATTAATTCCACCCAGCAGCTTTCGGATGTGCTCTTCACTCGCCTTAAGTTGGTACCCCCGGACCGTGGACACAAAACTGCCAGCGGGCATTTTTCCACTTCGGCGGAGGTGCTTGAAGGGCTGCGCGGTCAGCATACGGTTGTTGACCTGGTGCTGGAGCACCGCGAGTATTCCAAGCTTAAATCCACTTATGTGGATTCGCTGCCGGCGGCAGTTGATCCAAACACCGGCAGGGTGCACACTTCTTACAGCCAGACAGGTTCGGTAACCGGACGACTTTCTTCCAATAATCCCAACCTGCAAAATATTCCGATCCGTACCGAGATTGGACGGCGGGTGCGTAATGGGTTTATCGCCGATGAAGGCAACCTGTTGCTCTCGGTCGATTATTCGCAGGTGGAACTGCGCCTGGTTGCCCAGATGGCCGGGGATGAAGCCATGCTCGATGCTTTCCGCGCTGGGCAGGATATTCACACCACCACGGCTGCCGCAATTTTCAACCTGCCGCTTTCCGAAGTGACCAAGGATATGCGCCGGCACGCCAAGGCGATCAATTTTGGCTTGATCTACGGGATGTCTGCGTTTGGTCTTACGCGCACAACTGACCTGACCCTGGGCGAAGCTGAAAATTTCGTTAAAACCTATTTTGCGCGTTTTCCTGGGGTCAAGAGCTATCTGGATGATACCCGCAAACTGGCCGCGCAGCAGGGCTACGTCACCACTTTACTGGGGCGGCGGCGATATTTCCCGGCGCTTAAAGGCATGTTGAACGTGCAGTTGCGTAACCGTGAAGAGCGCGAGGCTATTAATGCGCCTATTCAGGGTACTGCCGCGGATATTATGAAGATAGCCATGCTGCGCCTTCCACAGGCTTTAAAGCAGGCTGGCCTGAAAGGCCAGATGCTTCTGCAAGTCCATGATGAGATTGTGATAGAATGCCCTCAATCTGAATTACTGGAAACCGCCCGGGTTGTCCAGGATACGATGGAATCGGCCTATCCGTTAAGTATTCCACTTTCGACGGAGGCACGTTCGGGCATAAGCTGGGGCGCAATGCAGGTGCTGTCCTGATGCAGCGCATTGGCCACTCTAGACCATTCAACAAAGACTGGTGAAATTATGGCAGGACGCGAAGATATTTTTCAAAAAGCAATGAATGAAGGCCATTCGTCAGCCTGGGACCAAAACTGGGCAGAGGCCGCCAGCGCATATATGCAAGCTCTGGTTGAATTTCCAGATAGCCCCAAGGCACTCAATAGTTTTGCTCTGGCTCAATACCAGCTTCAAAACTACCCTGAGGCCCTCAAGGCCTATATCCGTACGGCCAGGGTCTCGCCGGAAGATCCAATCGCTTTTGAGAAAATTGCCCAGATCAATGAACGTATTGGTAGTATCAAGGAAGCCATCCAGGCGGCTTTATATGCAGCGGAATTATATTTAAAGCTCCGTGATATTGAGAAAGCCACCGAAAATTGGTTAACAGTTATTCAGCTGGATCCTGAAAGTCTTCAGGCGCGTTCACGCCTGGCGCTGATCCATGAGAAGACCGGGCAGATCCATCAGGCTGCAATTGAATACATCGCTGTCGCCAGTATTTTGCAGCATGCTGGCAACCCTCAAAAAGCAAACGAAATTTTAGCGCATGCTGCCAGTTTTGACCCGGAAAGTGCAGAATTGCAGCAGGCCATAAATTTGATGCGCATCGGCCAGGTTTTACCGAAGCCATTGCGTCCCAAGGGTGGCACAGGCCCGCTGCGAATGGCTGCGGTTAAGGAATTATCCACCCCCAAGGTGCTGGTCGAAGAAAGCCCGGATCCTATCATTGAAGCGCGGCAGAAAGCCCTGGAGGTTTTTGCCGATGTTTTATTCGATATGGAAGATGATAGTTCTGAAGCAGTGGCGCGGCGCGGCCTCTCGGTAATTGTAAAGGCAGTCGGTCTGCCCCAGGCAAAGCAGACTGAACATTCTAAAATTCTGCTGCATCTGAGTGAAGCGATTGATGCGCAAACGAAGGAAAAAGATTCAGTTGCGCTTGTCGAATTGGAACGCGCGATCGAATCTGGTTTTAATCATCAGGCTGTCCATTTTGATATCGGATTAATGCTTTCAAAAACAGACCAGCAAGAAAACGCTTTGCGTAATCTTCAGCAGTGCGTCAAACACCAGGATTATGCCCTGGCGGCCCGGCTCTTGAGCGGGAAAATCTTGCGCGGGTTGGACCGCACCAAGCAAGCGGCTCTTGAATATTTGGAAGCTCTTAAAATTGCCGATGTTGCCGTGGTAGCTTCGGATCAGGCAGAAATTATTCTACAGTTGTACGAACCTTTGATTGAATCAGTCGGACGTGATAACGACCCCCTGGCGCAGGCAAAATTATGCGACAACGTTGAAGAAATGTTGGTGCGCGTCAATTGGCGTCAGCACTTGCAGAAAATGCGTTCTGAAATGCCCAATCCTGATGGCCAGGCCCTGCCACTTGCTGAAATTATTATTCAGGCTCAGTCCAGCCAGGTCATTGAAGCGATGAAAATGATCAATGAACTGGCGCGCGCCAATTATTTGCGCTCCGCCATGGACGAGGCTTTTCACACGCTCTTGTATGCCCCAACCTACCTGCCTTTGCATATCTTGATCGCTGAACTGCTGATCCGCGAGGGGCGTAGACCGGAGGCGATCACTAAGTTTAGCTCGGTTGCCAATGCTTATAGTGTGCGCGGCGAAGGCGCCCAGGCTACCAATATTCTCAGGCGGGTGATCCAGCTTGCGCCCATGGATTTGGGTTCGCGTACCCGCCTGGTTGAACAGCTGGTTGAGCGTGGCCAGGTTGATGCTGCCATCAGTGAATATATGGAATTAGCCGATATCTATTACCGCCTGGCTGAGCTTGATATGGCTCGCAAGGCCTTCACCACTGCGCTGCGCCTGGCCCAACAGCCAAATGCAAACCACACCTGGAGTGTCAAGATCTTGCAGCGCATGGCCGATATCGATATGCAGCGCCTTGATTGGCGCCAGGCCATCCGAGTTTATGAGCAGATTCGCACTCTGGTTCCGGATGATTTCAGTACACGTGAGAGTTTGATCGAATTAAACTTGCGCCTGGCGCAGATCCCGCAGGCTCAGACCGAGCTGGAGGCATTTATCGCCTTTCTGGAACGCAACCAGCGTGACCAGATCATTCCTTTTATGCAGAAACTGCTTGTCGAACATCCGGATCAGATCATGCTTCATCAGTTGTTGGCTGATCAGCTTCACAAGAATGGTCAGACCGCGGCTGCCATCACGCTCCTGGACCAGATTGGAGAAAAGTTGATGCAAGCAGGCAATAAGAGTGCGTTGTTGCCGGTGCTCAACCAAATATTGTTGATGAATCCACCCAATGCTGAACAGTACCGAGCTTTGCTGGCCCAGTTGTAGATAGCGCTAAAAGTGTTTTCGAAAATCCCTGTTAAAGATCGTAGGCAAGATTGCTTTTGAGATAGCTGATCTGAAAATTTATTTTCATAAAGACTACTCACAGCTCAGCGGTTTTGCTTTTTGGAATGCTGATTTTTGCTGCGCGCTGATCTCCTCTCAGGTCAGAAGATACCCGGGCGTGGGCAGCACAGTTACGCAAAAATTTGATCTTGTCAAAGTTAAAAAAATTCCCCGTTTTGCGGGGAATTTTTTTAACTTTCTTCTTCTTCGGTTGCTGCGGCTTGTGTTTGTTGCGCTTGGTGTTCTTTGGGTCTAAAAAAACTGAGCCCTGCCAGCAGGCCGCCAGTCAGGATCAACATGAGCGGCGCGCCGAACTTTAGAATTGAGGCGTTGAATACGCTGATCAGGGATGTGATAAAAAACCCGCCCCCGGCAACCATGAACAGCACCACGGCCGCCACACGCGTGCCATGTGAACGCTTGAAGTAACTCAGCACCAGCAGCCCCAGGCCAACACTTAATGGCTCAACCGGCCAGAGTAAAGCCCAGGCCTGCCAGAGTCCTGTCAGGCTGCAGAATGCCAGTAAAAGACCATTGATGCCCAGGATAAAGGCTGGGATGGCCAGCGCGGGCAGGCGCATAAAGATCGCTGCCAGGCTAAAACCAAGCGCCAGGGCGATCACTTCCAAGGGCCAGGCAATTGCCCACACATCCCAACGGTTGGTCAGACTGGTAGCCAGTAAAATTATGCCGGTCGTTAAAACCAGGATGCCCGGGATAAAAAAGGAACCGAGGCCACGCCGGCGAAGGCCCCAAAATCCGGGGGCGCTCAGCGCCAGGCCCAGCAGAATGACGGTGATGGGCCACAGCCGCCAGGCTTCCAGTCGCAGTAATAAATTTCCGGCCAGGCTGAAAATACCGATAACAATTAAGCCAAATCCGATTACAAGGGGAATTAAGCGTTCAAATTTCATTTTATTTCTCCAATCAATTTTTGCGGTATCTATTTTTAATGGTTATTCTTTTAAAAATTAATGTAAATGTGGATGCTGGCCAAAACACCCGCCATTTCCAACGGAACCGGGTAAGTGTTTTACGGATCAGCGCAGCAGCCCGGTCTGCAAAGCCAACAGGCAGGTAAGGATTGCCATGGCAACCGATAACAGACTGAAGATGCCGCCCCAGGTGTGTGCCAGGGTCTTTAGCCGGCTGGAGCTCTGAACCATGCGGATGGGGATGTAGACTGCCACCCCAATGACTATTATTTCAGGCATCCAAAGGAAAACCCAATCGCCCCAGCGACCACTGAGTAGCGTATACGTCAGCAGTGCTGCGTTTCCAAAGATGATGATAACGGGGATCAGCAGCCAGTGATTTTCCAATGCCCACATTAACACTGCCAGGAACCCTGCCACCAGAAAGAGATCAAAGCCCCAACCCCGCGAATAAATATTTACCCCGGTCAGTGTTGATAAGACATTTGCCAGAAAATTGATAAACAGGATCCCGCCCAAAGCGCCCACAACTGTGCCAGGTACGTTAAGACGCCGGGCGAATACCTTTTCAAGCGGGTTGGATGGAAGTTCTGGCAGTGCTGGTGCGCTGACCGGTTTTTTTTGCATGAGTTTGCTCGCCAGGTACGGATCTGTCTCTTCTTTTGCGAAGTCGCGATCCAGAATATCCTGGCGTGAGGTGCCTGAGTAAACGGCCTTGGGGTCAATTTCAGGCGGGGTTGGGATCTGCCTGCGTGGGCCGGCCGGCAGTTCTTGGGCCGGAATTTGCGCGAGTGCCGCGGCCATTTCTTCCGCACTTTGGTAACGGTCGGATGGGTTTTTGGCCAGTACTTTCAGCAGGATCTGCTCCAGTGATTGCGGCAGATCCGGATCGATTCTGCGAGGCAAGGGCAGCGGGTCATTCAAATGTTTCATCAGGATGGCCAGCGGAGTATCAGCATCAAAGGGTGTATAGCCTGTCAACATTTCGTATAATACGATCCCCAGTGAATATAGATCGCTGCGCTGGTCACAAGCACCCTGCAAGCCTTGTTCAGGGGCCATGTAGCTGAGCGTACCCATCAGCATGCCAGAAATAGTCATCTGAGTGCTGCCAACGATTTGCGCAATGCCAAAATCGGTGATTACGGCCTCGCCGCGACTGGTGAGCATGATATTGGCTGGTTTGACATCGCGGTGAATGATGCCCTGGCTATGCGCGAAGCCCAGCCCATTCAACACGTCGAGGATGATTGCCAGTACTTCCGGCAAAGGCATGCGTTGGCCCTCGGTGCGATAGCTGTTCAGCTTTGCGCGCAGGCTGTTGCCCTCCAGCAGCTCCATGACCATATAGTAGCAATCGTCCTGGGTGTCGAAATCGAAGACTTGCACAATATTGGCGTGGCGCAGGCTGGCGATGGCACGGGCCTCGCGTTGAAAGCGCGCCAGTAAATCCTTGTCTTCCACCAGGTCTGAACGCAGCACTTTAATGGCAACGAAGCGGTCGAGCTGCGCATGATAAGCCCGGTAGACCCTGGCCATGCCGCCGCGCCCGAGCGCTTCGAGTACCCGGTATTTACCGATGATTTGTCCTTCCAGTATTGGTGCCGACATGCTACCTTCTCCAGGGCCTTTGTTTGATCTATTCTGATGATACCCCCATGGACTTTTTCCTGCCTAACAATTGGCTATCAAGCGCCTATTCGCCGTCTGCATCCGGGTTGGTTTCTGCAGAGACACCGGTGAGTTTGTAGCCCAGTCCACGCATGGTGATCAGCAGCTGCGGCGTATTGGGGTCGATTTCGATCTTTGTGCGCAGGCGCCGGACCAGGTTCTCGATCTGGTAGTCGAATATACCGGTCTGATACTCTGTCCAAACGCTGCGCCCAATCTCGTCTTTTGAACATACCAGTCCGCGTTTTTGGTACAGATGGGTCAGCAGGCTGAATTCTTTGGGTGAAAGCATTACTATTTGACGGTTGATCCGTACTTCTCCGGCTGGGATGTTGAGTTCCAATTCAGGATAAGGGGTTTCACGGGTGGTGGTTTCGGGGTCATGGAATAGAAAGGTTACTTCGCCAATCCCGATCCGGTCGCCGTCGCGTAGCAGAGATTTGGTCTGGATGCGCTCGCCATTCAGATACGTCCCATTGGTGCTGTTTTTATCATCCAGAAATACCCGCCGGCCTTCGCGGGTGATGTGGGCGTGTTCACGCGAAGCGCGTTTGCTAACAACCACAACTTCGTTTTCCATGTCTCTGCCAATTCGGATTAAATTCTCATGCAGAGGATGTTCCTGGCCGGATGGATCAATCAAGGTTGGGCAGGTTTCAATGCTCATTCGGGCGCGCCTCCGGCGCAAAGAACCGCAAACCAGTAAATCCCCATCTTACTTATGTTCCGACGTGATCCAGAGCTGTTGCCCGTTACTGGCCAGATCGATCCAGCCCAGTCTATCGGTGCGGATTAAATTGTAATTATCGAACGCTTTGATGACATCCACGGCTGGCAAGCCATCCGGGTCACCGGCTGCCACGCTTAAAATTGCCACCTGCGGCTTAAGGTTTGCCAGCCATTCGGGTGGGTTGGATGGCGCGTATCCGCTTTCAGAAATCAACAGTCCGCTGACCGGGCCCAATCCCTGGCCATTGTTGAGCTGAGAAAAAACGTCAAAGTTAACGCCAATCGGCAGGATGGTTTTGAAATTACCCATTTCCAGGCTTATCACAGCCCCACGGGCAGAAACCGCCAGAAAGCGCAGCGTAACCCCATCGCCCAGGTCAAAAGCTGTATCTGCCTCGGCCAATTCATTGGGGATGCGAGCGTCTGTCAACCATTCTTTAAGCAGTGTGGAAGAGAAGGAGGCTTGCTCGTTGCCGGTCCACAGCACGGACTTGGGACGATATTGTTCGAGCACGCGCGGCAAGGCAGCCACCTGGTTTTCCTGCGTGGATGCCACCACCAGATAATCAATACCGCGATCAAAGGGTGGTATGCGCCGGCCGAGCTGGTCTGCCAGGGCTGAAGGGCTTTCGCCTCCGTTGATCAATACAAATTTTCCACTTGGTGTTGTGATCAAGATGCCATCCGAAGAGCCCACATCCAGAAAGAGCACATGCAGGCGGCCGTCGGGCATATTCAGCACCGAACGCCAGGTCAGGAAGGTCAGCACGGCCAAAACCGAAACCACAACCACCGGTGTTGCGACTCCCTTCATGCGCGGCCAGGCGAATGTAAAACCAAACAAAAGGCCGTAAAAAATGAGCACGGCCAGCAGGGAGAATTCGCCCAGGATCAATACTCCGCCTGGGATTTTTCCGAAGAATTCCACCATGCGAATGGTATAGGCTGCAAAAGGCCAGGCTACCCAGGCGACTACCTGTCCGAGCGGCATATATAGTTTGCTAAGGATGACGGCCAGCCCGCCGAGCACCATCACCGCCGGTTGTGCCGGCAGGATGATTGGGTTTGCGATCAGCGAGACCAGCGAGAAGCGTCCAAAGTAATACATGCTGACCGGCAGTGTGGTTAACTGGGCCGCAAAGGTCAGCAGGAAGTAATCGGAGAATGGGCCGATGAATTTATCGACATTCGCTGGAGGAAAATAGCGCGAGAGCCAGGCGCTGATGAAATCCTGCATGGGTTGGGCATAGATCACCAGCCCCAGAGTGGCAGCAAAGGAAAGCTGAAACCCAACATCCCACAGCACGAACGGGTTGACCAGTGCCATGAATACGGCTGCGGTTGCCAGCCCGGTGGCGGCCAGGTTGCGCCGTCCAAACAGCCCGCCAATCACAGACATTGAGCCCATGATGGCTGCGCGAACCACAGAGGCGCTGGCCCCGACCAGCAGCGTATAGGCGATGATGCCCAGGATGGAGAGCAGCGAGCCCCATTTCTTGCCGAACAACCTGGAAAGCAGCATTACAAAAATGGCAGCAATGATGGCAATATTAAAGCCTGAAATTGCGATGATGTGCGCCGTGCCGGTGTCTTTGAAAGCCTGCTGTACTTCACTTGGGATATTTTTATCGGCCCCCAGTAAAATTCCCCCGAAAAGTGAGGCCTCCGGGTTCGGGAAAAGCTGATAAATCCGCTTGAGCATGCTATCATGGAAGCGAATCATCAATGCCCAGAATTTGTTGGTGTTTTTACCTGGCAGAATGGTGATGGTGGCTGTTTGTAGCGTGGAATGGATGCCCTGTCTGGCCAGATAGTCGCGGTAGGAAAATTCCTCGGTTTCTCGCGGTGTACGCAGGTATCCGCGCACCCTGACGATATCACCATAAGCTACGCTGTACTCGTTTGTAAGATTTACCAGCACATCACCCTGTACGGGGACATCGCCAGCACCCTGCCCGATGTCGACGGCTGTCACATTCAGGCGCAGATAGGTGGTTGTATCGCGAATGTCTGGGGTTTCAGCAACAACCCCGGTTACATAGATTCTGCGATCCTGGTCGTTGTAATAGGCTGTGAAGGTGGGGGTGATGACTGGCTGGGCCATCTGGTAGCGTGCCGCGCCCAGGAAAAGGAAACCCGGCAGTAGAACCAGCGCGATAGCCACTCCCGGACGCAGGCGTCTCAGTACCAGGGCCGCAATCAGCGCGAGAATCGCTAACTGGAACCAGACCAAAGTTGGCAGGAGCACCAGGCTGGCAAGGATGATACCGGTCAGGAGTGCGGCCGAGATCCATACCAGCGGGGAAGCTGAAATTTGATCAGATAGAGATGATTTCACGCTGTGATTTTACCACTCGCGAAATGGTTGCACAGTGAGAAGACGCAGGAGTGTAGCTTCACCAATTTAGTGGCCCCCCATCCATGAAGGCCACTTTCGACCCGGTGTCGGTTTGATTTTTTCAATTGCCTGGTAAACTTCTTCGCAAAACGTTTGGGCAGCTGGTTCTGGGCCCAAAGCGATGCTGCCACGGATGATGCTTTTGGCACCTTCGACCAGCCCGTTGATTTCCAGTCTGGTTTCCTTGGAAAAGGGAGATATTTGGCTCCTGGTTCGAATATTCATCAGATTGGCACCCACGGTGTGAACAACAGATTGGTCTCCCATCCGAACCCAGATCAGCGAACTGGCTGTGAGCACAATGCCAGTATAAATTTCTGTATCGGCCCTGCCATCCAACCATGAACTCAGCCAGCTGGCCTCTGTTTTTTGAGATAATGTTTCGCAGCATAACAAGCTTTCCGATTCGACCTCGCCCAGATTGTGAGTTTGAAAAAATGTTCTCATGGCTACTAATAGCTCGGGTTTTAATTGGCTCGCGAGACATTCCCGCGTAGTGCGATGGTAAGTGCTCATGATATTCCTTCCGGCAGTCTTCAATTTGGGCGCTTTATTAATTTATTAAAAGAACAGCACCCGTCTTTGCCCGGGATGGGGCGCTTGTTGATAAAATATATCCAATTGTATAGCATTTAAGCATTCTTGGAACCTTTATGAACCCTGATTCGAATTCAACCAACCAAATAAAAAGTAAACCCATCCTGGTTACCGGCCCAACTGGTTATGTTGGTGGTCGTCTGATCCCGCGCCTGCTGGAAGCGGGTTACACTGTCCGTGTTTTGGCGCGCGATCCGGCCCGCTTGCAGGGCCGGCCCTGGCTTCATCAGGTGGAAGTGCTGCAGGGTGATGTTCTGCAGCCAGAGAGCATCATTTCGGCACTCGAAGGCGTTTCTGTGGCCTATTTTCTTATTCATGGCATGCAGGGTGGCAAGGTCAAGGCTGTGCGTGATATGACCGTTGCTCGAAATTTTGCCCAAGCAGCCAGCGCGGCTAATATTGAACGGATCATTTATCTGGGCGAGCTGGTGGATCCCACCGCCCGGCTTTCGCCATACCTGCGCTCGCGGCATGAGACTGGTTATATCCTGCGCCAGGGGCGAGTTCCGGTGACTGAATTTCGCGCTGGCATGATCATCGGTTCCGGCAGCACCTTGTTTGAGATGGTGCGTTATCTTTCAGAACGGGAACCACTTTTGATTTGTCCACGCTGGTATTTTTCCAAAGCCCAACCGATCGCCATCCGTAATGTGCTTGATTACCTGGTAGCAGCGTTGGCTCAACCCGAGAGTACCGGGCAGCTGGTGGAAATTGGCGGTACCACGCGCCTGACTTATGCAGATATGCTGCTCGAATATGCGAAAGTACGCGATCTAAAACGCTTTCTGATCCCCACGCCGTTTTATGTCCCGCATTTATCTGCATATTGGGTCCATCTGGTCACACCCATTACCTACAACGCCGTTCTACCGCTGATTGAAGGCCTGCACGCAGATTCTATCGTTAATACCGACCTTGCTGCGCGGCTCTTTCCAAATATTGAAATACTTGATTTTGAAACAGCGGTCCGTTACGCCTTGAAAAAAATTGAAAGCGGGGATATTCAATCATCCTGGAGCGATGCACTCGTAACTAGCGCTGGTGATATTCAACCCTATCGCTTCGATATTGATCAAGGTATGTTTATCGAAAAGCGCCAGCGCCTGGTGGATCTGCCCGCCAGCTATGTCTTCCGTTCCTTTAGTGGCATTGG
>CAINXK010000147.1 GCA_903854805.1 uncultured Anaerolineae bacterium
CGATCACTTCGCCGACCGTACCACCCTCATTCTCAGACCACAGAATGTTGATCTTGGGGTTGGCTTGCAGCATGCTCTCGGCCATGGTTGAACCAACATCAGGCATGAAACCTTCCTGATTGGCTACTTCGGTCCACTTGACGCCTTTATCGTTCAGCGCTTTGCGGAAGCCATCACCACGTCGTTTGCAAGCTTCAAAACGGTCGCACTGCAAAATGCCAATATTAACTTCTTTACCAGCCATGTTCTTGGCCAGCCAACCCACCAGGTATTCACCAGTCTGGAGACCCAGCGAAGTCTGGTCGGTCTCATAGAAAGCAGAAACATACTTGGCAGCATCGGCCTTATTGATACAGGTATTGAAACAAATGATCTTGATGCCCGCATCAAAAGCCTGCTTGATGGCTGCCACCGAGGCGTCTTCTGACTCGGGGGTGATCAGAATGGCATTCACCTTGCGTGCAATATAATCTTCGATGAAGGTGGTTTCTTTGCTGATGTCGTGATCATGAACACTGACCAACAACTCAACACCGGCATCCTTGGCGGCCATTTCCATACCGGTCTGGATGTTCTCGAAGAAACTATCGCGGCCAAAAAGCACTGCACCAATCACGACCTTTTCGACCGCCGCTACGGCAGGAGCCGCGGTTGGCGCTTGAGCTGCAGGGCTTGCGCAAGACGATACCGCTATGGCTATAAAAAGCAGCCAGGAAAGCCAGGTAAAGCGATTTTTAAACATTAGTCAATTCTCCTTTGGATATTCAAACAGATTCATCAGAATAAAGGGCATACTAGAGTTTCCCAACCAAGCGTGTTCTTTATTTTTTGGCCAATAAAGACCTTTTTTCTGGTTCCTCCTTCCAATTTTCGTTCCCAAATGGTTTCAGCGAATTATTCAAAATTTATAAACAAGATTTCGCCATGTGGCACCAATTTCTGGATGAGTTCGGGGGAGCGGATAACCACCACCAAATGCTCAATCACAACCGCTTCCTATACTCTTCCATCCGGATCTCAAAACCGCAAATACCGGAGAATAACTATATTTTCTTTGGCAATTGAGCCACATGCTGATAGGTGGGATCCACTTTTTGCAGGCGTAATATCGCTATAATCTCTTTCCAAGTCTGAATCAGGCCTACCGGGCAGTCAGGAAGGTCAGATTTTATCTGCTCATGCAATTTTTCCAGGTTATAGCAGGGCACCGCGGCGTACATGTGGTGCTCGGTATGGTAATTCATGCGCCAATAGACAAAGCTAATAAATGGATTCAGAATAATCGTTCGGCAGCAAAGGCGGTAATCAGATACATTGTCCTGGAGACCGATATGCTGGGTATTATTGATCAGAAAATAGAGCGCCCCGCCATAAAAAGGAGCCAGTGTGATTAAAACAGGTATCATCCACAGACCGAAATAAAGAGAAACAACAGCGATCAGTGCATGGCCGATCAAGTGAAAGCGAGTCCAATTAAAAAGGTTCTTTCGTAAGACGGTAGCACTTGCTGGGAAAAGCGCATTCTCCCACTCGCCTTCCAACCTGCCGAAACTTAATCGAATGTAATTCTTTAGCCTGCCGATAAAGTCCCATGGATTGATAAAAGCGGCTTGTAGGAAAAGACCTGCTGTCATCGGAACTGGCAAGACCACTTCGAGATCATCTGGTGGGTTAAGGGTGTACTTATGATGTTCCTGATGGCTTGCCCAAAAGAAGATAGGGTTATACCAACTCAAAAAGCTGACCAGGTATAAGAAAAATACTCCCAAACGCTTCGATCGAAATACCGTTTTATGGCAGAGCTCGTGAAAACCATTCGAAAGAAAAGCGTAAAAAGTCCCATGAATATATAAGATTATTAATAATACCCAGATTGGCAGCCGGCCGGCAGCATAAGCCGCACAGATACCGGTCAACGCGAGCAATCCCAGATGTCCAAGTGTCTGAGCCAGCCCTTTCCAGTCATCCCGTTGATTTAACTCCACCTGCGCTTCGCGTTTCACCGGGGATCGATACCAATTTATTTTTCGCTCGTTCATTGAAACTCCAAATATCGCTAAACCGAAATTAATCTGGCCCGAATATTTTGTTGATTGTTTCAATAAACATATTACATGACAGTAAAACAAATGTCAAGTACCAACCTCAGGGTTGTTAGCCCCAATATTGGCAATTCATCATCTTACTGATTTTAAAGCGTTGAAAGGTACCAACTGCTAGAAACACAACCATTCAGGGAATAACCCAATCTCAACCTCCCTATATTTTTCGCGGAATATGCCTACCTGATTAGCTTCGAGCACCGCTGTTACCCATCAATCGCTCGACATTCTTGCAATAAAAAAACATCTCCCGGACAGTATCGGATGATGTTTTTATCTTCAATTCTTCATTTTTCCCATAACGATTTTAGCTTTTTTCACTCACCGCGGGATGAAATTCTGGGTTTTGAAATAACTCCCGCAACACCAGCGAAAACGCCCCAATCACGGGTGCATTCACGCCCAGTTCGCTCATCATCACCGGAAGCTTTTGTTCGCTGCGAGAAATAGCCCGCCGGTCAACGTAATCCTGAACAACCGGCAAGATAATCTCGCCAACCAGGCTAATTTTCCCACCCAGAATTACCGCCTGCGGATCAAACGAATTGATGACATTGACCACCGCCACGCCCAAGGCCTGAGCCATTCCCAAAATAGCTTCGTTTGCAACTGCATCACCTTGCAAAGCCGCCTGCGCGACTGATTCAAAGCTGATCCGGTTCAAATCGTTATCTATCAAGTCGCTCACCAGGCTTTTCCGACCAGCCAGCAGTGCATCGCGCACCACACTTTCAGCCGCATGCGGAGAAGCATAAAGCTCCAGGCAGCCGGTATTTCCACAAGCACAGATCGGACCGTTGCGATCGATGGTCGTATGACCAATTTCACCCGCGATATCATGCTGACCCCGATAAATATCGCCATTAATCACCACACCACCACCTACACCATCCTCAACCAGGATAAAGACAAAGTTGTCCAGGTTGCGCCCTGCCCCAAACCACTTTTCAGCCAGGGCAGCACTGTTGGCATCATTGTCTAGAAAAGTTGTAAAACCCGTTTTTTCTTCAATGATTTTCCGAACCGGAAAACTGTTCCAACCTGGAAAATTAGGCGGTGCAATCAAAATTCCACGCCCAGCATCCAGTGGTCCAGGAGCAGAGATTCCGATACCCAGGATTGTCCGGCGCTCCACACCTGATTTCTTGATCAAAGTCTCAATCACTTCCAACAGAGCCGGCAAGCTGGCGTCAATTGGGTTGGCCAAAAAGGAAGAACTGGTCGTGTGGATGACCGGGTCATGTAAATCCAGATCGGTGAGAAGGCCCTGGATGTTGTGGCGTGCCAGGCGTACCGCAAGAATATTCCCAATCATGGAATGGATTCGCAGCAACGAACTACGCCGTCCAACCCGCGCTTCTCCAGCACCAGCGTCCTCGATCAGACCGCGTTCAAGTAGTTCACGGGTGATATGAGTCAGTGTTGCCGGATTTAGTCCGGTTTGTTTTGCAAGGTCCGCACGCGATATGGCACTTGCTTCACGGATAGCGCGAAAAACAACCGCCCGATTTAGCAGTTTAATGTCTTTTAGATTGCTTCCAGACTGTGTTACTGGCGTGATGTGTTTCATGCGTATTCCTTAGGTAGTTGGGATATTTGCATTTTTGGTCTCAATGATTGATTCTCTGGTCGAACTCTAAAAATCTCTGCCCCACAAAAGGACGGTCCATATTCTACCTAAAAAATAAATAATTCCAAATACAAATTGACCAGCCGCTCCTGGAAACCCGAATTCAGCAAAACACCTAACTTTTCATGGCGCAGCAAAAAAACAGGCAACAAAATGGTCAGGTAATATTTCGCGCAGCTCGGGTTGGCTTTGGGCGCACTCAGGTTTGGCAATTGGACAGCGGGTCCGAAAGCGACAGCCTGAGGGTGGGTTGACTGGCGAAGGGATCTCCCCTTTTAAGATCGTCCGGTTCCGTTGCTCCTCGATAAAGGGATCCGGAATATTTACTGCCGAGAGTAAAGCGCTGGTATAGGGATGCAGCGGGTTACGGTAGAACTCATTCTTTCGGGCTACTTCGACAATCACACCCAAATACATCACCACTACACGGTCGCAGATATGTCGTACCATCGACAGGTCGTGCGAAATAAACAAATAAGTCAGGCTAAATTTCTGTTGCAGTTCCACCAACAAATTGACAATTTGAGCCTGGATTGATACATCCAGTGCTGAAATTGGTTCATCACACACAATCAATTCGGGCTGCAGTGCCAGAGCCCGCGCAATCCCAATCCGCTGGCGCTGTCCGCCAGAAAATTCGTGTGGGTAACGATTGACGTAAGCCGGATTCAACTTCACCAAATCCAACAATTCCGCCACTCGATCTTCGATATCCTTACGGGATTTGTTTTGGTTATTGACCACCAATGGGTCACTGATGATCTCCCCAACGGTCATACGCGAATTCAAACTGGCATACGGATCCTGGAAGATCATTTGCATCCGGCGCCGAAATTTGCGCAGATCAGTAAGAGAAAGATTGGTCAGGTCTGTCCCATCAAAAACTACTGACCCAGAAGTAGGGCGATAGAGTTGGAGAATCGTTCGACCTGCGGTGGATTTTCCACAGCCCGATTCACCTACTAACCCCAGGGTTTCGCCTCTGTACAGATTGAAAGAAATCCCATCCACCGCATGAACCAGGTTGGTTTTCCTACGGAAAAAACCGTCATTGCTGTGAACCGGAAAATGTTTTACCAGATTATCTACTTGCAGTAAAACTTCAGAAGAAGTGGTCATGCTTGTGCACTCCGGAATTTGGGCTTGACCCAGCAAGCCACACGATGGCCCGGGGTTATTTCTTCCAGAATCGGGTTTGCCTGGCGGCATGCTTCAGTCACATAGCTGCATCGCAGGGCAAAAGGGCAAAAAGCTGGCTTCTGATGCAGGACGGGCGGAGCGCCATCGATGGAAACCAGCGGCTCACGTAAATCATAGTCCAGCCTGGGCAGGCTGCCCAACAAACCGAGCGTGTATGGGTGCTGTGGGTTACGGAACAGTTCCTTAACAGGCGCTTCTTCAATGAAATACCCCCCGTACATCACGATTACCCGGCGGGCCAGATTGGCGATAATCCCCAGGTCATGGGTGATCCAGATGATGGTCATTCCCAATTCATCGCGCAGGGTTTTCACAAGTTCAAGGATTTGGGCCTGAATGGTTACGTCCAGGGCCGTGGTTGGCTCATCGGCGATCAGAATTTGCGGTTTGCAAGACAGCGCCATAGCGATCATAGCCCGCTGGCGCATTCCACCTGAGAACTGGTGCGGATAATCGCGCAAACGGTCCTTGGCTTTGGGAATCCCGACCATATCCAGCAGTTCCTCGGCGCGCTTATTGGCCTGTTCGTGGCTCAGACCGAGGTGAACTTCGATGGTCTCGGTAATTTGCCGGCCAATGGTCAGCACAGGGTTTAATGAAGTCATCGGGTCCTGAAAGATCATGCCGATCTGCGCTCCACGAATTTTCTGGAGCTGCACCTCGTTCATCTTCAGCAGATCTTGCCCATGAAACATAGCCGTTCCAGCGCTGATTTTTCCTGGCGGAGTAGGCACCAGGCCAAGGATTGAAAGCATGGTAATGCTTTTTCCGCAACCACTTTCGCCGACAAGCCCGATGGTCTCGCCATTCTCGACGCTGAACGATACGCCGTTAACGGCATAGACCGTCCCGTCCGGCGTGATAAATTGGGTTTCCAATCCTCGCACTTCCAACAGCACATTATCCATAGCAACCCACTTCGTGATGATTATAAAAATGAGACGCAGGGGAGTAAAAAAGCTCCCCCCTGCGTCTCGTTCGCTCTGTTTACAACAGGTGGTAGGTCGTCATGCTATTTGCGTGAAGCTGGGACATCGTTTGAAACATAAAGTGTGTACACCAGCATGCATCCCGATTCAATGAAAGGCCAGTGCCAGGCAGCTACACCAGTCTGATCAGCATCCAACTCGGAACCCTTCATGTAAGGCTTGTAGATGGCACCAGGGGTGACGTGGTAGATAAATACACCACCTGCATCGCTAACCAGTATTTTTTCTGCATCCTTGAACATCTGGTCGCGCTTGGCGGTATCTCCGACCATGGATGTAGCATCGGATACCATTTTGTCAAACTCAGGATTCTTCCAGGCATGTCGCCCAGTGGAGTTCCAGATGCCCAACATGTTGGACTGATCAAGATAGTCGAAACCGTACGAAAGGAAGTAGAACGGCAGCTTGTGGGCATTAAGCGTATCCATAAATAACTTGGTTTCTTTATTGGATACTTCAACATTGATTCCCAAGTTTTCCTTAAGCATGGAACCAATAGCAGCCGCGATGGCCTTGTTCAGATCAGATTCGTTGCGGGTCCACAATTCAATGCTCGGGAAACCCTTACCATCCGGGTAACCAGCTTCAGCCAGCAGCGCTTTTGCTGCAGCAACATCGAATTTGTTAATATCCAGCGCTTTCAGTTCTTCGCTGTTCGAGCCGGGGAAGCCGGGCATCAGGAATGAATAAGCCGCATTACCCTGGCGCTTGACGATATTCTGAATAATGCTGTCGCGGTCGATGGCCTTGGCAATTGCCTGGCGCACCTTGAGATCACTAAAAGGTTTCTCGAAGGTATTGAAGCCCAGGTAGTACGTACGGAAATCACCATAGCCAGGGTGGTATTCTTTGCTAAGCTGTGCATCATTAGAGATCAGATCCACATCGGCCGGGGAGAACCACTGGGTATGGTCGATTTCACCATTCTGGTAAGCGCGGAATTCGTTTGAGGTTTCGCTAAAGGTGTAGTAGATATTTTCGATATATGGTTTGAGCTTGCCGCTATAATTCTTGTTGGGCCCAAAACTCATGCCCTTACCCTTTGTCCAGTCCGTCAAAACCCACGGGGATGATGAAACGGAGGTTGCTGGCGTGTTGTTGTAATATTCGCCGCTTTTCTCAAAATTGATCTTGCTGATAGGGCGAATATCCAGGGCTTTGGATGGGAAGTAGGGGGACGGAGCGGTTGTAATGAACTGAACGGTAAATTCGTCCACTTTCTTTACACCAATTTCAGTCAGGGCCACTTTACCGGCGATGGCTTGTTCCCAATTCACAATATCGGTCCAAAACCAGGCGAAATCCCAGGCATGCTTGGGGTCGGCCTGATATTGGAATGTAAAGACCACATCATCCGCGGTAACAGGATTGCCATCGCTCCAGGTCAGTTTCGGATCCATGTGGAAGGTCCAGGTCATGCCATCCGCAGAAACTTCCCAGCTCAATGCGCCACCAGGAAGAATTTCGAAGTTTTTGTTGATCAGAACAAAGGGCGTGCTCAAAAGGTCAGACGCGGAACTAACCGGGCGCTTGTAAACGCTGTTAGCAAAATCGGTGGTTGTTCCTTCCGGGCCCTGGAGCCGCAGGAATTGTTGGCTCAATGGAGCGGCATCTGCTGGCAGGGTCACACCAAAAGCATTGACCACCGCACTGGGAGCAACCGTATTAGCGGCTTGAGGTTCAGCAGTCGCAGCCGGGGCAGCTGTGGCGCCAATTGTAACGGGGGTGTAAGTCGGTAAGATCGGCATCGCAGTATTTACAACTGGCTGCGCGGGTGCATCTGCAGGACCGCAGGCAGTAAGGACCATGGAAACCATGATCAACAGAGTAAAAATCGTCCAGAGTTTCGATTTCGATTGGGTCAACATTTCTTCTCCTTGATAAACTATATGTAGCGCTTGGGTAAAGGTAACCGCTTGCAGCCTGGCTGGGGCCATGGGAGCGTAGCTAAAAAATGAAGCCAGTGTTTCCTCTCGCGTTATGAATTTTATGTTTGGTTAAACTTTCCAGGTTTGACAAGATTTGAAATCAATCTCGATCATTGGTTATACATTGTTGGGTCGAGCGCATCCCGAAGCCCATCGCCCAAAAAATTAAAACTGAGCATGGCCAGAGCAATGGTCAGCGTGGGAAACAGCCCCAGATACCAATAAACTCGGATATAACCCAGGCTGTCACTGACCATCTTGCCCCAACTGGGAATAGGGTCGTTAATGCCGACTCCAAGAAAACTGAGGCCTGCCTCTGCAAAAATAGCGTTGGGAATCCCCAAAGCCAGCATGATAATCAGCGGGGGTAATGCGTGCGGCAGCAAGTGGCGCAGGATCACCCGCCAGTCACTCGCGCCATAAGAGCGTGCTGCCGTCACAAACTCACGTTCACGCAGCGCCAAAAATTGTCCACGCGTCAACCGGCAGACCTCAATCCAACTGGTAGCCCCAATCGCCAGTATCACATTGGGTAGACCAGTCCCGAGGATGCTCATCAAGAAGATCGCGAACAAAAAGCCAGGAAAGGCAGTCATCACTTCCAATAATCGCGTAATCACAAAGTCTACCCAGCCACCTCGCAACCCGGCCAGCGCACCAAGCGGCAAGCCGATCCCAAAGGCGATCAGCTGTACCGAGAAGCCTACGAACAGCGAAGTACGTGCCCCATAAATGATCAGGCTTAGCACATCCCTACCGATCGGGTCTGTCCCAAAAGGATGGGCCAGGCTCGGAAAGCGCAGGTTTGTAGCCAGGTTAGCGTGGAAATAGGAAAATGGGGCCAGAATATCTGCAAAAAGCGCCATAACGATAAATAGAATCACGACAATTAACCCAGCTGTTGCCAGCTTGTTCCTCAAGAAAGATCGCCTGGCATCCTGCCATAATGTCCGATTTTGTGTAGTTGATGCATCCGTACTGGTCAAAGATGAAATGCTCATACATTGCCTCTGTCAGTCAGACGCACCCGTGGGTCAATAAATGTGTAGAGGATATCGGTAATAATGTAAGTGATCCCCCACAAAAAAGCCGCCAGAAGCATGGTCGCCATGATCATGGGGTAGTCCCGATTGAACGTGCTGGTGACAAAGTAACGCCCCAGCCCTGGAATTCGGAAAACAGCTTCGATGAAAATAGACCCTGTGGCGATATCCGGGATTTTAGGGCCCAGAACTGTGATCATTGGGATCAAAGCATTCTTTAACACATGTCTGAAGATGATCGTATTACGCTTCAAACCTTTCGCCCGCGCGGTGCGAACGTAATCGGCGTGTAGCGCCTCCAATGTGTTTACCCGCGTATAGCGAGCGACCATGGCTGTAGGTCCAAGCGAGTAAACAATGACCGGCAAAATATAGTGTTGCGGCTCACCCCAGCCGCCGGTGGGCAGCCAATGCAAACCGACCGAGAAGATAAGTATCAGCCAGATGGCGACCACAAAACTCGGCACAGCAAATCCAAGCGTTGCCAGGGTAGTCACAAAATAATCGATCCACGAATTTTGATTGATCGCTGCAACAATCCCCAGCATTAGACCCAGGCTGTAAGAAATTAAAATAACCACCCCCGCAAGCTGCAAAGTGGCTGGCCAAACACGGGCGATCAACCCGATCACAGTTTCATTGGGGCTTTGAAAAGGAATCCCAAAATCAAGATGTACCGCGCTCCACATGTAACGCAAATACTGTTCCCAAACTGGTTTGTCCAGGCCGTACTTACGCAAAATATTTGCCTTCGCTTCCGCTGGCAGCGGCTGCTTGGTCTCGTCGAACGGCCCCCCCGGCACCGCATGCATCAGTGAAAATGTAATCATCGAAACAAGTACAAAGGCAATCAATAACCCACCAAGGCGTCCAAGAATATAACGACCCATATAACCTCATTTCTTATCTAAGCCAGAAGCATAAATACCTGGTTCGATGATTTTATATTAGAACAAACTGGAGGAAAAACGGCACTATTGCAAATACCGTCTTTTCTGTCACATCTATTGGGGTTTATGTGATTGTTATTTTTAGCCGATTTTATACGAGCCTCTTGGTTGCCCTAGCCTGAATTTTGCAATTTACCGAAGGCCTTTGCCAGGCACTATGGCTGCCATCATCAACCTATCTTCGATACAGAAATCCAATAAGTTGATCTCGCTCACCATCATGATACCAAGTTGGTGATGTAATATTATAAATATTACCATATTTATTGATACAATCAATAAATATATTACTAAAATTCGACGTAAATGTCAAGCGATAGCAAGCAACCTAATAATAAAATAGACTTTACATAAGTTTTGCTAATATTTCGCAACTCCACCAACCAGAATAATAATTAATTTTCAATTAGCCTATCAAGTCCAGACCGAAATTCTGTGATGTTTCTAAAAGCTAAACTCTTGTGAAAATATACACCTTCACCCGATAACCGTTGGCGCTAGTGCCGGTATTGACATTTGACCGAGAGTTGGTTAGTATGTTTATTGAAACAATCAACATACTTGCCTGGCGCTACATTCTGGTTTGTCTAATATATTCCCAAACGACCAATGGCAATATTTTTTAGCAGCAGCACAGATCCTTTATCAAATTCACCCAATCCAAGAGGAGCGCTTGTGAACACATACCGTCTTAATGAAGAACAAAAAGCCTTCTATCAAAAGAATGGCTACCTTATCGGATTACCACCAATTTATTCTTCCGAAGAAATGCAACAAATGAATGCTGACCTACCCAACCTATTGGCATTACTGCAACCCGGCGAATCTGCCAAAGATATTCGCGAATGGCACGAGACCAGCAAATATCTATTTGATATTTGCATGAATCCAAATATCCATGACCTCGTCGAAAGTATTCTCGGGCCGAATTTTTACTTGTGGGCCAGCGGTTTTTTCATCAAAGAGCCGTTTAGCAAATCCACAGTCGGATGGCACCAAGATGCCTATTATTGGCCGATGAAACCGTATAATAGTGTTACCGTTTGGCTTGCATTTGACGATGTCAATGAGGAAAACGGTGGCATGAAAATTATCCCAGCCTCGCACACTTCTGGGCTTCTCAAGCATAAGCGCCAGGATAAAACCGATTCAGTGATCACCCTGGAACTCGAAACTGGTACGTTTAATGAAGCTGATGCAGTCCAGTTTAAGCTTAATGTCGGTGAAGTTAGCCTGCATGACGACAGGGCTGTGCATGGTTCGCCAGCCAACCCTTCCAGCAGAAGGCGTGCCGGTCTCACGATCCGCTACTCAGGAACAAATGTAAAAAACGATCTTAGCGTGAACCCTAACTTTAAAACTTACCTCTGCAGAGGGGTTGACGATTATTGTTTCAATCCTGTCGGCACTCCACCAACACAAAAATATGCCCGCCCATCTTTTAAAGCTGTCAGTATCGAAGAGGCCGGGCCAGGCGCAGAGAATGTTCACAAAACGCCTTAATAAGCGTCAACCGGGTACCAATTTATAGCATTCATACCATTTCTGATCCTGGCATGATGGTATAAATTTACATTGTAGCAACGATCTCCACCAGGCCGCGGAGATCGTTGCTACAAATTCCAAATCTTGTTCTGAAGGTCTGACTCAGCTGACCTGTACTCCACCAAACTTGATCGTCGTTTCATATCACGCGCGGGGAATTGCCGGCAACACCCGCGTTGCAACTTGCCAAATTCTTTTTATCAAGATACGCCGGGAATTCCAACGAGGCAGCCGGCCAACCCACTCGTACATATTTGCCGGAGAAAATTTTCAAGGCGGGATTCTATGGATGCTTTTCGTCAATACCAATCAATAACAGGAGATTTCCAGTAATATGCTCAACCTAAAAGATTTTTTCTTGCTTGATCCAAACATAATTTTCTTAAATCACGGTTCTTTCGGTGCTACTCCTAAGCCCGTCTTCGAAGCCTATCAACGCTGGCAGTTGGAATTGGAACGCCAGCCAGTGGAATTTTTAGGCCGGCGCCATAACGAACTGATGCGCGCCTCGCGCGCCTCTCTGGCCGAATATGTTGGCACAAGCGAGAACAATCTCGTCTATGTTACCAATGTCACCGTAGGACTCAATATCGTGGCTCGCTCGCTGATTCTTGGGCCAGGAGACGAGGTGCTTACCACGGATCATGAATACGGGGCTATGGATCGAACCTGGCGTTTCCTGGCAAAAGAAAAAGGCTTTACCTATACAAGTAGTCAGGTCTCTTTACCACTTTCATCAGCAGCTGAATTTGTAGAACACCTTTGGGAAAGCGTCACTCCGCAAACACGGGTTATCTTCATCAGCCAAATCTCAAGTCCATCAGCTCTCATTTTCCCGGTCGCGGAAATTTGCGCCCGGGCGCGGAGCGCAGGGATACTTACCGTGATTGATGGCGCGCACGTGCCTGGTCAAATTCCACTTGCGCTCGACAGTCTGGGTGCCGATTTCTGGTCAGGGAATTTACACAAATGGCTGATGAGCCCGAAGGGTTCCGGTTTCTTATACGCAAGACCAGAAGTACAACATCTTCTCAAACCGCTGGTAGTTTCGTGGGGTTACGAAGCCATGCTTCCTGGCCCTTCGCAATTCGTTGACCACCACGAATGGATGGGCACCCGCGATCCTGCCGCTTTTCTGGCCGTTCCAGACGCCATCCAGTTCCAAAAAGACCATAACTGGGACCTGGTTCGCGAAGAATGTTACAAGCTTGCCACTTACGCCCAGGAAATCATTTGCGGCCTAACCGGATTGCCATCACTGCACCAGCCCGGTGCGCAGACATATTGCCAGGTTATTGCCATGACCCTTCCGGAAAATACGGATGTTGTTGCGCTCAAAACCCGCTTATATGATGAATATCATATCGAAGTTCCCGTACATATCTGGAACGGGACAAATCTTATCCGCGTTTCCGTGCAGGGCTACAACACGAAGGCTGAGATTGAGGCATTATACGCTGCTCTAAAAGCACTGCTGCCACAAACGACTTGCTGAACAACCGGGAACCTTTTATGCAGACAACCATCACAACTTTGGATGGCAACGAGGCCGTTGCCTATGTGGCGTATAGATTGAACGAAGTCATCGCAATTTATCCCATCACCCCCACCACCAGCATCGGTGAGTTTTCAGACACATGGTCAAGTGAAGGGATAAAAAATATCTGGGGCACGGTGCCACGGGTTGTGGAAATGCAGTCTGAGGCTGGGGCAGCGGGAGCAGTACACGGTGCCTTGCAAACCGGTTCGCTTGCAACCACCTTCACAGCCTCGCAGGGTTTGTTGCTAATGATCCCGAACATGTACCGGATCGCAGGAGAACTGACCGCTTCTGTCTTCCATGTGGCGGCACGGGCGCTAGCGGCTTCTACCACTTCAATCTACGGAGATCACTCTGATGTGATGGCAGTTCGCGCCACTGGTTTTGCGATGATGGCCTCCCGCTCTGTGCAAGAATCCCACGATATGGCCCTCATTACCCAGGCAGCCTCGCTGGCCGGGCGCATCCCCTTTGTCCACTTTTTCGATGGTATGCGCACCTCGCATGAAGTCGCCAAGATAGAAAATCTCAGCCATGAACAGATGCTCGCCATGATCGACCCCGCATCCGTGCATGCGCACCGTCAGAGGGGACTCTCGCCAGAAAATCCGTTCATTCGAGGCACTGTTCAAAATTCCGACGTGTGTTTTCAGGAACGGGAAGCAGTCAATTCGTTTTACAATAAATTTCCTGGCACTGTCCAGAAAGTAATGGATCAGTTTGCAGGAATTACCGGCCGCAAATACCACCTGTTCGACTATGCTGGCGCCCCAGACGCAGAACTGGTGATCATATGCATGGGCTCAGGCGCAGAAACCGTAGAAGAAACCGTCGCCTCGCTTCGCGCAACCCACCCGGATCAAAAAGTAGGTGTGGTTACGGTCCACCTGTACCGCCCTTTTTCGGTCGAACATTTCCTGGCAGCACTCCCCCCCACAGTAAAACGAATCGCAGTTCTCGATCGTACAAAAGAACCGGGCAGCGTCGGCGAACCTTTGTATCTGGATATTGTCGCAGCATTGTCAGAAGGTTATCATTCTGGCCTGACGCCATTAAAAGAGTTGCCACTCGTGATTGGCGGGCGCTACGGGTTGGCGAGCAAAGAATTTTCACCCGCCATGGTCAAGAGCATCTTTGAAGAATTGGAAAAACCACAACCCAAGAACCATTTTACGATCGGAATTGTAGATGATGTCACCTTCACCAGCCTTAAATATGATCCAAACTTCTCCATCGAAGCACCGGAAACCATACGCTGCGTCTTTGTTGGATTAGGGGCCGATGGCACCGTGGGCGCAAACAAAAACTCAATAAAAATTATTGGTGAACAAACCAATCATTACGCCCAGGGATATTTTGTCTACGATTCGAAGAAGTCCGGTTCTGTAACCATCTCCCACCTGCGTTTCGGACCCCATCCTGTGCGTGCTCCCTATTTGATTGGGATGGGGGATGCCAACTTTGTCGCCTGTCACCTGTTTTCATTTTTGGAACGTATCGAGGTGCTTCAATATGCCCGGCCTGGTGCTACTTTCCTGCTCAACAGCATGTATGGGCCTGACACTGTCTGGAATAACATCCCTCGCGAGGTGCAGCAGGATATTCTGGAAAAGAAACTTCGGTTTTTCGTGATTGATGCCAACGATGTGGCAAAAAAGACTGGCATGGGCGCGCGCATCAACAGCATCATGCAGACCTGCTTTTTTGCCCTTTCGGGAGTTTTGCCACGCGACGAAGCCATCCAGCAGATCAAGAAATTTATTCGCAAAACATACGGCAAACGTGGCGAGGCGCTTGTTCAGCAAAATTTTGCGGCAGTGGATGCATCACTGGACAACCTGCATGAAGTTGACCTATCCAACAAACAGGTCTCAAGCACATTCACCCGCAGACAAACCGTTTCATCGGATGCTCCTGAATTTGTCCAGCACGTCCTTGCCCCGATCATGGCTTACAACGGCGACATCCTACCCGTTAGCGCCATGCCAGTCGATGGTACTTTTCCTTCAGGAACCGCTCGCTGGGAAAAACGCAATGTCGCATTAGAAATTCCCACCTGGGAAACGGATCTGTGCATCCAATGTGGAAAATGTGTTTTTGTCTGTCCGCATGCCGCCATCCGTCAAAAAGTATATGGACTTGATCAACTTGAAGATGCGCCTGCCACTTTTAAGTCCGCCAAGGCGAAATTTGTAGAATTCCGCGAATCTGGATACACCATTCAGGTTGCGCCAGAAGATTGCACAGGCTGTGGAATGTGTGTGGAAGCCTGCCCGGCAAAAGATAAACAACAAATCGGGAAAAAAGCGATCAATATGCTGCCTCAGATCCCATTACGCGAAATTGAACGCAGCAATTGGAACTTTTTCCTGACCTTGCCCGAAGTAGACCGTGACCTGATCAGCGTTAATACTGTTAAACATTCACAACTACTGCAACCCTTGTTCGAGTTTTCTGGAGCCTGTGCCGGTTGCGGAGAAACCCCTTATATAAAAATAATATCTCAACTCTTTGGAGAACATCTGATTGTGGCAAATGCCACCGGCTGTTCATTGATTTATGGCAGCAATTTACCGACTACACCCTGGGGAATGAACAAGGATGGACGCGGACCAGCCTGGTCCAATTCTCTATTTGAAGATAATGCTGAATTTGGTTATGGCATGCGTCTGACTGCTGAAAAGCAGGGTCAGTATGCCCGTGAACTGGTCCAGCGGCTGGCGCCAGAACTGAATGAAGAACTGGTGACCGGGTTGGTGACAGCAGACCAATCGAACGCAGCCGGTATCCGTTCACAGCGTGAACGCGTAGCACTGCTCAAACAGAGGTTACACTTAATCAATACACCGCAAGCCATCGAGTTGTTAAGCCTGGCAGATGCGCTTATCTATCAATCCATCTGGTTGATAGGTGGAGATGGCTGGGCATACGATATCGACTTTGGTGGGCTGGATCACGTTCTGGCCTCCGGAGCAAATGTCAATGTCCTGGTAATGGACACGCAGGTGTATTCCAACACAGGCGGGCAGGCTTCAAAGGCCACTCCGCGCGCAGCGGTGGCCAAATTTGCCGCCAGCGGCAAAGGTGCTGCCAAAAAAGATCTTGGGATGATTGCCATGGGCTATGGAAACATCTATGTCGCACAGGTGGCAATGGGTGCCAACGACCAACAAACACTGCGCGCCATTCTAGAAGCAGAAGCCTATGATGGCCCATCGTTGATCATTGCTTATACCCATTGTATTGCCCATGGTTATGACATGCGTAATGGATTGGAACAACAGCGTCTTGCCGCTCAAGCTGGGGTTTGGCCGCTCTATCGTTACAACCCCGCTTTGATAGCCCAGGGAAAGAACCCGATGATCATTGACAGCAAGGAACCCTCCATACCCGTAGAACAGTATGCTTACAACGAGGAACGCTACAGGGTCTTGATACAAAATAATGAATCCAGGGCTGAAGAGCTGATGAAATTAGCCAACGAAGATGCCAGAAAGAATTGGCAAAAACTCAAACAAATTGCGGCAAGCTGGGAATAGTTTCTACTTCCAGCGCTGGCCATCATCACTCAAACAGCCAGAAACCTGATTTCCATTTTGCAGATCCAGGCCACCATTAAAAAGGATGTTCCCGCCCATGAACGCGCCACTCTTTTCTTCCGCAAAACCCTATACACGCTGGTGGTGGTTCTCAGGGCCAATCCACCTGGCCGATATCCGCGCACAACTGGATTGGTTAAAGGCCAACCACTTCGGCGGTGTTGAGATCGCCTGGCTCTATCCACTCGACAATGGTCCGTTAGGAGCAGCCTGGCTCAGCCCAGAGTGGGCCACCCCGATCCTGGCAGCCGCTGAATACGCAGCTGAATTGGGCCTGGGCTGTGATTTCACGATGGGCAGCGCCTGGCCTTTCGGCGGATTTCACGTCTCACCCGAAGACGCCAGCCAGACCTTCACGGGGGCATCGCCACAACGCCTTGAGAAATCATGGGAAACCCCAATGGGCGATGATGGCGGGCCAATCCTGAACCACCTGGATCGCAATGCGCTTTTCCGCTACGGGCGCAAATTCGGCACTGCCCTGCAGCTTCCCGCTCGTGCTGCTGGCCTGAATACGCCTGGTCTCTTTTGCGACTCGTGGGAAGTAACTCCCGAGGGGCTCTGGACCGCGGGTTTCGATACTGCCTTCCAGTCGCGCTTTGGCTACGATATCCTGCACTTCACGCCCACGCTAAATGACCACCCGGACGAGCGTTATGATTACCGGCGCCTGTTGGCGGCCTATGCGCTGGATGAATTTTACGCACCGTATACTGAGCTTTGTCATGAACTGGGCGGCTTTTCCCGTGTGCAGTGCCACGGTTCACCCACCGACCTGATGGCAGCTTACGCCCTGGCCGATGTGCCCGAGACGGAAGCCATCCTGTTTGACACCGACTTCGCTACTTTCGCCGCTTCCGCTGCGGCTCTTACCGCCAAACCGATCGTTTCCGTCGAAGCCTTCACCTGCATCTATGGCTGGAATCCCTATCCTGGGCCTGGCCCTTACCAAAAGCAAGAACTACTGGCCGATCTAAAATTGGTAGCCGATGGTTTGATGGCTAATGGCGTCAATCAGTTCTTCTGGCACGGCATGCCCTACAACCCACCCGGTGGGAATCAACGCTTTTACGCGACTACCCACATTGGTCCTGATAGTTCCTTCGCCCCCCAAATTCCAGCGTTCAACGCATACATTGAAACCATTTGCACAGCCATGCGCCAGGGAAAGCCATACACCGATGGAGCAGTCTATCTGCCCCTGGAAGATGTCTGGATGGATGACGAGTTACCGATTGACTTGCAAAAGCCTAGTTCCAAATATGTCTACGAACTTCAAGAAACCAAATTGCCGCGATTTTTGAAAGGGCATCATCCTTTGTGGGTCTCAACACCTTTTCTCAAGGATGCGCAATACGCAGATGGAAAACTTCACTGTGGACCAGCTCAATTCAATTGGCTCTACGTAGATTCCGTCTGGTTAGACCTGGAGACAGTCTCAACCTTGTTGCGATTGGCCCATCAAGGGCTGCCCATCTGCCTGCTGCGCACCCCTCAGGAACCCGGTCGCATCAAACACGCCGACTATGCGCAACAGACCGCCGAATTATTGGCTTTACCGAATGTTTCCGCAGATTGGAGCCAGTGCGTTGTGCAATTGCCAATCGTTGCAGGAGAAAACCTGCCCGATTTCTGGTGCACCGTTAATGGCGACATCCACACTCTGTTTTTCGCCAACCCCGCCGCCCAGGCCATCCGCTATCCCATGCGCTACGGCCAGGCACTCGAGACCGGCGCCTGCGAACGGCACATCCAGATAAATATCGGCAGCCAATCTTTCGATCAGAAACTTGAATTTGCACCTCAGCAGTCAATTCTGCTCCAGGTCTCATCCACCGGCATCCAACCGCTTTCAATGGAGTTTGACCCGAACTCAACACTATAAGCGCACTATTCTTAAGATTATCTGGATAATGAACAGGAGTCAATCCAGATTGAGTTAGCCCAGGATGGTAATGGATACAAAATATCCCTGTAAAAAACTGCTCGACAGTCTTTTACAGGGATATTTTGCATTTTTCAATCATTCTACTGAATTAATTTGTCGCAACTAGTCAGGTAATTCAATTTGGTACAAAATCATCCTGGCTTTGCCGCGTAAACAAATATACATCGGTGCTTTTCACTGCACGTGGGGTTTCCACGGGAAAATCACCCGCGAAAACCCCACAAAATAACTCTCTCTACGTTTTTTGAGCTTGTTTTCCAGGTTCGAAAACAAGGATGTATAGGTGCAATTTTTCTTAGCTTATTACTGGATACAGCTTAGCAAAGTTTTCAGCCTGACGGTGCGCCTGCCAATTACAAATTTCCCACAAATCCGCAACTGGCACATTGGTATAGGGCAGCGTATGTAAATAGCCAGGAGGACCAAATTCGGGCGTCACTGTAATCGTCTTGCGCCCCTGTGCAGCTTGAGCAGCCCAGATGATTTGCCACCACTGTTCATGCGCTTCCAGGTGACGCTGGTATTCTGGTGCGCGCGGGTCTGGCACCTGGGGACCCTCTTCATAACCTACCCGTGTATGCAGATGGATACAACGCTCGGCACACAATCGGATGATATCTAACTCATTATCCAGCAAACGTTCGCACACACATACCCAGTGACTGAGGTCACAACAAAGCTGCAAATGCTCAAACTCTGACAGCATTCTTTTTGTAACCCACGGATTAAATAATATTCGCCCGCGATGGGTTTCATGAGCCACTGGAATATCCATGGACGCTTCCATGGCCAGGATTTGCTCAAAATAGCTGCGGCTCTCGGATTCAGACCAGGCATCCTTCCCACTGTGACTATTTATCAACATGGGGCGCAGCGCCTTACTCGCATCAACCTGGTCCTTAAAAGAACTGACATAATCTGCGACAGTAGTACCCTCGGTAATAACCATCGCGATATACTCAAAATCATATTGATCCAACAAAGCGCGGAAACGGGCCCGATCGCCAGGATCTGGCAGAGGCGCCTCGATTGCTTCAAACCCTTCAGCGCGGATGCGCGGAAAAACTTGCTCCCAGGTTTCGTTAATGCCCCATAGGTGTCGGGCTTGTAACAGTTTCATAAATTATCTCCTAACGATTTAGAAAATTTGGATTTCAATTGCCGAAAAAACGACCGGCACTAAAATTCATCGAAATAGATCTGCGTGAGTGGAACATCAAAATCTTTCAACATACCGATCGCAGCCTGGATCATGGCTGGCGGACCACATAGGAAGTAATCGATGCTCTTGGGATCTGGGTGAGAGTCAAGGTACTCACGCTTAAGCACTTCATGGATAAAACCAGTCTGCGCCTTCCACTGATCCGCTGGCAGGGGTTCGGACAACGCCAGGTGAAAATCGAAATTTTCGTTCGCTTGCTCCAGCGCCTCAAAGTATTCTTTATAATAAATCTCTTGCAATGAACGCGCGCCATACCAGTAACTCACATGGGCAGCGGTTTTGCGGGTTTCGAACAACCACGCCAGGTGCGAACGCAGTGGAGCCATGCCAGCTCCGCCGCCCAGGTAAACCATTTCTCGCGCCGTTTCCTTGACGTGAAACTCACCAAATGGGCCGATCGCGCTAACAATGTCACCGGGCTTAAGACTGAAGATATACATTGAACCAACTCCGGCATTACAGTCCAGGCCGGCAGGTGGCGTAGCCAGGCGCACATTAAAACGCAGATTTTTGTCGACTTCGGGGTTAGTAGCCAACGAATAATTGCGCCGGCAGGCTGTTGGGTTGGCGGATTTCAGATTAAATGTGCCCTGAGCCTGCCAGACAGTATCAAAAGGCTGCGCAACTTCGATGCCCTGTAATGAGCGTTGCGTAAAAACCGGGATACTGATCTGCATATAATCACCAGGTTGGTAACCCGGCAGAGTCGCACCATCGACGGGTTCGAGCACGAGTTCCTTGATAAAAGTGGCAACATTCAGGTTGCTGACCACCCGGAAAGTGTGCGTGACGGCTGCCTGGGTAACACCATAACCACCGACCGCTGTCAGATCAACCTGTAACTGCCCGCCTCTTTCGCGCACGGGATAGATTTTTAGTCCTACACAAACTGGCAGACGCTGGGGAGAACCATCACGCATGTCAAAACGCCCGTTGTGTTTGGCACACTCAATCACTGTGCCCTTAACCATACCATCGGCCAGGTGTGCGTTTCCATGTGTACAAAGGCCGTCAGTTGCATAAAACTTACCATCTAATGCACGATAAAGAGCATAGGTTTGTTGATCGTGATCGAAGCGCAACACATCTTCTTTCTGCAACAAACCACTCTCACAGACTTCAATCCAACCATCCACAACCGGCTTTCCTTGTGTTGTAATACGCTGTCCAGCTTCTAAATCAGAAACTTGCTGGCTTGGCACCGGAAGTTGGCGCTTCACGAAATAGGTGGGGTCCTCAGCCTGGCGCAGCAGGGCCGGGATGATCTCCCGATAGGCCTCCAGCAACCCATTGTAGGGAGTCGGCACATCCGCTTTGATCAGTTCATGCAATTTCGGCAAGGCGTGGTAAGGAACCAGCGGAAACATGTGGTGCTCAACGTGGTAGTTCATATTCCAATACAAGTAACGATTGACTGCGTGCATGTAAACAGTCCTGCAGTTCAAGCGATGGTCGAGGACGTTCTCGGCCAACCCGGCATGCTGCGTATTCCCATAAACAGGCATCAACCAGCCACCATAGAAACTGGATAGACCTACATATAAAAGTGGCAGGATGCTGCCAGAGTAAATCGATAATCCAATAATGCCAGCGTAAATTAGAACGTAGATGCGTGCCCGCAAAAACAATTTGGCATATTCCGTCTCCGGAATGTAGGTACGCTCATCAGCAGTCACGTTGCCCGTGCAATGCAGAAACACATTGCTCCAGTACATACGAAAGGCAAAAACATTGAAAAAATTCAGGATGAAGACACCCAATTTAAACGGGCGCGGCACAGCGATCTCCGGGTCACGTCCCACAATGATCGTGTCACTGTGATGTCGGGTATGGCTCCAACGCCATCGCACCGATTCGCGGATCACCATGAAGGAGGCCAGCTCATATAATGCATTATTCATCCAGTCCGTTTTAAAGGGCGTGCCATGGCTGGATTCATGCCAGCGAGAATCAGAAACCGAAGCGTACAACACGCCATAAATCGCAAAAGGAAAGATCGCCCACCAACTACCCCACAAAAGATAGCCACAAACCCCAAAGAACAGCAGCAAAGCCAGCCACAGAAGCGTATCACGGATAGCTGGCCCATCACGACGCTCGAGCAGCTCACGCATCTTTTCCTTAGGAACAGGCGATGCATACCACTTGGCATCGGCTAAACCTTTTTCAACAGCCAGAGAAGAGTCTTTTCCAACCAGGCTGTAATCGCTGAGCATAGGTTTATCCATAACATCAGTCTCCATGTAAACTCCTCCGGCATAAAATAATAAAGATGGGTTGAAATTTACGAGCCAATTCTTCAACCTGCTGCTTGGATTGGCAGATTTCCTTCTTGAGACAAAATTCACACTGCAGGTATCTATTAGATGGAAAACAGTTTATGATCGATCCAGTAGAATCAGGGTTGTATGACAGAATTTGGCTGCTCAGGGTCAGCAGCCTGCCCACAAAAAACTGCATCAACACCAATCTTATTGATTATAAAACGGTCACAGGAAACATTAGAAAGAATCTGAGGAACTGCGAGCGGAGAACCCGCTCGCAGTTCTGTCATATCATAGAAACAGGTTTCTATTTGTCGATATTGTCAACATTGTAAACAGTGAAGGGTCCCATGACGATGCGCAAGCCGTTCGCGCGGGTGGGGTCCTTCTCGATGGTGTAGGTACCCATGCGGCCAGCCTCGAACGTTTCACCTTCAACGCCCTTGAGGCTGCCGGTGGCGATCATGTAGGTTGCATAATAGGTCACATAACCGAGATCGACAAAGCTCCAAAGCGCAAACTGGGGAGCACAGCCATTCTTGACATAAGATGCCATTTCAGAAGGCAGACCCAAACCAGAGACCTTGACCTTGTCACACAGCTTCTCATCCTGCATGGCCTTGGAAGCAGCCACAATGCCGACTGTAGTAGGCGACATGATCAGCTTCATATCCGGGTATTTGTCAACCAACGCCAAAGCCTGCTTGTAGGAAGTCTCAGACTGATCGTTGCCATAAACAACATCCAGTAATTCCAACTTGGAATACTTGGCATCCTTGAGAGCTTCCTTCATCGAAGCGATCCAGGCATTCTGATTGGCAGCATCGGGCGACGCTGACAGGACTGCAAACTTGCCTCCGTCCGCGCCCATGATACTGAGCGCCATATCTGCCATGGTCGCGCCCATCTGGTTGAAATCAACCTGGGCAACGAAGAGCTGTTCACCATCGCCGGATGGAACGGGGGAATCCCACGTCACAATCGTCATACCTTTTTCACGACCAGCCTTGACGGACGGGACAATCTGATCGCCAGCGTTGTTGCTGATCATCATGGCCTGAACACCCTGGGTGGTGGAATTAGTGACAATTTCAATCTGCCCGGCCACACTGTTTTCAGGGGTTGGGCCAAGGAATTGCAACTTCACTGGATTCTGAAGTTCAGCGGCAGCTTCCTGCGCGCCCTTATTGGCCTGGTCGAATACATCAATTCCCAGGAATTTGGGCATCAGAACCATATTGACTGACTTACCAGGCACAGCTTTCACAGCCGCAGGGGCTGCCGGGGCGCTGCCAACTTCTTTGTCAATATTGGCTTTATCGTAGATCGTGAAGGGTCCCATGACGATGCGTAAACCGTTCGCGCGAGTAGGGTCCTTCTCGATGGTGTAGGTGCCCATACGTCCGGCTTCGAACTTCTCGCCAGCAACACCCTTTAACTGCCCATCGGCGATCATGTAGGTCGCATAGTACGTCACATAACCGAGATCGACAAAGCTCCAAAGCGCAAACTGGGGAGCACAGCCGTTCCTAACATAAGATGCCATTTCAGAAGGCAGACCCAGACCAGAGACCTTGACCTTGTCGCACAGCTTCTCATCCTGCATGGCTTTGGAGGCAGCCACAATGCCGACTGTGGTAGGCGACATGATCAGTTTCATATCCGGATATTTGTCAACCAGCGCCAAAGCCTGCTTGTAGGAAGTCTCAGACTGATCGTTGCCATAAACGACATCCAGCAGTTCTAGCTTGGAATACTTGGCATCTTTAAGAGCTTCCTTCATCGAAGCGATCCAGGCATTCTGATTGGCAGCATCGGGCGACGCAGAAAGGACTGCAAACTTGCCGCCGTCCGCGCCCATGATGCTGAGCGCCATATCTGCCATGGTCGCGCCCATCTGGCCGAAATCGACCTGGGCAACGAAGAGCTGTTCACCATCGCCGGATGGAACGGGGGAATCCCACGTTACAATCGTCATACCTTTTTCACGGCCAGCTTTGACAGATGGAACAATCTGATCACCAGCGTTGTTGCTGATCATCATGGCCTGAACACCCTGGGTGGTGGAATTAGTGACAATTTCAATCTGCCCGGCCACACTGTTCTCAGGGGTTGGGCCAAGGAAATCTAACTTGCCAGCGTTCTTTAACTCGGCATGAGCTTCCTGCGCACCCTTATTGGCCTGGTCAAATACATCAATTCCCAGGAATTTGGGCAGCAGAACCATGTTGATGTTTTTACCAGGTTCGGCTTTCACCACAGCATCGGATACGACGACGGGAGCAGTCGTGGCGGCAGGCGCAGCTGTTGGCTGTACCGGCGCAGCAGTCGGTGTAGCAGGCGTGCCACACGCAGATAACAACAACATGGTAGCGATCACAAGCAGGTTTACTAATTTTCTAAGCATTTCTATCCTCCAATTGGATTGTTAGGTGGTAGTTCTATCGAATTTTGCACGGTAAACCAGAAATATTATCTATTGAGTTAGCCTCCTTTGATTTCATCGATAGCTTTCGAGCGCTGAACATACGTACGCCGGTTCCATACAGCGCGGACTTCCCGGGCGATATTGGGCAAAAGTACTGAAAGGATGAGCAACACACCGATTACGCCCGTCTGCGTGTTGCCGCTGATATTGGCAAGGCCCATTCCATTCCGAAGATTGAGAATGATCAAGATCGAGAGCAGCACTCCCCAAATTGAGCCTGAACCGCCAAAAATACTCACCCCGCCCATCAACACCATTGTGATTACATCCAACTCAAACCCAAGCGCAGTATCACCACGTACTGCACCCAGACGGGATGTGTATAGCAGCCCAGCCAGCGCTGCGACAAACCCTGATGCGATATAAAGGATCATCTTCACCCGTCCGACATTGACTCCCGAAAAACGAGCCACATCTTTATTATTGCCAATCACATAGACCAGTCGTCCAAACCCGGAATATTGCAAGATCACGATGGCAATCACTAGCAAGACGAAGAAAATGATTAACGCCAACGGAAATGGTCCAAGAATGGGCTGTTGTCCCAGATTATTGAACCAACCCGGAAATTGACTTACTGAACGATCTTCTAACAGAACACGCGCCAAACCGCGATAACCGATCAAACCAGCCAGGGTCACCACCAGGGATGGCAGACCAACCTTGGAGACCATGAAACCGTTTACAAAGCCGGCTGCCCCACCCGAGAGCAGACCACCCAGCAGA
Source organism: uncultured Anaerolineae bacterium (assembly GCA_903854805.1). The sequence continues at coordinate 25,175 of CAINXK010000147.1, forward strand.
CACAATTCCATCGGGTACTTGTTGAGCCAAAGATAGGAAGTGGCACAAGCTGCCAGGCCCATAATGGATGCCACCGAAAGATCAATTTCAGCATTGATGATGATGAAAGTCATGATCAGTGCCAGTATGATTTTCTCAATCGAGAGTTGGAAAAGATTGATCTGGTTTTGAGGACGCAGGTAAAAGGGCGTCTGCAAAGCATTGACCACCACAATCACCACCAACACCAGCAACAGAAGAATTTCCCAGGTCAAAAAACGCTCAAACTTACGCAACATGGCTACCTTCCTTGATGTCAGATTCCGGGTCAGTTGCTTGCAGTTCAGATCGCACCCATAACGCTCGCAACCGATCCATGATGACGTGGTCAATCAGGACTGCCAACAAGATCAGCGCCCCAAGTAATGCGTCTATCCAGAATTCACTGATCTGCAACCAACGCAGCAAGCTTTGTTGCAGCAAGTTGATCATAAAAGCACCCAGCAGCGCACCCACCATCGTACCTGTTCCGCCATTGGTACTGACACCACCCACCACTGCCGCCGCAACCACCTGCATTTCCATACCCTGTGCCGCCACAACGGTAATATTGCCGAAGCGGACCAGGTACATAAACCCAGCCAATCCCGCCAATGCCCCGCAAACGATATAGGCTAATAAAACAATTTTCTGGGCAGGTAGGCCGCCAATTCGCGCCGCTTCGGGGTTGGATCCAATAGCGTGCAATTGCCGTCCCCAGGGCAGATAGGTTATGATCAACTGGAAAAGCACCACGATAATCAACGCCATCAAAACCATCGGCCGAATATCGAAGCCCCCGATCGTCATCAGGTTTGCGCCAGGCAAGTCCAACAGCCATTGAGGCAACTGGCTGGTCACCACCGTTTTGGCATTAGAAATTTCGACCAGCACAGCACGATAAATTGCCAAAGTTCCAAAGGTAACAATAATGGATGGAACCTTCCCAAAGGAAACCAGCGTGCCGTTGATCAACCCCATCAGCGCACCCAAACCGATTGCGAGAGCAACAGCTTGCATCGGAGGCATCTGCTGATTGCGAGTTAGCAAGGTACCAACCACATATGCAACCACCCCAACAATCGAACCAACTGAAAGGTCATAGTTCCGGGTAAGCAGCACCAGCACCTCACCAACTGCCACAACTGTGATAATCGCCACATCTGCGGTGATACGGTTGAATATACGGGGGCTGAAGTAGCCGGTGATTTGCGTACTAAAGAAAGCGAATATCAACCCGATCAAGAACAGCAGGATTAATTCGCGGACCTGTTCAGGACGGAATGTGCGTCGGATCCAGTTCATGCAGATTTCTCCATTTCGCTTTCCTTTAGATTGCCGACTTCACGATACGGGACCGCCCCCATGGCGGCAATCAGGATTTTTTCCTGTGTGGCCTCATCGCGGGTGAAAATTCCCATTTGACGTCCTTCACGCATAACCAGGATACGGTCGCTCATTGCCATTACTTCGGGCATATCAGATGAGATCAGGATGATGCTCAACCCCTGCGCCGCCAACTCGTTGATTAGCTGATGCACTTCAGCTTTGGCGCCCACATCAATGCCACGAGTCGGCTCATCCAGAATGAGCAACTGCGGGCGGGCGTTCAACCATTTGCTCAGCATCACCTTCTGCTGGTTACCACCCGAAAGCCGCCCAACCTGCGCTTCAACATTGGTAGTACGGATCGCAAGACGCTCGCGGAAATGGTTGGCCGTCGAAGTTTCTTCTGCACGCTTTACCAACCCCAACCGCGACATATACTGGCGAAGCAGCATTGGCAATGAGATGTTGCTGGTGACCGACATCGTCATCGTCAATCCAATTTGACGACGGTCCTCGGTCATATAAGCGATGCCCAGTCGAAGAGCTTGCTCTGGCGAGCGAACCTTCTCTATTTTTCCGTTCAGTTTAATCTCACCGCAATCTGCAGGTTCAACTCCAAAGAGTGCCAGCCCCACATCCGTGCGCCCCGAGCCAACCAGGCCAGCAAAACCAAGCACTTCACCGCGATAGACCTCGAAATTCAGACCATCGAACACCCCTTTGCGGCCCAGATTGCTGATTGAGAGTAGCAGTTCACCGCGCGGAGCGCTCTTCTTGACGAAGAAGTCCTCCACCTTACGCCCCACCATGTCCTGAATGCAGCTTTCCTGCGTGACCTGATTGCGTGGTTTGGTGGAAATACGCTTACCGTCACGAAAAACAGTCACCCGATCGGCGATCTCAAAGACTTCTTCCATACGGTGGCTGATGAACAAGATGGAGACTCCCTGTTCACGCAGCGAGTAAACCAGCTTAAAGAGTTGGCGTACCTCATGAGCCGAGAGCGAGGCGGTCGGTTCATCCATGATTAACACACGTACCTTGAGCGAGATGGCCTTGGCAATTTCCACAGTCTGCTGCGCTGCCAATGTCAGCCCGCGCGACTGCATCCGAACATCCAGTTTTACGCCCAGCTGCGCCAGGATTGCATCGGCGTCGCGATAAAGCTTGTTCCAGTTCATGACCGGACCGCGGTTTCGGTGAGTGATGAAAATATTCTCGGCCACATTCAGGTCGGGGAAGACCATCGGTTCCTGATAAATGGCGGCGATACCGTAGCCCTGCGCTTCCACAGATGTGGCCATCCGGATTGGCTTGTCATCCAACAACAGTTCACCTTCATCAGGGTGGTAAATGCCGGTCATGATCTTGATCAGTGTGGATTTTCCGGCCCCATTTTCGCCCAACAAGGCATGAATCTCGCCAGGATACAGGTCCAACGAGACATCATCCAAGGCCTGGGTGGTGTCGAACCGTTTGGAAATATGCTTCATCTGCAGAACTGGAGTTTGTTTTTCCATTTTTTTCTTCTTATTTGAAAGGAATGGGTGTTTAAGCTACCAGGCTAACCATGCGCCCGGCAATCTCACAAAAATATTGATAAGCCTCGTTCCAGACCAGCACTTGCTGGGGATGGTATTTTTCAACTTCTAAAGAGTACATCACAAACGCGCGCCTCAGAAGGCGAGCCAACCTGTTCTTGAGCGCTGGCTCGCATCAGCACATTGCCAATCGCGGTAGCTTCCGCCTGCCCAGCGATCAAGTCCCGCCCGGTGCGGTCAGCAAAAAAATGATTAAACGGGCGATTCTTTGCGCCACCGTCAACGATATGAATGGGCTGCCCGCTTTCGGCGCCAAGATCAATTCCAAGGTAGCCAGTGGGCATCAGCAATCCTGTCAAAACACAAATCAAACGGCTAGTCGAGGTGGAAATAGCCTTCTAATTCAGTGAAGTTTTCATCTGGCCGGGCATTGGCATCCGAAAAAGGAGTCATGAAATCCTGCCAACGAGCATTTACATCGGTTGCCGCCATTTTTGCCAGCGCAACCTGCAAGCTTTCTTCAGCCTCAAAGTAGCCAAAGATCAACCCGTCCGGACGCATAAATAAGGAGTAGTTGTGCCAACCAGCTTCGCGCAGCGCATCCAGCATTTCAGGCCAGACATTCTTGTGATGTTCTTTATATTCAGCGAGACGATCCGGACGAATTTTGAATTGAAAACCAATACGCTTCATGCCATGCTCCTCTTAATAGACGCCGTATTTACGAACTGCGCTCAGGAAGGTTTCGATATTTTCCAGGGGTGTATCGGCCTGTAAAATATGCGCCGGGCTGCACATATAACCACCGCCTGCGCCCAACACGCGGATTTTCTCAGCCACGTCTTTTTCAATCTCCTCGGCAGTACCACGCGGCAAGACGTACTGCTGGTCAATCGCACCCCAAAAGGACAGGCGATCGCCAAACTTGGTCTTGAGTTCCTGCGGCTCATGGCCGGGAACATTGGGCTGGACCGGGTTAAAAACATCCAGGCCGATCTCGATCAGATCGTTCAGGATCGGCGAGATGGCGCCGTCACAGTGGTACATGACCAGCACGTTCGGATTCACCGAGCGCACTTCCTGGAATACTTCGGCAAAACGCGGCTTGAAGATGTTGCGCCACATCTTGGGTGAGATCATCATTCCATTTTGAGCACCAAAATCATCCCCAAACCACAAGCCATCCACTCCCAGGGCGGCCAACTGTTTGGCAATCCCGATCGTGAAAGCCATGGTTTGATCGAGCAGCGGTTCAATATAGGCTTCACGTGAAGCCATATCGACCATGAATTTTTCCATACCTACCATGTGCCAGGCCATCTCGAACATGGTCAGCTCAACATCGCCAATAATGAAATAATCGTTTTTATATGTTTCGATGTCCAATGCCGCCGTCTCGAAACGCCCTGGGGCATACGGATCGGGGAAGTTGAAGGCCTCTACCTCGGCAGCAGAACTGATCGCGTCAAAGGGGCACTTGACCACATCCATGTAATACAGGCCCTGGCGCATTTGCATTCCAAATTCGTTGATAATACAGCCGTCATCGGTAGCGGGATGACGATAACCAGCCGGCAGACCACCACCCACCACTACGCAATCACTACCCATGGCAGTTCGAAGCGCGTTGGCAGATGTGCGAAAGGTCAAATCTTCATAATAAGAAGGGCTCATCTTGATCGGAATACCGTATTTCTCGCTGAACCCTTGTAGTAAGGGACGGCACATATCAAATTGCACTGGCACCCGATCGGGAACCCCACTTCGGCGCAGGGCCATGTTTACACGTTCTTTTGAATTCATCAACATTACTCCTTGTATTTGATAATCCTGAATTGGCACAGGATGGTCTTTCGGTAGTTTTCGCCACCAGCGGTATAAGTGCTTTTACACACGCCGTCCCAGAGAAGTAATAAGGTGTCTCATGCAAGACGCATCGACGCCTGACTTCACTGCAAAAGAGCTATCGCAAATTATTCCCATAGCAAAGAACGCATCGCGTTTCAAAATTCGTTTCAAATTAATATATATTTACAAGGCAAATCGCCAGGATCCGACATCAGGCCGAAATAACTTCAGGTTCGCAGACAGTGAAAGAAATATTTGCCGACTGCAAGCGCACTTTCCAATCTTCGCTCAGCCCAGTATCAGTAAATAAGTGCGATATCTGCATCGGACGCGCAAAGGATGTCAAATCTTCCAGACCTATTTTGCTGGAATCTACCAACGCAAAAACCTGTCTGGCAGATTCTAGCGCTTTGCGTTTAAGCTGTGCTTCATCGAAATGGACTTCGGTCATACCATGATTCACGCTAAAACCGCTACACGAAACAAAGGCTTTTTGAATGTGCAGATCTGCAATAATCTGCTCGCTCAACAAGCCTGTCACAGATGACCCATCCGGGTTCATTACCCCGCCGATCAGAATCACGGTATTCGTCAAATTCTGGGCCAACAGGCGCGCCACATCAATCCCGTTTGTCATGACACGCAAGCGCTGCCGGCCAGCCAATTGCATCGCAAAATAGAAGACAGTACTGCTGGAATCCAACAAAAGAGAATCACCATCCATCACCAGTGCTGCTGCTTTTTTTGCGATGGCGACCTTATCTACTCCATGTTCTTTATGTCGAATGTTGAATGCTGCATTGAAATTCTTTGGCTGCTCATTCAATACCGCCCCACCATGCACGCGCATCAACAGCCCTTCCGCCTCCATTGCATTCAAATCATTCCGAACCGTTCCTTCCGAAACTTCCAGGACTTGTGCAATTTCCGGCACACGTAAACCTGGCCGCTTTTGCAATAAATCCAGAAGTATTTGGCGTCGTTCATAAATGGTCATCTGGAACGGCCTCTCAAATTTGATGTATTTTATCGAATTATGCGCAATACAATAAAAATATAATACATGTATTATTGAATATTGTCAATAATCAGTAATACATGTATTATTCTTCAACAAATAACAATATCTCAAAATTTAATGTTTATATTCAATCTATCGCAGGTACGATTCCAAGCGCAAGCCGTGCCTGTAACAAAAATAATCGGAGAATTCTGGAAATTGGGTATAAGCATAATTCAGCCAAAAATCAATTTCCAGTAAAGTAAAGTTGCACCCCACATCGCCCATTCAACATTCCTGCTTTATCTTTATCCAAACGCGCAGTAAGTGAATGCATTCTCCTGCGGCCAATGGCATGTTCTGTTTCATGTTTTGTCGATAGCAGATTCAGCTGCCAATCAAAAAACCGCTATTTACCCCAATACGGGGCAGATCTGGATAACCCCATCTTGCAAGAAGTTCATCTTCATTGAAACCAACAACATTTACGCGCAGGCAGCCTGGTTTCGAGAAAACCAGGCTGCCTTATACATGTAGTGATTTGGCGAGACAATAGTCCCGCCAAATCACTACAAAAATCATCTTTCCGATCCTGACTGAAAGCACCCATTAAATACGGAATATCTCTCTGTGAGGAACTACCTTAGCAGCGCTTTACTCTAGGAGCGGCTCGGTAGAGCGCGCCTAAGGTTTTGCAAGTTGGCCATCCGGCAAATAACGCCCATATTGATGGGCTGTTTCGATCATGGCATACAGGTTAGCCGGGGGAGTAATCGGTGGCAAACCACAGCCAGGGCCTACAATCAAACCGCCATTTGGCGCCAGAACAGCCAGTGCTTCCTGCGTCTTCTGCGCAACAAACTCAGGCTGGCCAAAAGTCAATACACCACTCGGATCGAGAACACCCAGGATTGTGGATTTTCCCAGCGTGGCAGCCTTGATTTTTGATAAGTCACATTTATAATCCAGCTCCAAAATGGCAGCCCCGGTCTCAACCATGTCAGTAACAATCCGGGTGGCATTACCGCAAATGTGATACGCAAGGCGTATATCCTTCGCTTTCAAACGTTCTGTCAATTTTTTAGCATAGCCCCATTCATACGCCTTGTAGGTTTTTGGCGAGCAGACGTCCGGGCCAGAAAGAGACTCACCAATCGATGTCAGGCGTGCGCCCTGCTCAATCTGCGCCACGGCATAGCGATAGACAACTTCTTCGCAAAAGCTGAGCAGGCTGTGCAGTTTAGCAGCCTCGTCAGGGTTTACCAGGGCATATAAGAATTTCTCAATGCCCACCAGCATCGAAGCCAACGAAAAGGGGCCCTGATCTGCTCGACCAATGATAAAGGCCTGGTTTCCAATTTCATTGGCGACAATTCGGGTGGCTTTCAGGTTTTCCTTAAGCGGATGAGCCTGATAAGGATCTGGAATACGCAGTTTGTCAATATCGTCCAAACTTTGAATGGCGGGGGCGTGTGAGACCGGCGCCGAGTTCGTCAGATATTCCACTTCAGCGCCGCAAGCTTCAGCCAGAGCTGCCGTTCCGTTTTCTAAAAGCAAGACGTCATGCCCAAACTCTCGCCAGGCTTTCATTTGACCTTCCGCCATAGCTTCGCCACTTTGCAGGAATTCGGCGAAAGGCAGCCCGGAGTCTTGGGCAGTCATCAAGAAATTATGCAAACTTACCGGCACCCGGTCCGGTACCTTGCCATCCAAAACCATTTCAACACGTTCGACAGAACTTATTTCAGTCACTAATTCCTCCGCAAATTTGGCACACTTCAAGGTTAAAAATTAGTATCTTTTCAAAACTGCTGGATAGACAAGGCTCGGGCTGCGTTCAAAATCCATTCAAACCAAGGTTACTGCCCAGACAGTTTATACGATTTAAGCACTTCCCGCCAGAGTGACGGACCAGAATCCGCCGAACAAATCTGGAAAATGTTACCGGGGCATTCACCAAACCTGGCGATTAGTGACATCTTCTTACCGGCAGCTTCCTTGGGTTGTTCATATTCAACATCGGGATCCAGCATCACTCAATCAAACGAAGATGCAAGCTTGCGCCCAGGTGACTGGCATCCAAAACCAGAACTGCCTCGAAATGTTCTTTCGCCATCGCCAAATTGTCCAGACCGAGGTAGCCCAATCCCAACATATAGTGGCAGTGCAAACGGTTGCGCTGATTCAAATCCACATCAAAAACCAGGAAGTCCGGAAGCGAAACAGCGAAATAATCAATTTCAATTTCATCATCCATGTGAGTCTTGCCATAATTCAGCAGTTTGCCAAAAATGACACCGGCTTCGCTGCTGCGCTTTAACTTCAAGTGCGCCAAACCCTGGTAAAAGATCATGTCAGGCGGCTGGTCGTTGTAGAATATGGCCGAGGCCGGTTCGCTCAATCCGCTGGCAGCCCGCTCAAACCAGCCTGACGCGTTTTCTTGGTCCCCGAGAGCTTCATAAGCACAACCAAGGTAATAAAAAATCACATTCTCTTGCGCACCATGCAGCTTACCCTCACCCAGATTGGGCGGATAGACCTGTGCCTTCATCAACAATTCAATTGCGCGCTCATTTAAACCGCTTGTAATCAATGCCCTGGATCTTTCCACAAGACTGAGCACGTATTGGGTCGAAACTTTGCCCTCGCCACCTTCCCAGGGATGAAAGCTGCGGTTCATCAGAGCCTGATAGGCTGCATCCGGATCTCCCAAAAGATTCAGCAGGGTGATGTACTCAATCGTCAGATCGTCGCGCTGCTCTACCAGCCCGGCCTGTTGCTGCAAAACCGCAAAGCGCTCACTCGGTTTGCGATTAAAATGCTTGTAAAGTTGGTCTAGCTCAAAAAACACGCGCGCATCATTCGGGTTTAGCCCAAAAGCCGCCTCAAAACAAACCAGGGCCTGCTCGGGATCATTGCGCTTATTACAGTATGCCAATCCAAGGTTGCGCTGCACGGTGGCAAAATGAGGGTCAAGCTCACGGGCACGTTCCCAGCAGGCAATCGCTTCAGAATAACGGCGGTGGGCATACCAGAAATTGCCCAGGTAATACGGAGCATGAGCATCCTGAGGATTTGCCTGCTGTGCAGCTTCGAGAATGACCACATCCTCAAGTTTGTTTGGAAAACAATAATCAGTGGGCAACGCTGCTGCAACCCGAAACTTCTCCTGGGCTGCTTTTTCATTCCCTGATTGGATCAACACCCAGCCAAGCGTGTAAACAGCAAGCGGGTCTGATCCGGCCCGTTCAAGCAGCCTTATAGCCTCAGCAAAGAGTCCCGCATGGGCGTAATCGAGTGCAAGTTCAATGGTTGTGGCAGGGTCTGGGCGAACAATTTTCTCAAAGGCAGGGTCGCCATCTCCGATGAAATTCTCCCAGAGTGTGCCATATTCCAGCGGGTCTGCAACCAGACTGAGTGTGGCTTCGATGCGAGCTTTGTCTGCCATGCCAGATCTGCGTAACAAAGCAATCTTGAGGTGGCGGGCCTTGTGGTGTCGCCCATTGCGACTCAGGCAGCGCTCCGCATAATCGAGCGCCTGGGTAAAATCGCCCTTACGGCTGGAGAGGCGCGCAAGCTCGAAATAAGCGGCATCCTGCCAGGCTGCATTCCAGACCGCTTTGTGAAAAGACTCAAAGGCCTCGCTGTATCGCGCCTGCATCCTGAGCGCCAGCCCCAGGTTGTAAGACGGCTCGCCGTCGTATGGATTGGGGTTACGCGACGTCAGACGCTTGAGTGCATTGCGAAAATATTTCTCAGCCTCAGCAAACATCCCGCGCCGCAAGAACAGCAGCCCCATGGCATTATTACAGCGGCTATCGCCCGGATCACGGCGCAGAGCCTCAAGATAATAAGGCTCAGGAGCGTAGGTAGCATGGCGATACTGCTCCAAATGCTGGCCGTTTAGAAACAACTCTTCAACTGATTCAATCTCGGAAGGCCGGCGCGCCGGGCTAGCCGGGAGAGGAATTTCAGGTCGCACATCCGCCAGTGGGGTAAAAGTCAGTAAAACCGCTCCATCTGCATGAACACTGAGCGTCAGATCCTGCGGCTTTGTGCCGGCAAACAGGTCCAGACCATCAATCAGGGTTTGTTCCGGGGTCAGATTCACCTGCTTTTCATAGAGCAATTTCTCATTGCAGGTCAATTTCACTGTCACTGCACGAGGGGCTGTTGTATAAACACCAAAACTGACGGTATTGTCTTTCACTTGCAGGCTTACGACAGCGTGCTCGTTTGCATTGCAAGCGGGGCCTATCTCTTTATAAGGCATAAAGACCTGGGTAAAGGATTTTTCTTCACCCGGTTGTATCCAGGAGAAATCTGGCTGATTATCGGTATACGCACCACACATCAATTCGATATAGGGCCCGTCTACATCCGTCAACTGTCTGTCCCAGGCGCGCCCAAACTCGCCATTGCCCCAGGTCCACTGTTTTTTACCAGGCACCACGTGATGATTGGCAATATGCAGCATTCCAGCCGCAACACTATGATCATAATCACCCATAAAATCGAAATCGGAATGAAAGGCCATGAAAGATGTAGGAACCGGAATATTCTTGTACAGGCTGATATCAGTGCCAGGAGCATAATTTACTTTGTAGTATGTGCCGGTGGCGATTGGGAAGCTGGATACATCGCGTTTGCCGTGATCCATGACCGCATGCACATCCGGCGGAAAGACGGACTGGTATTGATCGTGAACCTTTACTGCCGGGTTGGCCCACCACAGAAAGGTCTGCGGTTCAGATGTGCGGTTGTAAAGTTGGATGCGGATCTCAAGGATTGCGCGCTCAGGATAAAGAGTAAAACCGTGCATGCCCTTGGTACGGAACATCTTTTCGATTTCCGCACACCAGACTGTCTTGCTGCCATCTTCATGGGCTTCAATGCGCCAATCCAGGGGCTCAAAAGTGCTGGGACGGTGGTGCTGCGGCCAATTAAACTCGATCCCGCCCGAAATCCAAGGGCCTGCCAGCCCCACCAGGGCAGGTTTGATCACCTGGTTATAATAAACAAAATGATAGCCATTGGTTTTGTCGAGGGCCATCTGCACCCGACCACCCAGCTCTGGCAGGATCATAATTTTAAGAAAGCGATTTTCCAGGAACAGGGCGGTATATTCTTTGTCTTCTTTTTCATCAAAAACCCGATCAATGACGGGATGCGGGTACACTGCCCCGCTGCTACCCTGATAAACTCGTTTTTCCAGGAACATAGGATTCTTATCGGGCTGTCCAATTTTATAGGTCGGTATTTTGACAATCTCAGCCCAGACCTGCACTTCTGCGTTCATGTTATTTTCTCCTTGTATAAGACCCGGCTTCTTCATCTAATATATACCCATGCTTAAGTTATCGCCGTATGTTACAGCCAGTTTGTACGAACTGGTTATAACATACGGCGATTATTCAAAGCATAAAATTACTCGAGCCTACCCTGCCGCCTTCTATTTTTCGCGCTACTTGTCAGCTCGGACCCAACGCATGCCATTGTCATCACCGCCCATCGCAAGGTCGGCTGCCAATACTGTTGCGTTACTTTAATTAGCGGCGGCCCGGCGTGCAACAAGTACAGCCTTGCGCACATAGTGGTAAATCTGTTGACTGATGATGGCGGGTAGGCAAGTCGGGTTACAACATGTCATCCAGCGCCCAGTGGTGTTGCCAGCGCGCATCAATTTCATCACGGATGCGTTGATAACGAATATCGGTGCTGAGACGCATCCGCCCTTCATGACTATTATTTTGTGTGGCAGCATGAATCATGGTGCTTGTATGGATCACCATATCACCAGCTTCATAGTCAGCCACCAACCAGCGCGTATTGTAGCGACTGACCAGCTCGCTCAAATCTTTGCCTATCCCGCCGGTGGCACTCATGTGTTTGTTATAGGCGCTCAAACGCTCTTCGGACGAAAGCGCCGAGCTGCGTGCCGCATAATCTGCCTCCATCTGGCGGCCATAGGCATCGCTGCCCTCCAGGTATGTCAACCCACCCATCTCCAACGGCACATCACCAAGCGGGATCCAACTGCTCAGCACACTGTCTGTCCCACCACGCAGATAGATCAGGTCATAATGCGCGTCGGTGCTTTTTGGGTCGAGTGGATACGATTGGCGCACAATCTTGCGCTTGTGCAGGGTCACATCGCCACCCAACAAACGCTCATAAAATTGCCACAACCTGGGCTGGAAACAAAAGGATTCGTAAGCAGCCGTACGCACAAATTCCATCAACAGTCTGGTCGTTTGGCCAGTCTGGTCGCGCTGCCCAGAGAAAATACCTTCGACAGCTTCTGTATTTTCCGCCAGGATACCGGTCGGCCTCATTCGCTCAAAAAAACGCGTGCGAAGCGCTATGACAGCCTCACGCGCAAAGAAATTACGCAGCCATATGTAACCTTGTGCCTTCAATTGCTCGCGCAATTCACCGATAGACGCCTGGGCGACACAAGGCACAAGTTTTCCCAATTGATCTGGAGAATTGACCAACGGGTACCCATTACTTGTTAATTCCATTCTCCCAACCTCCCGTCTTACATTTTAGTACCTGGTCCGCAACCATTTTCAGATATACTGCGAACAACATATACCAACCAACTAAAACTCGTCGTAAGAAACTTGTTCCGGGTGCACACCCAGGTTTTTCAGCATGGTCGTTGCAGCCCGGATCATTGCCGGAGGTCCGCACAGGAAGTATTCGATGCTTTTTGGATCCGGATGCGAGTCAAGATACTCGCGCTTGAGCACTTCGTGAATAAACCCGGTCTGCGAGTTCCAACCATCTTCGGGTTGAGGGTCAGACAAAGCCACATGGAAGCTGAAATTTGGATTTTTGCTGGCCAGCTGTTCAAAATAATCCTGGTAGAACATCTCTTGCAAGGAACGCGCACCATACCAATAGCTGATACGGGTTGTGGATTTACGCGTTTCCAGCAGGTGGGCAAGATGAGAACGTAATGGAGCCATACCCGCCCCGCCGCCCAAATAGACCAGCTCCCGCTCCGTTTCTTTAATGTGAAATTCGCCAAAAGGACCGATTGCAGTAACGATGTCGCCTGGTTTCAAACCAAAAACATACGCTGAACCACTTCCAGCGTTGCAATCCACACCTGAAGGCGCGGTGGCTATGCGAATATTAAGGCGCACTTGTTTGCCTTCGGCCGGGCTGGTTGCCAGCGAATAATTGCGCCGGCAGGGTGCGAGATTACACGCCTGCATATCGAAAACGTGTTGAGACTCCCAGGCAGCAGCATAAGGTGGCTTGATTTCAATGTTGCGTAGTGAGCGCTGCTCATAAATTGGGATGTTAAGTTGGATATAATCTCCCGGCTGATAATCCAATCCAGGAGAGCTGCTATCCGGCTCAAGAACCAACTCCTTGATGTAGGTGGCGACATTCTCGTTACTGACCACCTGGAACGTATAGGTAGTAACCGGAGTTGTCACGCCATATCCGCCGGCTGAAGCCAAATCCATGAACAGTTTTCCATCACTCTCGCGCAGCGCATAAGTTTTAACACCAACACAAACCGGCAGACGCTGCGGAGACCCATCACGGATATCAAAACGGCCATTATGTTTTGCACACTCAATCAGCGTACCCTTCACAAAGCCGTCAGCCAGGTGCGCGTTGCCATGTGTGCAGATCCCATCGCTGGCATAAAATTGACCATTAGCCGCGCGATAAATGGCGTAAGTCTTCCGGTCGTAATCAAATCGGAGCACGTCTTCCTTTTGCAGTAACGCACTCTCGCAAACCTCAACCCAACCATCCACAACCGGTTGGTTTTCAGATCTAATCGTCTGGGACGATACGACCATATCAGACCGGGTAACAGGCGCAGGCAGTTCACGCTGTACAAAATAGCCAGGGTCTTTGGCCTGTCGCAGTAAAGTTGGCACAATTTCCCGGTAGGCTTCCAATAACCCATGATAGGGTCTGGGTGTATCCGCCTTGATCAGCTCATGTAGTTTTGGCAAGGCGTGATAAGGCACCAGCGGGAACATGTGATGCTCGATATGGTAGCCCATGTTCCAATACAGGTAATTGTTGATCCGATTCATATAAACAGTACGCGTATTCAGGCGGTGATCAAGAACGTTCTCAGCCAGACCCGCATGCTGGGTCAGGCCGTAAATAACGGTCAGCCAGGTACCATACAAGTTAGGGAAAACAATATACATTAGCGGCAACCAACTGCCCGTAACAATGGACAGGGCAATCACACTCACATAAACAGCAAGGTAGATACGGGCCCTGGCAAAGATTCTGGCATGTTCACTATCAGGAATATACGTCAGCTCTTCCGCTGTCATCTTTCCGGCGCTGTGCAGAAGCACGCTTTGCACGTATTTCGGCAGGACAGTCAAATTAAAAAAGTTCAAACACACAGCCACCAGGTTTGCAGGGCGCTGGACGGCTATCTCCAGGTCGCGCCCTACGATGATCGTGTCGCTGTGATGCCTGGCATGGCTCCAACGCCAGGGAAGCGACTCTCTCCGCACCATGAAGGAGGCCAATTCGTAAAGCGCGTTATTCATCCAGTCCGTTTTAAAAGCTGTCCCATGGCTGGATTCGTGCCAACGCGAGTCTGACACTGAGGCATACAGGATGCCGTAAACCGCAAACGGGATCACAGCCCACCAGGTGTTCCATAGCAGATAACCAAGATAGCCAGAGAAGCCCAAAAGTACAAACCAGAGCAGTGTATCGCGGATAGCTGGCTCATCGCGGCGTTCCAGCAATTCACGCATCTTTTGTTTGGGAATTGGCGTGGCATACCATTTTGCATCCGCCAGACCTTTTTCAACTGCCAGACTTGCATCTTTCCCGGTCAGACTATAATCACTCAATCGAACATCGCTCATCGATTTACTGGTCATGCAATCCTTTCAATATACCCTGTCTAGCGTTGCCAACCCACGTGTGTAATTCTCGATAATAAGTTGGAATTACTAAAGAGCCAAGCCTGCACGCAGTTCTAGTTCACCCTGCATTCTTAATTCAGTTCTTCTGGCCCTGATACGCTCAACATCAATTGGAAAGGTACCATATGCATGCACAGTTTGGTACATCTTCGCAGCATTTTTGACTGGGACTGCGTCGTGCACCTCACTGGAAGAACCGATAAAAATGCCTGCCTGCGGTCCAATTTTTTCAATCAGCTCAAGTGTTTCATCCTCAACGTCGCCCAGCGTTCCATGCGGCAGGGTATGGATGCAGCAGACATTCCCAAAGAGCATTTTGTGCGGATATTCTTTCCTGATCTCGAAAATATCGTTGCAATTATTGCGTTCAATCGGGTTCAAACCGTCCGCCCCCAATTCTTCAAAGATCAAAGGCAAGAATTTACCATACTTACCATCCGTATGGTATAGAAACTTCATCCCTTTCTCCTTGATCGGTTCAGTGATCCATTTCCAGCGTGGCAAACCGTGTTCGCGCACGAACTTTGGGCTGAAGATAGGGCCGGTAGTCCCCGAAATATCTTCACCCATGAACAGCAAGGGCACTTCAGTCACTTCAGCATACGCCCTGGCAATATAAGCAGAAAATAACCCGGTGCAGTCCATGATATGCGCCACCAATTCTGGGGCATCATAAATTGCCAGGGCAAATAACTCCATATCCATAAAAGTATAGGCATCCGTAATCGGGCCTTCCACTGCGCCAACAAAAACAATATCGTGTTGAGCAAGCGCCTGCTGAATTTGGCGGATGACCGGTTGGTACCAATCGCGAACATCTTCATAGCGCGGTTTCTGGGGCATATGCTTCTCAAGCTCTGCCAGCGTGTGGAAAGGGCGTTTTGATATCCAGGCAGTATCACCCGCCTGGCTGACTGCCCAATCATCGGGATCAACGCCAAAAAACCTGATCCAATTAGAGATTTTTCCGCCCATCCAGTGATTAACCGGGTCATAGACCGAGCGGGTCACATCCACCCCTATCTTTTTCCAGGCACGGGCATTGACCTCAATCAATTCATCAAAACTATAAACCCGCGAAGAATCATAACCGCCATGCTCAACCAGGATTTGCCTGTTGTCCAGGAAATCATAGGTCAGGATCTGGTCAATAGGTTCCCAGTCCAGCGCTTTCTTGAAACGTTCAAGGTTGTTCATAGTTGGATTCCTTTTCCGTCGTTGAATAAAAAACAGTTATTCGCCGTTACCAAAACGCAATATTAACGTCCAGTGCCTGGTTTCGCCAGGTTCTAAAATAGTCACCTTTTGATTGAGTGCCGCTCGCTCCAGGCTGTCATAATATCCACTGGAAGGTTCAAGCGCCGCAACAGGGGCCGCGTTATAACTACCTTCATCCACCCATACACCAAGATAAGGTATCTCCGCCAACGACCACTCCAGGTGCAGCTGGCAGCCCAATCTTTCCTGCGCCAACGCTGCCCAAGCAATACCCTGTTCGGGTGAGATATAAAACTTCCGGCAGGCATGCTTCTCCACCGTACCAACCCGGTCCAGGCGCTGTACCACACCGTTTGCAGCAACAGCTTCAGGCCAGGCGCGCAAACTGCCGGCTTTACCCCAATTCGGGTCATTATCCACAACGTTTACCATCTGCTTCACTTCGGGAGGCAAAACAATTCGGGTTTGTGGATCGGCCACAAACTGGGGGTGCGCCGTCCAC
The DNA here is from genome assembly GCA_903854805.1 of uncultured Anaerolineae bacterium. The sequence goes on from CAINXK010000147.1 coordinate 41,567, forward strand.
AAGTACGGGAATGCTCTCTCGCCGGTATTTGTCAGGCTGTATTCCAGCTTCAGACAATTTGACGCCATGAATGAAACCGAACGAGAAAATCTATACGGCATAGCTGTGCCCAATACAGACAAACTTATTGCACTATCCGTATTTTTTTCCAACAACCACGGAATACTCCAAACCTCGCCATGGTCGGGCAAATGAGCACCGTCCCAATCACAGGCCACGATCGTGGGCATCATCTCGTCCCAACCGCTCATATCCTGGCTGACAAAATCTGCAGCATAGCTGGTTTGTTTCACTGGGCGCATCGGTGCAGCCAACCACTCATGCTGGCAGGTTTTATCAAATAGGGACACAATCTTTGCGCCCAGATTCGGTACAATGACAGTACGGATCAACTCATTTTCCAGCGCCAGGGCTGGAAAACCGTGCCAGGTTATTTGATTGATTGTGGGATGCATGGCGAGATTCCTGTTCAACATTGGGACTACCGTAAATAATTTAAAGCTGTGAGTAAGGCGTTTCCCTAATGTTGTTAACCATCGCCCAGAAGTTTTCCATCGGTGTATCCAGTTGGACATGGTGGGTTGGGCCGAGAATCAGTCCACCGTTTTTGCCCAGTGTCTTCAGGCGGGTTTGAACTTCGTGTTGCATGTCCGCTGGCGTTCCAAAAGGCAAAGTATGCTGTTCATCGATTGAACCCCAGAAGCACAGCTTATCACCGAAATCCTGCTTTAGCCGCACAGGATCCATGCTGGCGGGCTGGATCGGATTGAGCACATCCAGACCAATTTCAATCAGATCTGGGATGATGGGATAAACAACCCCATCCGAATGATAGGCTACTTTAAGCTGCGGATTGATACTCTTCAATTCTGAGATAAAGTTCGCCAGGCGTGGTTTGAGGAATTTGCGCCACATTTTTGGCGAAATGATCATGGCATTCTGCGCGCCGACGTCATCGCCAATCCAGATCATATCCACTCCCATCTGGGTCAATTTTTTTGCAGCAGCCAGGTGGTAACGATATGGAATGTCTAGCAATTGCTCAGCCAAATCCGGTTTGAGAGCAAAGTCAGTCAGCATGCGTTCGTAACCGCGCAAGGCCCAGGCGCACTCAAACATAGTGGTAACCGTTACGCCCACAATAAAATATTCATCTTTAAATGTGCGCAACACCCATTCGGCTTCATGGTAAAGTTCAGGCCGGTTTGGATCGGGAGGCTGGTAAGCAGTGATAGCGCTGTCTTCTGCCAATGGATGTTGGTTCATTTCTGTATAACGACCGGCACCAAATGGCGTTTTATATTCCACCGATTTCCAACCGATACCCCACTCATCGACATAATCTTCTGCGCCTTGATAATATGAATTAGCCCAGCCAACCGAAGTCAGCAGCAAATCCTGGTCAAGGGCACGTTCCATTTCATAGGTATTACCGCCGCCGTGTGGGTTGTGAATTTTGTCGCTTCCCAATTTCAATTCCTGGCCAAGCCGGGTAGCGAACTCAGGTGTAAATGACACCTGCATGGGACAGCGGTCAGGCTCTTCATGATTCAGAGCCATTAAAACACGGTCACGATGTTTCATATGAATTCCTTTCAGGCTAAAAGCAATTCTTTGGCGGTGGCTACAGCCCGGCTGGCATCCGGAGAGAAACCATCTGCGCCAACCTGGTTTGCATATTCCTGGGTAACTGGTGCACCCCCAATCATAATCTTAACCCGTTCGCGTAATCCGGCCACGGTCAAGACATCGATTGTGCTTTTTATGGATGTCATCGTGGTGGTCAATAGTGCAGACATGGCCACAATTTGCACGTTTCGCTCACGAACGGCTTCAACAAATTTTTCGGGAGAAACGTCGGTACCCAGATCAATAATTTCAAACCCGGCGCCTTCGAGCATCATTGCCACCAGATTCTTGCCGATATCGTGCAGATCACCCTTGACGGTGCCAATCGCGACCTTGCCGGCCGATTTGACATCTGAATCTTTCAGATATGGTTTTAGTAAAGCCAATCCAGTCTGCATGGCGCGGGCTGAGATCAGCATTTCCGGAACAAAAAATTCACCTTCTTCATAAAGCCGTCCCACTTCGGCCATCGCAGCGATCATGCCTTCGTTCAAGATCACAGATGCAGCAGTCCCAGCATCGAGGGCGGCCCTAACCTTTTCTTGAACAATATCGGCCTGTCCGTCCATAACATTGGTGTAAATTTCCTGAATGATTGCATCCATTTCATACTCCTGAACCTATAAATGGTAAATCGGCGGAACGAATCGCCAGAAATTTATGCTGCGTCCGCAATCCGTGTCCGGGCGCTCTCTGCATAAGCCTGGCGCCATTGTGAAACCGCCACCGCAGCAATCAACAGCAAACCAAGTGCAACGCGCTGGATGAAAGTGTTGAAACCGAGCAGGTTCATGCCATTATTAAGCACACCAACCAGGATGACCGCCAGGAAGGTGCCAACAATTGTACCCTTGCCACCCGAGGTAGCCGCACCGCCTAAGAACACTGCCGTAATAGCCTGCAGCTCCAACCCGTTGCCATTGACCGGGTTGCCCGAGGTTGTACGTGCAGCCAGCAAAACGCCTGCCAACCCGGCAATGCCACCCGAGAGCATGTACATGATAATTTTAACCTGAATAAGATTGATACCAGCCAGGCGCGCGGCAGTAGCATTACCGCCAATAGCGTAGATCGCCCGGCCAAAGTCGGTATAGCGCATAAGTATATGCACAAAGATCGCCACGATAATCAGGATAACTGTCAAAACGGGAATACCAGTCCATTTTGCGCCGCCCATCGCCGGGATTGCCACCTGCCCCAGGAAACGACCCTGAGCCAGCCAGGTAAAATCAGGCTGTGTAACCACCCCAATTGGTTTACCTTCTGGCGCCAACAGGAAAGCAAAACCTGCAAAAGCGGCCAGCGTACCAAGTGTGGCAATTGTTGGGTTGACACGCAAGAAAGAGACAATCGAACCGTTAATCGCGCCAGCAATCATGCCAGCGATGATCCCGGCTGCTACCGCAATAAACACGCTGCCAGTTGGCAGGATATGAAATGATCCGACTGTTCCAACTCCTACAAGAACGGAAGCTGCCACCACCGAACCAATCGATGCAATCGAGCCAACTGAAATATCCAGGCCACCCGCGATGATCACTACCGTCTCACCGATCGCGATCAGACCAACGATCACGATCGCCTGGGCAAGGCTATTCATTAGATTCTGCCAGGAGAAGAACTTATCGCCTCCTGCCATCCCAAACCAGCCGCTTACGACCGTAACAAGGAAGATCAGGAACACGAGCGCGAACATGAGCGAGAGATTATCGGTACCAATAACACCGATCGAGCGCTTAAGAAAATCGCTGCCCTTTGCGGAAGTTGCGGTTTGCTTCGTCTGTATTTGGCTCATAATGTGCCGTCCTTCTGAGTTGTTTGCGCGTCCCCAGTGGAGACCGTCGTAAAGTTATCTTTTATCGCAAGCCCAAGGACTGCTTCCTCGGTGACTTCCGCCCCGGAAAGTTCTCCGGTGATCCGACCGTTTTTCATAACATAGACACGGTCCGCAAGCCCAAGAATTTCGGGCAATTCTGAACTGATCAGCAGGATCCCTAACCCTTCGCTGGCCAGCTCATCGATGAGCTGGTAGATTTCTGCCTTTGCACCAATGTCAATACCGCGCGTTGGCTCATCAAGGATCAGGACCTTTGGCTTCGCCGCCAACCAGCGCGCCAGGACAACTTTCTGCTGGTTACCGCCCGAGAGCTTGCCAACTTCTTGCTCAAGCGAAGGTGTCCGCACCTGGAGCTTATCGACAAAACCCGCTGCAATCGACCGCTCCAGACCTGTGCGCACAAAGTGAAAGCGACAAAGTTGGCGCAAGATTGCCAACGATGTGTTCTCAAGGACGCTGCGAATGGGCACAAGGCCCTCGCGCTTGCGATCTTCCGGCGCAAGACCGATGCCTAGAGCAATAGCTTCATCCGGACGTCCAATGTTCACTTCTTTTCCATCCAGGACAACTTGTCCACTGATTTTGGGCAGATCGCCAAAAATGACCTTCGCTAATTCTGTTCTACCGGCCCCAACCAAACCAGCAAAACCTACTACCTCACCCGCGTTGACGTGGAAACTCACACCTCGATGCCAATTGCTATGCAGTTCTTCAACGCGCAAGATTTCGCGGCCGGTGCCGGTTGGCCGGCGCTTAAAGATGTCAGAAAGTTCCCGCCCCACCATCAGGCGCACGATATCAGATTCGGATAATTCAGAGGCAGGCTTGACGGTGACCAGACTCCCATCGCGGAGAATGGCAATTCGATCACACAAGCGCAGTATCTCGTTAATTCGATGGGAGACGTAGATAATCGCCACGCCTTCATCTCGAAGGCGACGGACGAGCGTAAAAAGACGTTCAACCTCATCATCCGTCAGGGATGATGTCGGCTCGTCGAGTGCAAGCACCCGAACACCCGACTTAAGCGCGCGCATAATTTCCACAAGCTGACGCTGCGCCGAAGAAAGCTCGTCACCAAGCAAGTGCATTGGCAACGCGCCTTCAAATCCATATTCTTTCAGGCTATTTTGAACTTGAAAATTGAGTTGACGACGGTCAATCAGGCCAAAACGTTTCGGAAGTTCGCCAACCCAGATATTCTCGGCCACACCAACCCCGGGGATAATTTCAGGCTCCTGGTAAATAACACGGATCCCGGCTTTATGCGCGACATGGGGGCTTGAAAAGGTCAAACGCTGGCCATCAATCGAGAGAGTTCCCAAATCTGGCCGGTAGTCACCGTTGATGATTTTGAGCAGCGTTGACTTTCCGGCTCCGTTCTCTCCCATGAAAGCGAGAATCTCACCGGGCCGGATATCGAGCGAAACATCGGCGAGCGCCTGCACATTTGGAAACGCCTTGCTTATGCCGCGAATCTCTAATGTTCCAGGTTTGATAGTAGATGAAGTAGGTGGTTTGGAAAGTGCAACGTCAGTCATATTCAGATTACTTTCCCCTGCGGTAATCTCGCAGGCATTATTACTGGGATCCGCTCTGTAGAACGGATCCCAGTAATAGGAACAGCTAATTACTTGGAGCAGTTTCCCACAGAGATCGGATCCATCACGGTCTTGAAGTTGGATGCATCGACGATCGAAGTTGGTGCATAGGAGTTGGCCCCTGGGGTCTTGCCATTGACAATCGCGTCATAAAGCACAGTCGCCGCAGTCTTGCCAACATCCAGACCCGAAATGAACAGGCCAGCCTTGAAACCCGAGGGCTGTCCAGCCGCCCAAGACTTGCAGGCTTCGTAAGCGCCCAGACCAACACCAATGATATCATCAGTCTTTACGCCGGCAGTAGCCAGTGCATTGATGGAGCCCAAAGCGCCTTCATCGTTGCAGCCAAAGACAATCCAGTTGGTGATTTCAGGGTGAGCAGTGATAACTGGGCCAGCCGCATCCTGGGAAGAAAGCGCTTCGCCAGTATAAGGAACAGCAAAGATCTGAGCTTGAGGTACGCCAGCAGCGATCACGGCGGCTTTTTCATTATCAGTGCGGTCGTTGCAAACCGAGAGGGTCTGAACTTCAACGGAGAGTACGCCGACCTTCTTGGTAGCATCTTTGAGCCAGCCACTGTCAGTCAACAGTTTCGCAGCTGCTTCGCCGACTTTCTTGCCCATGTCCTTGCCATCA
>CAINXK010000148.1 GCA_903854805.1 uncultured Anaerolineae bacterium
AATCATCCGCCAGGCACTTCAGACAGACGGCCTGACAGCCCAAGATGTGGAAGTGGTAATGGTCAGCACGGACCCTGGCAATGATACCCCGCAGGCGATGAAAGAATTCATGGGCCGCTTCAATCCCTCATTTCTTGGGCTGCTCGGCACACCTGATCAGCTGGCCAAAAGCTGGCAGGATTACTCCGTGGCAGTTCTGGATGGCGGCGAGACGCATTCCAGCTTCACTTATGTCGTCGATAAACAAGGCAATCTGCGTGAAACCTTTTCGCCCGACACCTCCCCAGATGAAATTGCCGCTGATTTAAAAATCCTGCTCGCCGGGCAATAAGGGCAAATCGCCCGACATACGCTGAATAAAGCGAATGCTGGCGGGAACAACAGCTCTTTTTCGTGCCATTCGTCCATTCGGCACTTATTCGTGCTAAAACCACCCACAATAGCCCCCGCAATTAATGCGCACACAAGCCACCAGCAGCACAGATTAAATATTTATGGCTCCCATCCAAATCAGTGCCTGACAATCAACCAGCGCTATTCTGAGGCATCAACCTTATGCCTACACGCTGTTTTTTTAACAGCTCTTTTTCGTGCCATTCGTCCATTCGGCACTTATTCGTGATAAAACCACCCACAGTAACCCCCACAATTACTACACTGGCATGCTCAAATAAAACGCAAGCTTAATCCGAAATTACCAGAAAAAACCCACAGCCAGGCAGCGAATTAAAATCCCCGGGGCACCCCACCCGGGGATTTATTATCATCACCTAATCGACCTCTTTCCAGACCGGATCGCGCAGAAGCAGCAAGACCACGATGCCACCCAGCAGCAGAGTCGGCAGCCCAATTCCAAAGGAGTAAAGCGCACTGGTGGGAGCAATAACTGCCAAAACAAAGAAACTCAAGGTTTGATTGTTTAAGGCATGCAAATAAGCCGCCGCCCAAACCCCGCTTGACTTAAAGACCGCATAAGCCAGGAAGTAAGCCAGGATGATGCAATACCCCACCATAAACAACGACCCAAGCAGCGGCTCGCCAGGATAGTTATAACCCATCCAGATCACTGGCCAATGCCAGATGCCCCAGATGACCCCCAATAACAACACACCCCGAATGCGACCAAGATGAACCAGTTCGGCTTGCAGGAAACCACGCCAGCCATATTCCTCGCCAAAAGTAATGATCAACCCAAGAAACGGGCCAATCAGCACTGAATTGAACGCAATTGAAAGCAGTATTACACTTGTCGGCAAGCTGCTGGCCGCCAATTGCGGAAAAACTGCTTTCAAATCAACCACCGTACCCAGTTTGAAAGCAAAATTGAGCCAGGTTTGGAAAGCAAAAAAAGACGCCAGAGCCAGCCCATATCCAAACCAAATACGCGCCTTACCTCCAGCCATACCGGCCTCGACGAAGGTTTGCTTGCCACCCACCCGGCGCAGAACAACCAGAAGGATCAGACCCAGAAAATTGGGGATCAGCAGCAGCGACGATATGGTCGGGCCCAGACCTGGCTGGACAAAACCGGCAATCACACCAACCAGGTATAAAAAGGATAAGAGGAAATAATAATAGACGAACCAACGCGCAGTGCCCCGGTTGCTGCGGTAAAAGATCGGGCTGTCCTTGAAAAAAAAGGTGCCCAGCAGCATGGCAGAAAAAGCCGGCAAGAGCATCTGGAACTGCAAGATCAGCCCAGCACTGGTATTCTTCAATCCACCATTCAAATACAAACACAGATCCAGCAGCCAGGTCAGGCCAAAAGCCAGGCCCAGGAACCAGACAACGCGAGGCCAGTTGACTGGCCGTGTTACGGTATGTTCTCCTGAAAAATCAATTTTTGCATTCATGCTATTTTCCTCATATTCCGTCGCATTATTCGGGCTAATCA
>CAINXK010000149.1 GCA_903854805.1 uncultured Anaerolineae bacterium
CCTCCATGATGGAAATGGCCAAGAACATGCAGCAGATCGTGGCCCAGTTCAAGTTGAAGTAAGATAAATAATGGACCCTAAAGGTTGGTTTATCCAACCTTTAGGGTCTAGCACTTTATAAGGAGAAGCACGCATGGAACAACAATTGGTGGTTTTTGATCTAGCCGGGGAATCGTATGGAATCAACATCGCGGCGGTGGAAAGCATCATTAAGGTGCAGACTATCACACAGCTCCCGCAAGCCCCCTATTACGTCAAGGGTGTTACCAACCTACGCGGCACCGTTTTGCCGGTCATTGACCTGCGCCTGCGCTTTGGCCTGGAAGCGCAGGAGGTTAACCGCCAGACGCGCATCATCATCGTTACCATGGGCACTCTCAAAGTGGGCGTGGTGGTGGACGGCGTCTCGGAAGTGCTCAGGGTGCAGGATGACACCATCGGAGCCCTGCCGCCCATGGTCAGCACGGTCAATTCGGCATTTCTCAGGGGCATTGTGCGCCTGGAGAACCGCCTGATCATCCTGCTCGAACTCGGCAAGGTGCTTGATTTCGATGAGCAGCAATCTCTGGCAAAAATAGTCTAATTAATATCAGGCTGACAGGCTGTAAACCAGGAATCGAAAATATGGGGCTAGATTTTCAATATTTGGTGGTCTCACCGGGAATTCATGCTACGCGCTTTTTTCCGTATTCCTTTTATTTCTGAGGTGGTTTGAATAGCATGACTGGTCACAGGAGTATTCAATATGAATAAAATTCTCAACAAACTACCCATCGGTTTAAAGCTGGGCGGTAGTTTTGTTATCGTCATTTTGATACTAACTGTATCGGTCATCATCAGTTATATAGATTTGGGCCATTTGAACAACAACGTGGTAAGCCTATATTATGACAATACCATCCCAATCCAGAATCTTGGGGAAACAAAAGCACTCCTTGGGCAAATAAAAAGCAATATTCAACTCTATATTCAAATACCCCAACCTAAGGACAACACTTCAAACAGTCAGAATACGCCGCGCTGTGGATCCTGCCATATCGCCGAGGTGAGTGGAACGCACAATTTAATGGCTGGCCAGGTGGCTGGTGATACCAATCGCTGCCTTGTCTGCCACTCCGCCAAGGCCAATGATCCAGAACATGGTCGTTCCGCAGCAGCCATGGCCGCCGGACACACAGCCGAACTCGATTGCAATGGCTGTCATTCAGCCGAAGTGATCAACCGGCAGCATGCCCAGGTGGAAAAATCAATTAATGATGAAGTGGCCCTCGTAAATAAAATTATCGCCGATTACAGTCAAAACCCGCAGCTCACACTTGAAGAAAAAAAAGCCGTAACTGCATTTGAAGTATCCTGGAATAATTACAAAAATATAGTGGCCGATCTATTGTTTAATTATAAAAACGGTAAAAGACAGGAAACACTGCACCGCGTGGTGGCTGGCGACGCGCTTGTAAGTCAGAAGGAAATCGAAGAAACTCTCAACAACCTCGTCACAGTCAACCAAACGCTCGCAAACCAATCGCAGGAAGAAAGTGTTCTGACTTACAACTCTTCCTCGCGCATGTTGATAATAACCGTCTTATTCGGAATTCTGATGGCAATTGGATTGGGGACAGCGATCACTGCCAATATCCTCACTCCGGTGGAAGCCATGGCAAAAGGACTCGAAAATATGCGCCAGGGTGACTTGAACTGGGATGTCTCCCAACAGGTGCGCGAAAACATGGTTCAACGATCCGATGAATTGGGAACAGCGGGAAGAGGCTTTGATGGTACTGTCCAGTATTTGCTGGAAATGGCAGAGACTGCCAAGCAGATTGCGTCTGGTGATTTGACAGGGAATGTAAACCTGCGCGGCGGCAGGGATGAATTGGGATTTGCTTTTTCACACATGATCACGAGCCTGGAAACTTTAATAAAAAAAGTGATCGAAAGCGCGAACGATTTGAACCTGGCTGCGGGCCAGCTTGCATCGGCCTCTGGACAGTCCGGCGAAGCCACCAACCAGATCGCCACCACCATCCAGCAGGTTGCCAAGGGCACCGCGGAACAGACTGCCGGCGTGACCAGGATAGCTGGAGCGGTCGAACAGATGAGCCGCGCCATCGATGGCGTGGCCAAGGGCGCCCAGGAACAGGCGGCGGCCGTGACCAAGGCCTCGCAGGTGGCCACCCGCATCAGCACAGCCATCGAACAAGTCACCAGCAATGCCCAGGCCGTCACTCGCGATTCGGCTGAAGCCGCCCGCTATTCACGCGATGGTGCCAAGACCGTCAAGGAAACCATCACCGGTATGGAAGCCATCCGCAGCAAGGTGGGTCTTTCGGCCTCCAAGGTCGAAGAGATGGGCACGCGCTCCGAAGAGATCGGCGCGATCGTCGAGACGATCGAAGATATCGCCAGCCAGACCAACCTGCTGGCACTGAATGCGGCGATTGAAGCTGCACGCGCAGGTGAACAGGGCAAGGGCTTCGCGGTTGTGGCCGATGAAGTTCGCAAACTGGCCGAACGGTCCAGTCTGGCGACCAAGGAAATTGCCGGATTGATCAAGGGCATTCAGAAGACGGTTAGTGAAGCGGTCAATGCCATGAAAGAATCCGCCAGTGAAGTTGAGTCGGGCGTGACG
>CAINXK010000150.1 GCA_903854805.1 uncultured Anaerolineae bacterium
TATGCTGTCGTGGGCAGTTCGGAAGTCGGGCTGATCAGCCATGCGGATTTTGATGAGCTTGCTGCGTTGACGAAGGCGTTATTTAGGGAATCCAGGGAGGCTGATTATTTTTAGTCTGGGTGCGAGTGGATGGTGATGTGCAGGTTGCAATAGTGAGGCAAAGGTCCTTTAGCGATAGGAGGTCTGGCATGCGAGTTAGTTTTATTTATTTGGGTGTAATTTGGGCTATTGCCATGATTATTTTAGTAGGTTGCGGACCTGCGGAGCTGGTTTTGACTGCCACACCGGAACCTGTGGCGCAGGCTGGGGTCGAAGATTGGGATGATCGCGAGGTTTTTCGGGTGGGGTTGGTGGCTGCAGAGCACAAAACGCTTGACGAGCTGCCGGGGGCGAGTGTTTACCATATCGATGTGCGGCTCATGGATGATTATTCAGGGCTGGAGGGACAGGAGCGGGTGCGCTATACCAACCAGGAAAATGTTCCACTTGATAGCCTATATTTCCAATTGTTCCCTAATATGGAAGGCGGGAAAACCAGGCTGACTAAGGTTATGATCGCTGGGCAGGCGCTGGAGCCTATTTATGAAGACACTGGTAGCACGGTGCGGCTGCCGTTGGGCAGATTGTTAGCGCCGGGCGAGCAGGTGGTGGTGCAGATGGATTTCCTGGTGGATGTGCCAGACAAGCCAGGTGGGAGCTATGGATTGTTCGGTTATATGGCAGGGATACTGGCGTTGGATGGGTTTTACCCGGCCATTCCTGTATATGATGAGCATGGCTGGCACAAAGGGCAGATACCGGCCAATTCTGATACAACCTTCCAGGATGCCAGTTTTTATGTGGTGCGGGTGACCGCGCCGGCGGCGTTGGTACTGGTGGCATCTGGGGTTGAGGTGGAGAAGACCCGCAAGGATAATCAGCAGGTGGTGACATTTGCGGCTGGTCCGGCGCGCGATTTTTACATGGCCGGGAGCGAACGGTTTGTGGTGATGAGCGCGATGGCGGGTGAGACGAAGGTCAACAGTTATGCATTTAAGGTTTTCGATGATGGCTCGCGTTTGGCCCTGCGCACGGCCGTGAACGCGCTAAAAAGCTACACCGAACGGCTGGGGGCTTACCCGTACAGCGAGTTTGATGTAGTTAGTACGCCGATCCGGGGCGCGAGTGGGATTGAGTACCCGGGCATGACCGGTATTAATTTCACATACTATAACCTGGAGACAACTGTTGGTGCGGGTGGGCTGCCCACGGCAGTGATGCTTGAGGGGACAATCGCCCACGAGGTGGGGCACCAGTGGTTTTACAACCTGGTTGGGAATGATCAGATGAATGAGCCCTGGGTGGATGAGGCGCTAACCCAGTATCTGACGGGTCTGTATTACCTGGATGAGTATGGGCCGCAGGGTTGGGATGGGTATCGCAACTCATGGGAAGCGCGCTGGAACGGGGTTCAGCGTGCGCTCATCCCCATTGGACTGCCAGCGGCGAGTTATAGTGGCAACGAATATGGCGGGATTGTGTACGGACGGGGGCCCTTGTTTGTGGAGGCGTTGGCGCAAAAACTGGGGCCGGATAGTTTTAAGCAGTTTTTACGGGATTATACCCGGACGCACCGCTGGGGTATCAGTTCGACTGCAGATTTCAAGGATGCAGCCGAAGTGGAGTGCCGTTGTGATTTGGATGGGTTGTTCGATGAGTGGGTCGTAAGAGCAGGGGCTGAATAAGCGGGTTGGGGTATCTGGAATGGTGTGTTGATTATGCATCCCACGGGGAGAAAAGGTTTGGCGCGAACTAATGGGTGGTTGACGTTTTTGCGGATACGGATATTATGTGGTATATAAATCAGCTTTTATTTTATTGGATAGTTTTGGTTACTTTATTGATAGGTAGTAGAACCTTACTAAACGATTTTGTATAGTAGTTATCCGGGAAATTTGTTGGTTTGATTTTCTTTCTCTGGTAGTAGATCTATATTTCAGTGAGGGTGTTGGCTATTTATTGGTATTGCAATTTTCGCGGAGGCAAGCATGTTTATTAATAGTAAAATTTTGAACTTATTAAGAATGGTAATGATTTTTGTGACTGGCTATCTGTTTGTACCCATGCCTGGGGCACAGGCTGCAGTGGAGAATTGGGATGATCGCGAGGTTTTTCGGGCCGGGTTGATTGCGGCTGAACAGAAAACGCCTGACACGCTGCCGGGGGCGAGTGTTTACCATATAGATGTTCGTATCGCTGATGATTACATGTCGTTGGATGGGCAGGAGCGGGTGCGCTATACCAATCAGGAAAATGTGCCGCTCGAGAGTCTTTATTTCCAGCTGTTCCCTAATATGGTGGGTGGTAAATCCAGGCTGACGGCGTTCAGCATCGATGGGCGGGCTGTGGAGCCTGTTTACGAAGATGCTGATAGTGCGGTGCGGCTGCCATTGAGCGTTGCGCTGCAGCCGGGTGAACAAGTGGCGGTGCAGATGGACTTCCATGTGGATGTGCCGAGCGAAGCCGGTGATGGCTATGGTTTGTTCAGCTATCTGGATGGTGTCTTGGCGCTGGATGGGTTTTACCCGGCCATTCCTGTCTACGACCAGCAGGGTTGGCATAAGGGGCCGGTACCGGTTAACGCGGATACAACTTTTCAGGATACCAGCTTTTATGTAGTGCAGGTGACCGCTCCGGCTGCGTTGGTGCTGGTCGCATCCGGCACACAGGTGGAAAAGACCCTGGCAGATGCTCATCAGGTGGTGACGTTTGCGGCAGGACCAGTGCGCGATTTTTACATGGTTGGGAGCGAGCGGTTTGTGGTGGTAAGTGCGATGGCTGGCGAAACGAAAGTGAACAGTTATGCCTTTAAGGGTTTTGAAGAAGGCTCTCAGCTGGCACTGCGCACTGCGGTGGATGCGCTTAATATCTACGGCCGGCGGCTGGGGGCTTACCCGTACAGCGAGTTCGACGTGGTCAGTACACCCATACAGGGTGCCGGTGGTATTGAATATCCGGGCATAACCGGCATCGATTATAACTATTATAATTTCAACCCGGATGACCAGATGTATGCTATTCCGGCGCCTGAACTGCTCGAGAGCACGGTTGCACACGAGGTGGGGCACCAGTGGTTTTACAACATGGTTGGGAATGATCAGATCAACCAGCCCTGGGTGGATGAGGCTCTGACAGAGTATCTGACAGGCCAGTACTATTTGGACGAACATGGTCAGTCGGGTTGGGATGGGTATCGCGACACGTGGGTGCAGGCCTGGGACATGGTTGACGAAATGCCGATCCCGATCGGGCTGCCGGCGGCGAGTTATCAGGGCAGCGAGTACGGTGGAATTGTATACGGGCGCGGGCCGTTGTTCATCGATGCGCTGGCGCAAAAACTTGGACAGGGTAGTTTTGATCAGTTCTTGCGGGATTATGCCCTGTCATATAAGTGGGGTATCAGTTCGCAGGCAGCTTTCCAGCAGTCTGCTGAGAAACAGTGCCAATGCGGTTTATCAGGATTATTCGACGCCTGGGTTAATCAAAAATGAGGTCTGATCCAGGCGCAGGATAATGCGCCAGGCGCAAAGCGTGAGCCAGCGAGAAGGTTCTTTCTTTTGCCCGAACTCCCAATCCTTCCAGGCTGTCCAGGCTGATTCTGGCGTAAAACGCCCCTGTGGGTCGATCTTATTTTTCAGAACCGTGAACATGTCAAGCAAGCGTGGGTCCGTTTTGAGCCAGCTGAATTGCGAGAGCACATCCAGCACATGGAGCAGATCGTACCAGACAAAAGGCACCTTCAATTTGCGGTAATCTGTGCCCATAAAAAACATATAGGGGTGCAGCTCGAGACTCTGTTGCCATAGCGAAAGCAGAGTTTCTGCGCCTGTGTGACAGGCGGGGCCTTCACGCCATTCTGGAATCTGCGAGAGCGCTTTGAGCATCGCCAGATTTGCGAATGGGCATGGATCGGATTTGCGTCCGGGGCCGCGAAACGAACCGAGCTGTCTTGAAACTGCGCAGGGCCAGCCATTTTCATGCAGCAAGCCTGCTAAATGCTGGATGGCTTTGCTGACAGCCGGGTCTGAACCCAATCCAAATTTGACCAGGGCATAGACAAGCAAGGGGGCATCGCATAAAGCCCAGGCCCATTGGTCCTGGGCAGAGCCGCCGTATTGGGTGGGAATGTTCATGGGAAGCTGAAATGGGCCTTCATCTGACGCATGTTGTAAAATCTGCCCCGGGATGGGTTGTAAAAGTGGGTCATGGGCCTGCAGACCCAGGTCCGCAATGAAGGTCAGCCGGTGGAATGGTTGGCTGGCGCTTTTATGGCTGGATATGACAGTCCCGGGCCAGGCGTACAGTTCTGTGACGAGGGCCAGCAGCTGGGGATCCGTGAGCATGGCAGTATGGGCGGCTATGACGTCTGGATTCTGGTCGGACTGTCCCAGAAGGTCAAGCCTGGTTCGGTACTGAATCCAGGGCGGTCCTGCCA
>CAINXK010000151.1 GCA_903854805.1 uncultured Anaerolineae bacterium
AATCATCTCCTGGTTTGGACGCGCTCCCTGGCTGACAGCGCGCAAGGTGGTTGGATAAGTCAGACTGTAGTGTTCATCGCTGGCAGATCTCTGCTTTATCAGGACGGGTGTTTGCTGAATTCAGCCGCGATGTTTGTGTAGTAGACTTTTACTACCCCTTTTATTCTATTCATTATTTATGGGTTTTGCAACTACCAATTTTGGGCGGGGTGTGATCTATTTTCCCAGCTCGCGCAGGAACTCGGTGGTCATCGCGCTGGTCTGCTGCCATTGATCTTGCGGCGAGATGCTGGCGGGTTTGTCGCCAGGTTGTGGGCCATAATCACCAAACTGGCCATGGTTGGCTCCCTGGATGATCGCGAAAACGGTATCGGCGGGTTGCAGGGCTTTGTTTTGCTCAATTTTCGCACCGTTATCGAGACCGCCATCCTCAGTGCCATAAATGGAGAGCATCTTGATGCCCGAGTTTTTTAGTTTGTCATTCGCCGGGTAGGATGCCCAGAAGATCACACCGCGAATTTCGGGATGATTTTCGGCAAATAAGGCTGAGGCCACGCCACCCAGCGAATGCCCACCCGTTGCCCAGGTTTTGATCTGTGGAAAGTCCTTTATTGCAGGTGCGCCGGCTTCCACATCGAAGAACGCCAGGTTTAATTTGACGGGCACCAACACCACCAGGATTCCTTGCGCGGCGATCTGGTGCAAAATGGGGGCGTAGGCACGATATTCGACATGCCCACCCGGATAAAAGATAAAGCCGGTGGTGGCAGATTTGTTGGATGGTTCAAACGTAATGTACTGGTTCGTTTCAGTCACGCTGACCATGTCGTCGGATTTTAAGGCTTCCAGTGCGGCCTGGCGTGGTTGGCTGGGGGTTTCAGCCCAAATCACAAACCCCAGGCTGCTGAGCAGGATTAGCGTCAGCAGACCAATTCCAATCCATTTAAATGTTTTTTTCATTTTGATGCTTACCTTTCAATGAGTTCTTTGGCGGTTTTCCAGACTTGATCGAACATTTCGACCGTTAGCCGGCCAGTCTGGGTATTCTGTTGGCTGGGATGGTATGAGCACACCAGCCAGGGGCCATTTTCGATCTGAAAAACAGCGTTGTGCGCGAACTTCCAGCCCGGATTGCGGATGGAATATATCCGGATTACACTCTCAAAGGCTATCCGCCCTAGTACGACGATCACCCTCGGCTTGATCAGCGCCAGTTCGGATTCCAGGAAGGGTTGGCAGCTGTTCATTTCTAGCGAATTGGGCTTGTTATCTGGGGGCGCGCAGCGACAAACTGGGGCGGTGTAGGCGTCTGTCAGCATTAGTCCATCATCCCGGGCGCTGGCATTGGGCTGGTTAGCCAGCCCGGCGCGATACAGAGCCGGGTAGAAAAATCCACCGGAGGCATCACCCGTAAATTGGCGCCCGGTGCGGTTGGAACCGTGCGCGCCGGGTGCCAGCCCAATGATAAAGATACGTGCTTGTGGGTCACCAAAGCCGGGAACAGGCTTGCCCCAGTATTCCTGGTCTTTGTAGGCACGGCGCTTTTCGCGAGCTACCTGTTCGCGCCAGGCTACCAGGCGTGGGCATTTGCGGCAGACGATGATTTCCTGGTTGAGAGTTTCAAGATTCATGGCTTGATTCTACCCGATGGACTTTTATTTCTGTAAAATTCGCGCCAAACTGATGCATGGTTATTTTTGTGCATGGAAACCCGCGATATTTGTTCATTTGCAGGCCGTGGTTGTGATGGTTAATATCTGAGCCCGCATATCCGTGTGTAAATACCCGTTCGATTTTCCATGAATAGGCAGTTTCAAATATAATAGTAGAAAGATGGTATTTATTCACGAGCTCTTCGTTTTGGCACTTACCATCCTGGTTTTGCTGCTCGGGCGATTAAAAGTCGATGGTTTGCCCCACAAAAAAGGCTCTTTCATCCCCTAAACCGTTTTTGGCCAGGGGGCAGGGTTAGCGCCTAAAATTGGCACCCAGTAAGTAAATCCGGAATATACACGCAATGGAATTTTGTTAATCAGGTTGGCCGGGAGTGCTGGGCAGCTATAATAGAGGCCGGGTACAGGGAGAGTTCAAAATGAAGCCATTCCGAAAAAATGTAGCCATTGCCATCGACGGGGGTGGCATGCGCGGCGTGATCGTGACCAAAGCGCTGATGAAGCTCGAAGCAGTGCTGGAAAAACCCGTACACCAGATCTTCCAGCTTTCGGCGGGCACATCTACGGGCTCGATTATTTCGGCTGGTATCGGCGCGGGCTTGAGTGCTGCACGCATGTTTGAGTTATATGTGGAATTGGGGGATACCATCTTCAAAAAAAGCTGGCGGACCCTCTTCTGGCCGCTTTCCCGCTATCGTTATTCCAACGTGCCTTTGGCGCAGGCTCTGTACGGCGCAATTGGGGGCATGACCATGGGCGATTTTTGGGAGCAGCATCCAACGTTTGATGTGGTTATTACGGCTTTTGATCTTTTGCTGAACAAGACGCGTTTTATTAAACCATGGAAGACGGAATACAAGGATTGGTCTGTGATCAGTGCCGTGCTGGCTTCCAGCTCGGTGCCCACCTACTTCCCCGTGGTGGACGGACGCCTGGTGGATGGCGGCGTGGGTTCGTATGCCAACCCATGTTACCTGGCGGCCTATGAGGCGCGTTTTTGCCTGGGATGGAAACCAGAAGAGACCACGCTCATCAGCCTGGGCACCGGGCGCGGTCCGATGACAATTAAGCCCGGCCAGCCTGCCAAGTTTTGGGCCTGGAATTGGATTGGCCCAACCCTGGGGGCCTTCATGAGCTCGGCGGAAGATCAACAGGTACACCTGGTAGAGACCTTTTTTGACCAGCTCGATTTCCGGCGTTACCAGGTGGATTTGCGCGAGGATGTTGCCATGGACGATCCCGCCGCCGTCCCTCTGCTGGAAGCATACGGTGAGAAAATGGGCCAAATGATCCTGCGCGACCAGTTTGATACGGCCATGGGTATTCTGCCTGAGCGGGCGCGGTTGCCATAAAAAAACACAGCGGCTGTTTTTTTGTCTAGCTGTCAAGTTTTTTTGAGAACGCCATTGGAGATGGGATTTCGAAGCAGGATCTTTCATTTCCCTGCCAGCCTGGGCTAATTTTCTTTGGGGTTCCTCTTAAAAAGATCCAGGATATAAATCCTGGTATTTTTCGAAATTTTGCACCGCATCCTGGCCGCTGCTGGGTGATCAGAAATGAAATCAGGCAATTTGACCAGAACCTGCTGTTCAGATGGACCGGTTTTGAGTTGAAAGTATCCTAAAAAACGGGCTAAAATAGAAGTATCGGTCATGTTAAAGAGTGATTTTAGCTCCATAGAAGACACAGAAAGCTACATAAACACTCCTGGTGGCATGAATTCGCGCGGTATAAAATCCGCAGATCCATCTGCGTTAAATAATCCGAACTGATCAAAGAAAAAAAATCGGTGCCGAGCCGCTCAATCCGTGTATATCCGTGTTCTATGGCACCTTTTGGAGAAAATATGAACAAAAAAGCTTCCCTTTATGCTCTGGTACTGCTGACCTGCCTGCTTTTTGGGTCACTGGTCAGTTGCACACCCCAGAATAGCCCAACGGCTGTTGCTCCCACTGCCCTTCCGACTGCTGTCGCTCCTGCAATTACAGCGACCACAGCGTCTGTATCTGTTGACCCCACTGCTACGGCTTCGCCAACTGCAACGCCTGTACCGGCA
>CAINXK010000152.1 GCA_903854805.1 uncultured Anaerolineae bacterium
CTCGGCGAAGCCGCCTGGCGCAAGCGGGTCGTGATGGCCCCGCAATTTCACGAAAACCATATTTTTAATGAGACCTTTGCCTTCAACTTATTAATGGGCCGGCGCTGGCCTCCGCAGGCCGATGATATGCAGGCGGCCGAAACCATCTGTAATGAACTGGGGTTGGGTGACCTGCTGGCGCGTATGCCCTCCGGCTGGCAGCAAATGGTCGGAGAAAGCGGCTGGCAGCTTTCACATGGTGAACGCAGCCGGGTCTTTATTGCGCGGGCGCTGCTCCAGGACGCCGATCTGGTGATCATGGACGAAAGTTTTGGAGCCCTGGATCCCGAGAATTTGTACCTGGCGCTGGAATGTGCCCAACGCCGGGCGGCAACTTTATTGATCATTGCCCATCCGTAAACAAGGAGAAAATCATGATCCTGGAACGTGTCTTGAACGTCATTGTCATCAGTTGCTGGTTGACCTTTTTTGCCTTCATCATTAGATTTGTGGTTTATACAACCATTTATGAAGGCATTGGATCAGCATTTAAAAAAATGTTCAGGGTGGGTACCCTGTATGTCCTGTTTTTAATCGCCTCGGCCATTTCATTACTGAATACCAGCCTGGTGTTTATCCAGCCGCAGGATGTGGGTGTGGTTGTTTCGCTGGCCTCGCCAAATGGTTACCGCTCCAGACCTTTGCGCTCTGGGCTGCACTGGATCATTCCGCTGGCCGAAGAAGTCCATACCTATCCCATTTTTTGGCAGACGTATACCATGTCTGCCAAGCCGAATGAGGGCGCACAGAAAGGGGACGACTCGATCGCAGCGCGCACATCAGATGGACAGGAAGTCCTGATTGACTGTACGATCATTTTTCAGATTGATCCAGAAGAAGCTCCGCGGATCTATATCGATTGGCAGGATCGCTATATCGAAGATTTAATTCGACCAACCATGCGCGGATTAATCCGCACCTATGTGTCACAGTACAAGGTGGATGAGGTCAACAGTTCCAAGCGCATGGATCTCGAGAACGACCTGAGCACTGAATTAAAGGATACCC
This sequence comes from uncultured Anaerolineae bacterium, assembly GCA_903854805.1. The sequence goes on from CAINXK010000152.1 coordinate 1,048, forward strand.
TTGGGCAGCGGGGTTTCATCATGGATGACTTCCTGCTCAGGAATATCAGCTTTTCCAACGAATACGCCACCGCGGTGGAAAAGAAACAGGTTGCCATGCAGGACGCGGTGAAAAAACAATACGAAGCCGAACAAATCCAAAAACTGGCCGGTGGTGAAGCGGCCAGGATTCGGGCGATTGCCCAGGCCGAAGCGGATGCGTTGGATATGTTAGGCAAGGCCCTGGCTCGCAACCCGGATGTGATCACCTTGCGGTATGTGGATAAGCTGTCGCCTAATATTCAGGTCATGCTGGTGCCCAATAACGCGCCGTTTTTATTACCCTTACCCAATTTTAATACCCCCATGCCAACCGCCACCCCGTCAGCAGCGCTCAGCCCGATACCCGCAGCTCTGCCATCCGAAATCCTTCCTGATATAATAGGAGTCCAAGCGACGGATTTGCCAGCGGCAACAACCCCACCCAACCCCACACAAACACCGGTTCCGTAAAATCATAGGTGCCATGAGACCTTTCCATGAAA
>CAINXK010000153.1 GCA_903854805.1 uncultured Anaerolineae bacterium
AAGGGCATGGCTTCCTGATTAATGTCAGCGGTACTTCTGGAGTTGGGGTATGATTAAGGTAGCGATTGTACATGATTGGTTTACCACTCCTGGTGGGTCAGAAAAAGTTATTGAACAGTTGCTTATCGCCTTTCCGCAGGCAGACCTTTTCAGTCTAGTGGATGTTTTGCCTGAGAAAAAGCGCGCTTTTTTGCAGAGCGTTGAAGTACATACGACATTTCTCCAAGATGCGCCTTTTATTAACCATAAAAATTACCGCGCATACTTGCCATTGATGCCCCTGGCAATTGAGCAAATAGATTTATCAGGTTACGAAGTGATAATTTCTAATTGTCATGCTGTCTCAAAGGGCGTAATCACTGGGCCGGAGCAATTGCATATCAGTTATGTTCACAACCCCTTGCGCTACGCCTGGGAAATGCAGAATGAGTATCTGAAAACTAGTGGGCTGAATGGGCTCAAAAGTGCTGCCGCCCGGATTCTTTTGCATTATGTGCGCAGTTGGGATATCATCGCTGCCAGCCGTCCCGATGTCTTGATTGCCAATTCCGCTTATATCGCTAAGCGTATTCGCAAGATTTATCGCCGCGAGTCATCTGTTTTGCATCCTCCGGTTGATACGGACTATTTCACACCGGATGGGGAGCGTGAAGACTTCTATTTCACAGCTTCCCGCTTTGTACCCTACAAGCGCATTGAATTAATTGCGCAGGCTTTTCGAGGACTGCCGGATAAAAAACTGATTATCATCGGTGACGGTCCTGAATTGCCGCGAATCAAGCTCTTTCTGGGAGAAAACGTCATCTGGCTCGGCTACCAGCCTGACGACGTGCTGAGAGACCACCTGAGGCGCTGTAAGGCCTTCATTTTCGCTGCCAAGGAAGACTTTGGCATTCTGCCGCTCGAAGCGCAGGCTTGCGGTGCCCCGGTGATTGCCTTCGGCGAAGGTGGAGCCAGGGATACGGTGTGCGGGCCGGGTAGCGCGAACCCCACCGGCATATTTTTTCAGCACCAGACCAGCGCTGACCTGCAGGCGGCCGTCCTTGAATTCGAGGCCATGACTCCCGCCATCCAACCAGAGAACTGCCGCGCGAATGCCGAGCGATTCTCCAACCATCGCTTCAGGGAAGAATTTAAGAATTTTGTGACCATGGAATGGCAAAAATTCCAGAAAGGCTAATCATCGGGGTGATATGCGACAAACCATCTTCATCAATGGGCGGTTTTTGACCCAACCTGTTACTGGTGTACAGCGTTATGCGCAGCAATTGTTGAATCATTTTGATAATTTGCTAGACGAAGCTGCTTACGATGGGCTCAAGTTGATTTGCTTGATCCCCCCGGAAGAATCCTTTTTGCCAAGTTGGAAGAATATTGAGCTTCGCAAGGTTGGGATTAATAAGGCTAACTTGTGGGAGCAAATCGATCTGGCCTTTTATACTAAAGGCCATTTACTATTCTCCCCCGCCAATACCGGGCCTTTTTATTACGCCAATCAGGTCATTACCTTCCATGACGCTTCCGTTTTTCGCGTTCCAGAAGCCTATTCGTTTATTTTTCGCACAAAATATGC
>CAINXK010000154.1 GCA_903854805.1 uncultured Anaerolineae bacterium
CCGGCCGAGTGGGTTGTGGCGCGAGTTAATACTTTTTCACCCAATGATGCATAGGCTCCGGTGTCGCCATACAATTCGGTTTGAGCAGCTACCAGGGTTCCATCGCGTTTGGCACCCAGCTTGACGTGGATTTGAGTGGCGTGGCGTTTTGGGTGCACGATCAGGCTTTCGTGCCGGTCGAAAAGCAGTTTAACTGGTCGGCCGGTGACATTTGCAAGCAAGGCGGCATGAATTTGGCCGGCGATATCTTCCTTCCCGCCGAAACCGCCACCCATTAATTGGCCAACGATGCGGACGCGTTCCTCAGCCCAGCCCAGCGCCCGGGAGACCTGGGTGCGGTCCTGGTAGGGGATTTGCGATCCGACGTAAATTTCCATGCGTCCGTCTTCCAGCGGAACGGCGATGCTGCATTCAGGTTCCATGAAAAGATGGTCTGTGGAGGGTGTGTGGAAGGTATGTTCAAGCACAATATCTGATTGTTCAAAGCCCTGGGCAGGGTCGCCTTTGCGTACCTTGATGTGTTTGAGCAGGTTGCCGTTGGCATGCAGAACGGGGGCATCTGCCTGGCGCGCCTGTACGGCGTTGGTGATGACTGGTTGCAGGTCGTATTTGACATTCACCAGGGCCGCAGCGGCATTTGCAATTTCCTGTGTTTCTGCGGCCACGATGACGATGGCATCGCCAACATAGCGTACACGCTCGCCGATTCCTACAAGGATGGGCCAGTCGTAAATTACCAACCCGTGATTATGCTCGCCGGGAATATTCTGGGAGGTGAGTACCGAAACCACACCCGGCAGCTGGCGGGCTTGATCAATGTCGATGGATTTGACGATGGCATGCGGTACACCGGCACGGTGTACGCAAGCAAACAGCATATTGTCAAAAACCAGATCGTCGGTAAAGATGGCTTCTCCGGTTACTTTTTCAACTGCGTCCGGGCGGATCTGAACTTTTCCGATTACAAGGCTGTCTACTGCGGATGGCAAAACCTGAGGATCTGAAACGGGCTGACCGGTTTGCAAGGATGCTGCTGCTGCCAGAATGGAATTTTCGATGGTTGGATAGCCTGCGCAGCGGCAGAGTGTATCCTTGAGTGCGTGCCGAATTTCTTGCGATGTGGGCTGTTTTTTGTGTTGCAACAGCGCATACGAAGTCATGATTTGGCCGGGGATGCAGAATCCGCATTGCACGGCGCCGTGTTTAACAAACGCATCTTGCAGTGGGTGAAGTTTGAGCTTGCCGTCTTCGTGTGTGGCGAGGCCTTCGATGGTGGTGATCTGTTTGCCATCGGCACGTTCTGCGGGGTACGAGCAGGAGAGTACTGGCTGGCCATCAAGAATGACAGTACAGGCCCCGCATTCAGCTTCGTTGCAGCCTATCTTGGTTCCAGTCAGTTTGAGACGTTTACGCAGTAAATCGGCCAGTGTTTCGCCGGGAATGGGGTCCAGTGTATAGGTCTGGCCGTTTACAGATAAGGAAATTTGGTTTTTTTTCAAGGGAGCACCGTTTATATAAACTAAACAGCCCGTTCCCAGGCTGTTGTCAGGGCGTTTTTGAGCAGGACGACGACCAGGTCGCGGCGGTATTCGGCGGTGGCGCGAGCCGGGCTTGTGCGGAAGACGGCTTCGGCGAGCAGGCTTTCCTGTGCGGAAGCGATGGTTTCAGGGGAGAAAACCTTGCCGCTCAGGAATGCTTCGGTTTGACGGGCGCGGAAGGGTGTGGGGCCAGCCGGGCCAACCGAGATGCGCGCGCTGGTGATCACATCTCCGTCGCGTTCAAGCCAGGATGCCAGGTTGAGAATAGGCAGGGCAATGCCCTGGGCGCGCATGATCCGGTAAAACGCTGAGGCCTGGTGGGCTTTTCTGAGTGGCAGGTAAAAACCAACCAGGATTTCATCGGTTTTGAGTGTGGACTTGCCGGGACCGGCGAAAATCTCTTGCAATGGAACTCGGCGGCGGGC
>CAINXK010000155.1 GCA_903854805.1 uncultured Anaerolineae bacterium
GGGCGGAAATCAATTTCTCTGATTTCTCCACTAATTGCTGCTTCTTTGAACCCACTTACTGATCGTGTTTACAAAGCAGAGACGATGTATACAGATATGAATTGGTCATTTGGCATACGTCCAAATCATTGAAGTAATTAAAATATTAAAGATATTTACTTGCTATCGTGTCTTATTGGGTTAGCATGGATAGAAGAAAATTTGTACGTTAGTCTATTAAGGTAATTTCATCACATATAAGGTGATAGATTGGCGTGGCAATTTAATCTGACTGTTACTCGATATGGTCGAATCCGATAAAAATTCGGCTTTATGCTCATCGTCAAGAAGCCAGGTCTGTGTGTTTATCAAGCTTGTCACCCCACCAATATTTAATGGTAATGTTTTATTTTCATTGGCCAAATTTACAACCATTATTGTCAAAATATCTGGATTGTTTTTGGCTGCGTAAATATTCACATCTGGATCTTTCGAAGAGCTGAAATAACGTTGTTTTCCAAACATTTTGTACATTTGGTAAGCATAATACGCTGGTCTTAATTCTCCTCGACCAATGAGACCCCAACCACCTTGATCACCACTGGATGTCAACATCCAGTGGTTTGCGATTAATACATCCTCTGATATGAAGCGTCCGAGCAAATCGCCCAACCAGATTCCAGCATAAAGCGAATCTGGAGTTGCGTCACCACCAATGGCTTTGTTGTAATGCGTGCTGAATTCTGTAACAGCAATGGGTATATTTCTCCCAGTGTTTTCGTGTATCAATTCTTTTAAGTAATGTAAAATGTCAGTCCATTCACTGGCGTTTGTACGAAGATCATTAATGGCGACCGAGACAGCTGGATTTTTGGGGAATGGGTAGCGATGGATCGAGACCACATCGACGATATCGCCATTAATTTTCAGGAATTCAGCCATCCAGTCTCGACCTGAAGAATCTTTTTTGTTATTTTCTGGGTTGGCTGTAAATTGACTAACTTCGGGGCCGATTAATAAGATTGTAGGATCTACTGCTTTCATTGCGAGTGCGATTGAACGCCATGCGCGGTTGTATTCTGGTGTGTCATAATTAGCGTTAATCTCTTTGGAATATAAATCAGGTTCATTGCCAATTGACCAGTATTTTATGCCATATTTTCGGGTGAGATTGGCATAGGTTACCATTGCGGCAGCTTGTTCAGGCGTTCCATTGTGTAAACGGACGCTTATACTGGGTACTACAGCCCCTAACATCTGGCAAAATGCCATAAATGTGTCAATCTGGTATTCTCTGAGATCGTTCTGGTCCCCCCATGCACCACCGGGAAACCTGATTATGTTCATACCAGCATTCTTTGCTTCAGAAATCATTCCGGCAGGCACAGCTATCCATGGTCCATAATTTGTGCCGTAAACATATTGACTGACTGTGCCTAAGTTTTGGGTGGTGTCCACAAATAAGCCATCAGGAGTAGGTGGCTTTTGGGTCGCAGTTGGGCTCTCGGTGGGTTGAAAAGTTTCGTTTTTCCCAATAATGGTGGACACTGGAGGATTGGCGGTTTGGGCTTGGCAGGCCGAAAGCTGGATTGCAATAATGAGCAAAAAAATGAGGAGAGTGCTGCTAAACCGTGACATGTTTACTCCGCGATAATGAAGATGTAACCGGTTACATCTTCATTATACCAAAGTAGCTGGTATTGAGAATATTTACACTGAATTTATACCGACTTGGGTGGTTAATTTATTGAGATGTATGTCTTTAATTGGGAGTTTATTATTTGAGTGTCCTGGTCTATTCGGTGCTAGTCCTAAGAAAGAGAATGATCGGAGCAAGCTGGAACCCATATTCAATGTGGGTGGCAAATAGGAAGTTTGGAACGGAAAATGGCTATTTTTCGCCAAGTGCTCTGGCTGCAGCGGCAGATCTTGTATGTACGTCAAGTTTTTCGAAAACTGCCTTTAAATGACGTTTGACGGTGTTTGTAGTGATGACCAGCTTTTCTGCGATTTCTTTGTTCGTTAAACCTTGCGCAAGAAAGTCCAGGACTTCACGTTCACGGTCTGTGAGTGAGTTAAGGTCTTTATTTGAAGTATAGGTTTTGCGGGCATCTGCGATGATGCGTAAAAAGGCTGCCCGGTCAAAGGCTTGTTTTTCGATGTAAGCAAAAATTGAATGTTCTGCATAGGCACGCTTAATATCATCCGGTGATGCAATTCCGCTGACCACTATCGTAGGAATATTGCTATCTTTGATATTTGCTAGCAATTGATAACCACCAAGATTTTCGTTCGCAATTTTTTGATCCCAAAAATCTATTACTGTTCCATCTAATGACAGATCTACAATTGCCAATGTAAATTTTTCACGACGTAAGTATCCCAAAGCCTCGCCGAAGCTGCTGCAAGAACGTACCTGGAAGTTTGAATCTCTGAGCATTTCTTCGATAATACTTCGCCACCCCGCATCATCTTCAACGACGATGGCTTTACCTTCGGTAGCTGCGGGATAATATGTGGGAAGACTTGACAAGTTTGGTCTGCTTATGTTTTCGGTCAAAGCTGAAGCAACCCTATTTTGATAATTTTGTTGAGGAGCGCTTGCAAGAACACGATAGACTAATTCTCGAAATTGTCCTCGATTAAAACTTTCTTTCCTTAAAAATGTAAATGCATCATAATCGGTCAGGGCTGTAACAGCAATTTCAACCGTGGCAAAACCGGTTAAAAGTAAAGTTCGGCAATTCGGATCGAGTTTGCGAACTGCATCAAGAACACGAAGTCCATCGTAGTTGTTATGATCGTTAGGAGATAAAGACAGATCGACCACTGCTAATCGATGCGGCTGGCCTTTAAGTGCCACAATGGCATCGTTCAGATTAGAGGTTATGTCCGCTTCAAGTCCGCAATCTGAAATAATTTCATAAAGAATTTGCTGCCATGAATGGTCGTCCTCAACTATCAGAGCGCGGATGGGCGGAGATTTCATGATTTCTCCTCCAACATAGGCAGGCGAAGCCGGAATGCTGTCCCAAACTGTCCGTCACTCTCGATATTTACAGATCCTCCCAAGCGAGTCATAAGCGTTTTGACCCACCATAGACCGAAGCCAAGTTTCCCCGGTTTGGTATTTGATCGACCAGAATAATTTAATTCAAATATTCGATTGTGAAGTTCCAACGGAATACCTGGTCCTGTGTCACTGACTGTGATCTCAACCCATTTTGAGGTAGCATGACCTTTTATGCTAATGGTGCCTTTCCCACGCATTGCGTCGGAAGCATTTTCGAGTAGATTGATAAATACAAAGGTCAACCCTTGGCTGCCTGCCATGACAACTGGTAAGTGTTCAAGACCTTCGGTTTGGACCTGAATTCCTGGCGGTAATTGAGCAGTATGCAATGCATCCACAACGCGGGCAGCAACATAGACAGGTTCGATGTGAATGGGGCGTAAATGTGCAAGGTTTTCTCTAACTGTTTGCATGGCTTCCATGGCACATCGCTCGATTTCGGACAAATTATTTGTCAAATATTGATCCGTAGCGAGAACTGATGAATATTTATCTTGAATACTTTGAACTCGAACTGGAATAGTCCCCACCTTATTATTGAGATGATGCAGGAGATTAGAGGCTATATCTCCCACGGCAGCAAATGTCTCAGCAACTGAACGTTGTTCTTGCGCAGCTCGGAGCTCTTGCTGACGGTTCTCGTTTTTTAGTGCAAGAACGGCATAATGGGCCAGGAAGGTCAATACCTTTTTGTCCCAATCTGATTCGGCAAACCGCCCTGTATCTGGCGTGGAGCTGTAAACACCAAACGCTCCCATGGGTTCTTCAGAATCACTTACCAGCATTGGTACGATAAGGGCACGCACCCAATTCTGCGATTGAGCCAGATCTTGACGATGAAACCGCGGATCGGTACGTACATCATAGGCTACAACAGCCTCACGCGTTAACACAGCCTGACCAGTCAGACTGTTATTTACCGGCATTCTATCTCCGTGATGATGACCGCCGCTGGATGCTTCAAGAATAAGTTCCTTGTCGTGCATTAGCCAGATAGCGCTCGCGGAAGCATTTAGTAAATCACAGGCAATTTCTGCCAGGTGCGCCAATACTTGTTTATATGGTTGCGAAAATATCTGGCGTGCCACTTCTTGCAGTGCATCGAGAAGTCGGACATCCTGGATGGCCGTCACCGCGTAAGTTGCAAGCGATTGCAGCATGTGGCTGTGGTTTTCATCGAAAGCTGCTGGTTCCGGACTTTCCAGATTTAGCACACCTTCCAGGCGACCACTGGCATTGATCAGTGGAACAGCTAATTCAGACCGCATTTTTAAGCCGGCGTCGAGTGGGTAATAAATCTTGGACCAGGGCTCGGCTTGTAAATCCGGTATCAAAATAGGTTGGCGACTCCGGGCTACATGACCCATGACGCTATCTATATCGACTGAGAGTGTCTCAATTTTTGGACGTGTCATATCAGTACCGGTAAAAGCTCGGGTGATGAGGTTTTCTCCGCTGCGATCAAGAAGTCGAAAAATTCCATAATGCGCATTGGTCATATCCAGTGCCAGTTGGAGAATTGATTCGAGCGTTTCTTCAAGTTTCAACCGGGAAGAAATCAGCATCCCCGCACGATGAAGTCGGTTTAATTCATCTTCTTTTCGAGCCAAGTCACGGCGCATGTTGGCAAGGCGGCGTGTGTGATAAATTGCCATAGCTGCCTGGTTAACAAAGTTTTCTAACATCAGCAGTTCCAATCGGGTAAAAGCGCGTTCTTCTCTCAAGTAAACGTACAAAACGCCAACGACCTGATCTGTAACGATCAAAGGGAAACACCCGGCCGCTTTTACTCCCAGCGAAGTGTGATAAGGGTGCACATCGAGATCAGTTTCCTCATAAGATAACACACTGCGCCGTCGGAGAATCGTGCGAATCCCAATTCCAATTTGTCGAGGCGAATCATCGTCAATACTATTGAACGGAACGATATGCTTACGGCTTTCGGGTTCTGCTGAAACCCGAGATTCTCCTTCGAAAGCATGGCGAGATTCATCGTATGTATAAATCACTGCCGATGAACCAGGCACTACTAAAATTGCACTTTCGACAATCAGTTGAAGACTATTTACGCTGCTAATAACATCGTTAGAGCCTATTCTGTTAATAGCACCACTGATATCATTTAGACTGGCAAGAGCCTTTAGCAAGCGTGAATCTGGATCTTCGGATTGATGGATTTTTTGAGTTTTCATTTCGGCTGCCCTGTTCGCATTTTCGATTGTAACATGTGCTTATTTTCATTTCATGGCAGAAACGATTCCAATGAAAAGATTGATACTAAAGTAGGCTAAGGCTAATCCACACACAAAGTTCACCCAACGAAAAAAGGCAGGTGTGATAAATCGTCGCCCCCATGCAACTAGCCCGGCAAGAAAGAAACACCACAAAAGAGTACCTAATAAGAACGCTGTAAAAAATATGACGAAGTCAAGCCACTCGGGTTTTCCTGGTAAACCCGAGAAGACCGAAGTGCTGACTCCTAACCAGAAGACAATGGCAAACGGATTGCTTAAAGAGAGTAGCACGCCAGTGACCAGATCACTCTTTCCTGAAGTGGGCAATGTAACGATTTCCACATCTTGAAGAGCATCCCTAAAAGCAATGAAAGCAAGGCGTGCAAGTAAGGCCATTCCGAGAATAGTCAAGATCAGGTTGGCAATCCGATTTTGGATAAGAAAATTCACTCCGGTGAGCGCAATTGCAGCCCACACGGAATCGCCGACAATTGACCCCAACTGAACGAGAAGGGCTGGCTGAAAACCTCTGGCAAGTCCGCGCCGAACTGTCTCAGCCGTGACAATTCCCGGTGGTGCACAAAATGCAATACCGAGTATGAAAGAAGAAATAAAAAGTGATGTCACCGAACCACCGATGTAAAAAACTGACCGCCGACCGCTGACCGCTTGCCAAAATTGGTCGGCGGTCAGTTGTCGGCGATCTATGCGAATGGATTCCAAAAAGTCAAAAAACGACTAAATATCAAAATACAGCGTGAATTCGTATGGTGTCGGCCGCATGCGAATTGGATCCAGTTCATTGATGCGCTTATAATCAATATAGGCTTCCAATAAATCGGAAGTAAATACATCGCCCTTTAGCAAGAATTCGTGGTCCGCTTCAAGAGCATTCAGGACGTCCCCAAGCGAGCCAGGAACTTGTTTGATCAGCTTCGCTTCTTCCGCCGGAAGTTCGTATAAATCTTTATCGTGCGGATCACCTGGATCAATACGATTCTGAATGCCATCCAACCCGGCCATAAGAATGGCAGAGAAGCATAAGTAGGGATTGCTGGAAGCATCCGGGGCTCGAAATTCGACCCTTTTGGCCTTGGGGCTTTTTGTAACCGGGATGCGACAAATTGCAGAACGATTACGTTGTGAATAAGCCAGATTGACAGGTGCTTCGTAGCCCGGAACGAGGCGGCGATAGGAATTAGTTGTGGGTGATGTCAGTGCCAAAAGTGCCGGCGCATGCTTAAGCAAACCACCGATATAATATTTGGCAGTATCCGATAGACCGGCGTAGCCTGAGCTATTGTAAAATATATTGGTATCACCCTTCCAAAGCGAAGAATGAACATGCATGCCAGATCCATTATCACCGAAAAGTGGTTTCGGCATGAAGGTTACAGTTTTTCCATTCTGGCGAGCAATGTTCTTGGCAATATATTTATAGAGCAAGAGCTGGTCGGCCATACGTGTCAAGGTTGTAAATCGCATTCCCAATTCTGATTGACCCGCGGTAGCCACCTCATGGTGATGAATTTCCATTGGTACACCGGCATCTTCGAGTGCCATAACAATTTTAGAGCGAATGTCCTGGAGTGTATCAGTCGGTGGAACCGGGAAGTAACCACGCTTGGGCGAAATCTGTCCACCAAAATTCTGTTTATCTGCTCGTCCACTGTTCCACCAACCTTCATCGCTATCAATGTAATAGAATGATTCGTGAGTGTTATTGGAATAGCGCACGTTGTCAAATATAAAGAATTCTGCTTCTGGGCCAAAAAAAGCGGTGTCCGCTATTCCGGTCTGTTTAAGATAGGCTTCAGCTTTACGTGCCACATAACGCGGATCACGTGCATAGGGCTGGATCGTGATCGGGTCGTAAACATCACAGGTCACTACAAGAGTGGGAATATTTGCGACGGGATCTATAAAAATTGTCCCAGGGTCTGGCATCAAAAGCATGTCTGATTCGTGTATTTCCTGAAAGCCGCGGATGGAAGACCCATCAAATGGGATTCCTTCTTCAAAAAATTCTGCGTCAAACCGGCTGACAGGGATGGTGAAGTGTTGCCACTGCCCAGGTAAGTCCGTAAAACGAATGTCTACCATTTTCACGTCTTTCGCGAGCGCGAGCGCTTCTGCTACAGTCTTAGCCATCTGTATTCTCCTTTATTTCGGTTATTTACTTATTTTACTTTCAGCGACCATTATATTTGTAGGCGGGTACTAAGTCCATTACCCAAACGGAGCATATTTGTTATCAGCAATGCCAGGAGCTTTTGAAAAAATGAGCCATCAGAATACTCATAAATTGCCAGTTATGGTTTTTTGTTTTCAGCTGTAAATATTATATTTGGCATCTACCGCCTTGCCCACTTAGGCAGGTGGTGTATCTGGTTTTATCCGTAATGCCCATCTAAACTTGTTTTCAATAATGACTGTAACCTCAAATAAATTTATATAGATGGTGCGAGGACCAGGCTGGAATTGTGGTGGAGTTCAAACCAGCCTGGATGATCCGATGTAATCAAAATACCCTCCTGAAAATTGGGAAGGTATTTTGATTGGTGCTTCTGCAGTTCAGTTCGGAGATATTTACCAACCAGAGTTATCAAGGAAAAATTAATTTTTTATTCGATAACTGGCAATATGGCTGAGTTGTTATATTCAAGTTCTCGTTGAAATTTGAATTGCTGCGTGTAAAGATTGAAGTAATGCCCTTGGGCTCGCAAAAGCTCTGCATGAGTACCTACTTCAGCAATTTTACCGTTTTCAACCACAACAATTCGATCAGCTCGCTTAATTGTTGAAAGACGGTGGGCGATGACAAAAGATGTCCGTCCCTTCATTAAGGTCTCCATACCTTTTTGAATGAGGGCTTCGGTAAGCGTATCAACGCTGGAAGTGGCTTCGTCCATTATGAATAGCTCCGGTTTCGACAATACGGCACGCGCAAGACTGATGAGCTGTTTTTGCCCAACAGATAGCAAATTGCCTCCTTCGCCAACATTTTCGCTATAACCCTTTGGAAGCAAAGTGATAAAGTCATGGGCTCCAGCAAGAGTAGCAGCTTCTTCTACTTCTGCGTCACTTGCACCTAATTGTCCGTATCGGATATTTTCGCGTATTGTACCGGAAAACAAGTGCGGAGTTTGAAGGACGATACCGATCTTGTTGTGAATACTTTGCATTGTGTAATCGGTATAATCGTGGCCATTAATTCTGATAGTTCCTTCACTCGGCTCGTAAAATCGGCAAAGCAAATTAACAATAGTTGATTTTCCTCCACCAGTTGGCCCGACAAGAGCAATCGTTTCGCCTGGTTTTACTTTGAGGTTAAAGTCTGCAAGCACTGGTTTTCGATCTTCATAGTAAAAATTTACATGGTCAAATTCAATTTCACCTAACAGGGTTTTAGCATCAAAGGCGTCTGGCTTGTTGTGGATATCAGGTTCTGTATCGACAAGTTTGAAAATTCTTTCAGCAGACGCAATTGAGTGTTGCATTTCAGCATACACCCTGGCAAGATCCTGGATTGGCCACATGATAAATGTGAGGTACGAGATAAAAGCGTGGATCCCACCAATTGTCAGGAAACCGTCAATTGCTTGATAACCACCGTACCACACGATAAATCCGAGCGCTATTGATGTAATAATTTGGACTGTCGGAAGAAACAGGGCTGAAAGCCATGCTGCCCGATAGGTGGCCGTATACATTTTTTCTGTCAATTCTTGAAATTCGCGCAAGTTTTCGTCTTCGCGGCCGAGTGCTTTAATGATACGCACACCTTGAATGTTCTCATTGTGTGCACCAGTTATCTTGCTGTTCGCCCGTCGAGAATTTCGAAATTCTACCAAAATTTTCTTCCGGAAATTAACTGCAATAACACTTAGGATTGGCAATATTGCAAGAACAATCAGCGCAAGTCGCCAGTTAATAATCAGCATAAATATTGTTGCGGTGGTAATGTTCATGAAAGCCCAGGTGGTGTCTACCAGTCCCCAGGTCATAAGATCCGCAACTCTACCGGAATCGGATGTTACACGGGCGATCAGGCGCCCAACTGCATTTTGCGAATAGTACGAGAGCGATAACTCTTGCAAATGATTGAACATGCTTTTGCGGAGGTCATATTGAATGCGTTCGCCAAGAACACCAGCCAGGTAAATAAATGTAAAAACCATAGCCGATTGGATAATTTGGAATACACCATATAACGTGGCCCATCGCCATAAAGAATTTGGATCCTTTCCGAGGATAGCTTCATCAATTATATTTTTATTAATAAAAGTGAAGAAAGAATCCATTGCAGAAGTTAACGCAATTGTTATAACAAAACCGACGACCCACTTCCAATGTGGACGGAGTAAGCCGATAATGCGTTTTAAAACCGGAGTAGTCACCGGACTAGTATGTTCTTCTTCTTCGGTAAGATCGTTGTCATTTGTCATTTATTGGTTCTCCCGCAAGGGCCTACGCGTTTCAGACTCTTACGCTTTTTTATTTATTTGCCGAAATTTCAATTTCCAATTCATCCTCTACCCGAGTTTGAATATCAAATATTTTTCGGTACATACCAGTATTTTGTCCCACAAGTTGGTCATGTGTGCCCGCTTGAATGATTTTACCTTTATCGAGTACTAAAATTAGGTCAGCATTCATGACAGACTGTATTCTGTGGGCAATTATGAACGTAGTCCGATTCTCCATCAGTGATTCCAATGCTTTCCTTATTTCTGCTTCGGTCTGCATGTCCACTGAAGAGGTTGAATCATCCAAAATCAGAATTCTTGGATTCTTAAGTAATGTCCGCGCTATTGTCACACGTTGTTTTTGTCCTCCAGAGAGGGTGACACCTTTTTCGCCTACTATGGTGCCGTAACCATCTGGAAATCCTATTATTACATCATGAATGGCAGCTGCGATTGCAGCTTGCTCAATTTCGGAATCTGTTACTTCGTGTCCAATGCCATAGCTGATGTTTTCTCGTATCGATCTACTAAAAAGGAAAGGTTCTTGTTCGACTATTCCTATCTGGCTGCGCAGGTATTCGCGTGGGTAATCTTTTAATTCGATCCCATCTAATAATATTTTGCCGGAAGTATAGTCGTGAAATCGAGGTAACAAGTTGACGAGCGATGTTTTTCCTGAGCCAGTGGAGCCAATTAGCGCTACTGATTGCCCTGATTTAATACTAAACGAAATATCTTTTAGTACTGGTGTTTCGTCATTTGAATACTGAAAAGTTACATTCTCGAATAAAATTTCACCTTTTGCAGCTGCTGTTGGGCGATAGTTACCTTCAGTGAGTATTTCTCGGTTTTGTTTAATGATTTCAAGAAGTCGTCCATAAGAAACCATCCCAGTCGACGTCTGAACGATCAGTCGCCCGAGGTTGCGTATGGGCCAAATTAGCCAGACAACAAGACCTACATAAGCTAGATACGTTCCAACGCTAATCTCACCATGAATTGCCATGGTCGCGGCAAAAATAAATCCGCCAAGCATCTGAAAACCTAATACGATATCAGAGAGCGGCCAGAATAGGGAATGCATCAAGAGCAATGCTTTTCCGCGGATAAATTTTTCCTGGTTATCTTTTTCGAACTTACCCTTTTCGAAATCCTGACGGGCAAAGGCTTTAACCACCCTTACACCGGTCAGATTTTCTTGCAAAGTCGTGGAGAGCGCAGCTTCTTGTTCTTGATATTTCTCATATCGTTCTGTTACTCTTTTGAAGAACCAGAGTGATACAAGTAATATTAGCGGTATCACAATAACAGACACGAGGCCAAGCTTCCAATTGATAGTCAGAATAGCTATGAAATTAATCACAAACAATAAGATAATGCGCCCAACACCAATAGCCTGTTCACTGAAAAAGCGGCGCAAAGCATCAACGTCTGAAGTTACTCGTTCGATCAAATCACCAGTTGGCGTGGCACTATGATAAGAGAAGCTTAGTCTTTGAATGTGGTCAAATAAAAAATTACGCAGACGTCTTGCAATTCCCTCTGCCGTGTAAGCGGCCAGCCGGCCTGAGACGTAAGCAAAGTAGCCTTCAATTGTGGCTAAGCCAACAAATCCAAGTGCTATATAGAGAAAAGTACGCCCTAAATCTCCACCAATCGGAGTCGAGTTCCCGCTGACAAGATCGGCGAAGTAACGCAATAGAAAGAAAGTGGCGGTTTTGGCCAGGGCTGAAACAGATTGGGCTAAAACTGCACCTCCATATGACAGATGAAATCCGGTCATGACTCTCCATAGTCCCCTTAAGCGGTTTTCGGAAATAGCATTACGGAAATCAAAATATGTAGATTCTTGAGAGTTGGATATGCCAGTCATATTTACCTAAGTATTAATACAAATTACTATCGATGTAGAATAAAAAAGCCACGGTGCGGGAGTGCACCGTGGCGAGAGAA
The DNA here is from genome assembly GCA_903854805.1 of uncultured Anaerolineae bacterium. Next base: position 11,709 of record CAINXK010000155.1, read on the forward strand.
AACACACAGATGTTGATTTCAAAAATCAACAGGCACACTCCAAGAAGGGAGGGGGAAAGCCGGATCATTAGAATTGAAATTTCTTTTGTGATCAATCATAAAGACAAAACCTCCTTTTCTTAGAGATAAATTACTTTTTTAGTTTATCACCCTGAGTATAAAAATGCAATAGTTTTTTTGCTCTGACTGAATGGGATGGTAGAATTCAATGGAATAAATTAAGGAGTTGAAAATTGAGCATAAAAGTCTGCGCGCTTGACAGTAACCTGGTAATTAGAGATCTGCCTGTATTTTATCAGGAAAAAACACTTGACGAAATATCTCGGAAACTGCCCCAGGGGCTTTATTCAACTTTTCGAACGTACTTCGGGGCTCAAAAAGTCATAGGATTAGGAGTACACCTGAACCGCATATTTGTTAAATGTGAAGAAGCTGGAATCAAACCTTCCGTCACTTCCGATGGCTTGCGATTAGGAATAAGGAGACTCCTTCA
>CAINXK010000156.1 GCA_903854805.1 uncultured Anaerolineae bacterium
CTAATGTCTGATTGGGCAGTGGAAGCTGAAAACCTTGTTAAGAAATTCCCGCAACGAGTTACGGCCGAAAAAGGCGAAAAGAAAAAATTCTGGCCGTTTGGCCGGCGTGAACCCAAACCGACCTTTACAGCGGTTGACGGAGTTAGTTTGCAAATCGAGCGTGGCGAAATTTTTGGTTTGCTGGGGCCCAATGGCGCCGGAAAATCCACAACCATTCGAATGTTATGCACGCTGCTTGAACCGACCAGTGGAACCGCACGGGTAGACGGTTTCGATATTGTCAAACAAGCCAACGCTGTGCGGCGCAGCCTGGGCACTCTCTTAGCTGGAGAACGTTCGATTTACTGGAAACTTACCGGGCGCGAGAATCTTGAATACTTTGCGGCCTTGAACCATATTCCACCAATGGTTGCCCGCAAGCGGGTGGATGAATTGATTGAGCGCATGGAGCTTAAAGAACGCGCCAACGAGCTGGTTGAAAAATACTCGACCGGCATGCGCCAGCGAGTGGCAATCAGCAAGGCGCTGCTTGCCCGTCCGCCCATCCTGCTCCTGGATGAGCCTACCCTTGGCCTTGACCCACAGGCAGCGCGCAATTTACGGGAACTGATCCTGGAGCTTAAGCGGGATGGTCATACCATTCTGTTGACGACACACTACATGGAGGAAGCCGACCAACTATCAGATCGGATCGGGATTATCGATGCGGGTAAGATCATTGCGTTGGATACCCCGGATCAGCTGAAGAAACGTATCGATCAGAACGAAATTGTGCGCCTGGAAATTTCGGGTTGGTATGAAGAAATCGGTGAACAGTTGCGTGCCCTGACTGGTGTCGATAATATGTCTGTTCACAAGCTGGAAGGTGATGGATTGTGGGAGATCAATCTGCAATCGGCCAATTCGCGCGGAATTCTATCTGGGGTGGTTGAGACAGTCAACCATAATGGCACGCGCTTATTGAATATGAATATCGTCCGCCCAACCCTGGAAGATGTGTTTATAAATTTAACTGGTAAGGCCCTACGTGATTGAGGAACCAACCATGGAATCTGAAATAAAAGACCCGCCTCGTTCCCTGGCTCTGCCAGGTATTGGGGCTGAAATGCGCGCTTTTTGGGCGATCGTCATCCGCGAATGGATGATCTTTACGCGTTACCCGAGCTGGATCGTTTCACTCTTTATCTGGCCGCTCATCTTTCCGATGGCTTATCTTCTGACTGCGCGCGCGCTTTCTGGTCCGGATGGGAGTGGCCTGGTCCAATTTCAATCCACGACAGGGATCTCGGACTATATTGGCTATATCGCTGTCGGTACGATGATCTGGATGTGGCAAAACGTGGTGTTGTGGAATGTGGGTTATACCCTGCGCAACGAACAAATGCGTGGCACACTTGAATCAAACTGGCTTTCGCCAACCTGGAGATTTTCTTATCTTTTGGGCAGTAGTATTCCGCAGCTAGTTTCCATGTTGATGATGCTGGTCATTTCGGGTTTGGAATATACGCTCTTCTTTGGAGTTCGCTTTGGGGGCAGTCTCTGGCTGACCCTGGCAGTGATTCTTGCGGCGATCCCGTCCATCTATGGATTGGGGTTTGCATTTGCCAGCGTGGTTATAACAGCCAAAGAAGCCAATGCTTTCGTATTCCTTGTACGGGGTCTGGTGATGGTCTTTTGCGGCATCACTTACCCGGTGACATTGCTGCCAGCCTGGATGCAGGTGGTGGCTTACTGGCTTCCGCAGACGTATATTATCCATGCTGTTCGTTCTGCGGCTCTCGCCGCAGGTGGTTTGGGTGCAATCTGGCCGGATCTGAAAGCTCTGTTATTCTTTGGTATCTTTTGGTTGGCAGCCGGCTATGCCTTGTTTAGCTGGATGGAACGCCGGGCGCGCCAGACCGGTGCAATTGGTCAATATTAGGAAGGTGAAAACATGGATCAAGATTTACTTCTTTCCCGCCCTGACCGAAGATCTCATTTGCGGGCCCTGTTTGCGATTGCTGCCAAAGATTGGAAACAATATTGGCGATATCCTCTCAATGCCGTTTCATCCATTTTCCAGCCGATTATCTGGTTGACGCCAGTGTATTTTTTGGGCCAGGCATTTAGCGTAAACGGACAGGCGCAGGGTTTCGCGCGGTTTAGCGGAACAACGGACTTTATGTCCTTTATTTTGATCGGCACGATCCTGACGAACTTTATTAATTCAGTTTTTTGGGGAATGGGCTATTCGCTCAAGGAAGATATGGATTCAGGTGTGATGGAATCAAACTGGTTGACTCCCATCCCACGCTTGCTGATCCTGGTGGGTAATTCGATTACCAACCTCAGTGTGACCGCCGTGACTTCCAGTCTGATGCTGGTGGTGGCTGCTTTGCTATTTGGTTTTCGTGTGAGTGGAGATGTGTGGGAAGCATTTATTCCGATCATTCCCATGATGGTCGGATTGTATGGTTTTGGGTTCGCTTTTGCAGCCCTGGTTCTGGTAATGCGCGAGGCGAATACCATGGTGGATGTCAGCAGTTTCCTGGTACAGATCTTTTCGGGCTCAAATTTCCCGGTCAATGCCCTGCCAAAATGGCTGCTCCCGGTGGCTTTGGCCTTGCCACTTACTTACGGCTTGGATGCGGTCCGTGGGATTTTGCTCAAAATTCCAACCATCCTGCCAATGCGTTGGGAACTGGTTTTGCTGACGGTCTTTATGTTGTTAATGCTGTGGTTCGGAGGCTGGGCCTTCGGTTCGCTGGAGCGTCGTGTGCGCCGTTGGGGGACGCTTGGACAGCACTGAGCTATCGGATTTACTAACCAGGCGCGCCAGCCTCGATAGAGTTGCCTGCCTGTGTGAAAAAAAGAGGTTTATTGTGGATGGCTGGAGTGGAAAGCAAAGCAGATGGGCTGTGAGTAGATATAATCATTAAAATTTATTTCTCAGCGATCCTTTGTAGTTCTTTTAAGACTACGTCACTGCGTTCATCGCGCAGCATGGGCAGCCTTATACGGGTGCGGCGCAATTGATTGAGGTCCAGCTCGGCAATCGTGATGCCTTCTTTATCGTAGGGGGCTTTAACCACTAATTTGCCATCCGGATCATAAACTGTTGCTCCACCCCAAAAATTCAATCCATCTTCAAAGCCGACCCGGTTGGCGTGAGCCACGAAGGTGGTGAACAAACCAGCATACGAACGATTGACGGTTTCGACCCATTGTGCTGAGCCGAGGATTTCCTCGGTTACTCCACGCCCGGGTGAGGCCGAAGTAAACAGCATAATGTCGGCGCCATCCATCCATAGCGTATATGGTGACGAAACATGCCAGAAATCCTCGCAGATCAGCAAGCCCATGCGACCAAAGCGCGTATCGAATGCGCGGAAGCTGTTTCCGGCGGCAAAGTATCGTTTTTCATCGAAAATGCCATACGTGGGCAGGTACACTTTGCGATGAATGTGAATCAGCTTTCCTTCTGATAGGTATGCCGCTGAGATATAGTAGCGATACCTTTCGTCCACTTCGACAAAGCCAAACACAACATCAATATCTTCTGAAGCATGTAAAAGGGATTTGATGACCGGGTCTTTGGGGCTTGGGCTGAGTGCCACACTGGCAGTCAGATCTTGCAAAACATAACCAGTCAAAGAAAGTTCTGGGAAGATAAGCAGATCCGCACCTTGAATTTTGGCCTGGTGCAGCATGGCCAGGTGTTTTTCCAGATTGGCTTTGATATCGCCTAGTTTAGTATTGATTTGGGCCAGTGCAAGGTTGAGTTTTGGCATAGTTTCTACTGTATTTTTCATATAGGTGGCGGCAAAAATTAATCTTACCATAATTGTGCCGGCCGTTTTTTTCCGTTTTTTCGGCATGGCGCTGAAGACCGGGTGATGTTAATTAAAAATTCCACCCATTTGGCACAGCGCTTGGGTGGAATAAATTTGTGGTGTGATCACGCTGTTCGAATATGAGGCCGCTTAGTCCAGGATTTCGACCGAGTCACCAACCCTAAGCTGACCAGTTGTGATAGGGATGGCGTTTACCCCGAACATAATTTTTCCATTGATCTTCCGATATTTGGCCAGGGTGGTATTTGGTTCTTTGCCCTTTTCCGCGGTATCCTGGTCGATCGTTGGTACGTTGCAGCGCGCGCAGGGTTTTACCAGCCCCAATTCCACCTGACCAATCCGGATGCGCTTCCAATCGTCTTCTGCAAAAGATGTGGCGCCAGAGATCACGATGTTGGGACGGAAGCGGTTCATGGGGATAGGTTTTTCCAGGCGGCTGTTGAGGTCATCCAGAGATTCCTGAGTAATGACCAGAATTGGAAAACCATCTGCAAAACCCACCTGGTCATCTGCCTGGATGGCGTATTCAGCGCTGACCTGCCTGGGGTGATTGTCGTCAATACGCACCAGCCGCGTGGGCATCTTGAGAAAATCAGAGAGCCATTCGGCTGCCAAATTGCCCTGATCGATGGCATCAACTCCGCGACTACTCCAGATTTCGACATTTATATGCTGGCCCAATGTGCTGAGTGCAAAGCTCACATCCTGCATTCCCGCTGCCGTCAGGGTCATCATTCCGGCCTTGAGAATAGGGGTGACCAGGGCCATGCGTGCGTGTTCTCGTTGTGTCAGGAATAGACCATCAGGATTGACAACCATCAAGCGGCGATCATTCACCAGCCCCATTCGTTCCACCTGGCTGGTATCAACAGATTGCCCACGCAGAGATTTTACTGGATAAATATCGAGGCTTGATAATGTTGGCATGCTGTTCCTGTATGAGCGCTTATGAAAGTTGAGTCTGACCAAACCCGGCTGGCGCTGCGCGTTGTTTTTCCGAAAAGCGCTTCTCGTGTTTTAAAATAGGCAGCTTGATCCGTTGAAGGGTGATTTTTCGCAAATTTTGTCTTTTGGATAAATGTGTTGTCACCTTTTTATATGCTTCCGCAGAGCCTTTCCACCAATCACGAAAGAGCGTAAGCGCAGCAATACCCACCCAGGCGATATTTACACCGACTGATGGATAGGCCCCCAGATAATAGGAGTTGATTACTAACAACAGTGCTCCGGCCACATTCAGGGTTTGATAGCTGATGGACTTTCCGTTCATCCACTCTATTGAGAGTAATCCATAGGCAATTAATACCAATGCTGCGCCAGCCCAACCAATAACGTTAATAAAAAAATTAGTTATGTTCATTTGTAAAGTGTAGCAGATTTTCCCCGTTGTTGTCAAAAAACTGCCACTTTCGAATGCATTCGGCTTTCAGTGTCAGAATATACTTGACCTGAATAATGGCTCAGGGTCACTGTTAGATTGGGTTTTGCGCCCTGGCAGCGCTGGAGGTTGGTTTACTCACAAGCATAAGTTTTAATAGGACTTATCGCGAAAATTATTGACGCTGTTCTATGATAATTGCATGCGAATATCCAGCGCCACTGCACCATGGTTCAGCGCTCGCAATGGGTTGATTTCTATCTCTGCTATTTCTGGATGCTCGATTGCCAGCCAGGAAAGCCGGATCAGGGCTTCAATGACACTGTCTTTATCGGCGCGGGCGATACTGCGGAATCCATCCAGTTTTTTCCCAGCCCAGGTTTGTTGCAGCATTTTTGTTGCATCAGCCCTATTCAGGGGCGCCAGCGCAAAAGCAACATCCTTCAGCCCTTCAGCTTCAACACCACCCGAGCCAAACATCATCAAGACTCCAAATTGTGGATCGCGCACCGCGCCAATAATGACTTCCTGCCCGGCCCCAATTTGCGCTTGCAGGGTGATCCCTTCTATTTTTGCATCCGGGCGTCTGGATTGAGCGCGTTCCAACAGGGCAGAATAGGCGCTGACGACAGCCTCAATGCTGTTCAGGTCAAGCAGAACACCGCCAATATCAGATTTATGCAGAATGTCTGGGCTGGCGATCTTGGCAACCAGGGGAAAGGTCATTTCAGCCGCCAGGCGGGCAGCAGATTCGGGCGAGTCGGCAAGTTTGAGTGGCGTAGTGGTGATGCCATAGGCGGCAACCAGCTCTTCAGCGGTTAAATTCACATTGTCAGCTACATCGAAGTCTCTTCGGTAGACTCCCGTAGGCGTGGCTAAATAATCTGCGCGGCGGGAAAGTGCGCCCAGGGCTGATGCGGCCCGTTCTGGGAAGGGAAAGATCGGAATGCCTGCTGTTACAAAGTGCGCATGGGCAATGGCGGTTAGTTGCGAGCCCATTTGCGCTACCAATACGGGTTTGGATGCGGTCTGGATGAGTGGGATGAGTGCATCCGCGATGTCTTCTGCTGGGTGGCTGGGAGGCGGCAGGGTGATCACCAGCACGCCATCCACTTCGGGGGCCGCTAATAATATTTCAAGGCATCTGGCGTATTGAATCGGGGATGCGGAAGCCAGCATGTCAACCGGGTTGTGAGCGCTGGCGGCGGCTGGTAGCAGCTCCATTAAGCGGGCTTCGGTTTCCAGATTGAGTCCGGCCAGGGATAATCCTTCGATTTCGAGCGCATCACTTGCGATGACGCCTGGACCGCCTGCACTGGTTAAAACCGCGATGTTTTTCCCGGCAGGTAAATGACAGGCCGAGAGAGCTTGGGCCCAATCAAACAACTGTTCGGATGTGTTTGCGCGCAACACCCCGGCTTTTTCAAACGTTGCGTTGAGCGCTGC
>CAINXK010000157.1 GCA_903854805.1 uncultured Anaerolineae bacterium
AAGACCCCTGAGGATTTTGGTGCTCCCAAGTGGTCCGGCACACCAGAAGAAGCGTCGCGTGTTTTGCGCGCTGCTCTGCGTCATATGGGCGCCGCGACAGCGGGTTTTGTTGAGTTGGATGAGAATACCCGCAAGCTGATCTATTCGTTTGACCCGGATGGCAAGGAAATGGTCTTCACGGATGATGCCCTGCCTTCTGAAACTGAAACCCAACGTCTTATTCCGAATACTGCCAAGTATGCGATGGTGTTCACAATCCAGATGTCGGAAGAGACGATGCGCCGCTCGCCCACTCCTTTGGGCCAGCAAACCACCGGCCTGGCTTACAAACGCCATTCCGTGGTCCAGGCATCCATGCAGGAATTCCTGCGCACGATGGGTTATATGGGCCTGGGTTGTTCCACAACCAACGCACTGGGTATTGCGCCGGCTTTTGGTGTGCTGGCTGGATTGGGCGAAATGTCGCGCCTGAACCGCATGATCACGCCTGAATTTGGACCGATGGTGCGTTGTTTCTTCATCCTGACCGACCTGCCCGTAGCGACCGATAAACCGATTAATGCCGGCGTGATGGAATTTTGTAAACGCTGCAAGAAGTGCGCGGAAGCCTGTGCCACCGGTGCTTTGAGCTTTGATGATGACCCGACCTGGGAAATTCGTGGTCCGTGGAACAACCCCGGTCACAAAGCCTACTTCGAAGATTCAACCAAGTGCATGACCTACTGGAAGGAAGTTGGCACGAACTGCGGTATTTGTTTCTCGGTCTGCCCGTTCTCCAAGAAAGACAAGGCCTGGATCCACGACTGGGTTAAGGCGACTGCCTCAGTTGCCCCGGCGATGGATGGTTTCATGCGCAGCATGGATGACGCTTTTGGTTACGGCGCCCAGAAAGACTGCGAAGATTGGTGGATGCTTGATCTGCCCGAGTATGGCACCGATAGCAGCGGTATGTTATAAATCAAGGAGAAAACAATGAGTGAAAAAATTGTGATTGAAATCAAGCGGCGACCGTGGTATGAGTGGTTGGTAGGGGCATTATGGCTTCTGTCTGAAGTCTTTCTCATCCAAAATGCAGTTGCCAGCAGCGGCGAAAACGAACCGCGGGCAGCAATGTTGTTCTGGGTTAGCTTCTTTGTCCTGTTGGTCGTCGGTGGCGTAGTTTGGTTCATGCGCCGGTCCAAGTAGAATTCGCCAAAGCTGAGTAAATTTTATCAAAAGGGGAGAGGTATTGTCCTCTCCCCTTTTTCAATCGGCATCATCTGAATAAATTATTATTATGACTTCTCTAAATCATCCAGTATCACCCATCCAACCAGCCCTGAAAAAGTCGCTGACTTTGCCGCGCCTGGTTTTATTTTTTTCCGTGGTGCTGGCAGTCACGGCCTGGGTGGTTGGGTATTTCTCCAGCGGCGGCAGCGCAGAAGTGTTTGTGCCGGATGTATTGGCTGGCGCCGTGCGAGTTGAAGCACGCGGCAGCCTATTTATCGGTTATGGGGCAGATGGCGGCATTATCGGTTACGCTGCCAGCGGGAAAAGTCAGGGTTACGGCGGCCCGCTTGAAATGCTGGTGGGGCTGGATCCAAAAGGCGAAATCATCGGGGTCAAACTCATCTCCCAGCGGGAAACGCCGGGATTTTTCCGATTAATTCTGGCAAAGGATTTTTTCAAGCAATACTCC
>CAINXK010000158.1 GCA_903854805.1 uncultured Anaerolineae bacterium
AGTGTAGCACCAAGCGCAAATTTTGCGCCTGCCAAATTTTCGCATTTTTTGATGAAATTCTACCAGGCCGGCAGGCGTTTGTGTCAACAGAGTGCTGACTTCAAGCACATGCCATCCGTAGAAATTAAGCCCGGTTTCAGCCCCAAGCACTGCAGGTGGATCAAATAACCTGATTTTTCACTCCAAGACTGTTACATATTTTGGTTGCAATTATGAAAAATATATGTAATACTTTCAAGGTAGTTCCGTGTCAACAATTCAAGGAGGAGAATGTATGCTTAGAAAATTTGTCCCGATCATGATCGTCCTGGTTCTGCTACTAAGCTCCTGCGGAGGTCTATCCCCGGCAGCCACAGCTCCAAAAACAGCCACATTTATTTTCACCCAAGAATTTGACAACTTGAACCCGGCATATAGCAATATGTGGTTCTCGATCATCACTCAACAGATCTGGAACTGCTGGGCCTGGGATTTTGATGATAAAAACAGCCCCATCCCTGCCCTGGTCAAGGAACTGCCCAGCGCCGCCAACGGTGGTCTTTCTGCTGATGGCAAAGTGATCACCCTTAAACTGCGGGATGGGCTGGTCTGGTCGGATGGCACCCCACTGACCGCTGACGACTTCATCTTTACTTATCAGATGTACATGGATTCCAAGAATACGGTTTCTTCCCAGAACCCGTACGATAGGATGGCCAGCGTGGTAGCCCCTGACAAGCAAACCGTCGTGATCACCTTCAATGAACCATACGCAGCCTGGGTTGGCTCACTCTATAAAGGTCTGCTGCCCAAACACATCCTGCAGCCCGTCTTTGACTCAAAGGGCAGCATCAACGACGCAGACTGGAACCGCAACCCCACCGTCGGCTGCGGCCCATACGTGTTTGAAAAATGGGAATCCGGCAGTTATGCCAGCTTCGTAACCAACCAGAAGTATTGGGGACCCAAACCCAAGATCGACAAAATCTTCATCCGCTTCGTGCCAGATGACGCTGCACAGATCGCGGCTCTAAAAGCCGGCGAAGGCGAACTGGGCACCTTCATTGCATATCCAGACATTGCCACGCTTGAAGCAGCCGGCATCCAGGTCTTCAAAGCCTATTCCGGTTACAACGAAGGCCTGTATTTCAACATGGGCGATAAAGCCAACCCGGCCATGAAGGATCTGAGTGTGCGCCAGGCGATTGCCTACGCCATCGACCGCCCCTCGATTGTCAAGGACCTGCTGCTCGGAAAAACCGATGTGTCTGCTACCGACTGGGACAACACGCCTTATGTAGATCCGAGTCTGAAGCCCTACGCCTTCGACCCTGAGAAAGCCAAGAGCCTGCTTGACGCGGCTGGTTGGAAGGCCGGCGCTGATGGCACCCGCGAGAAGGATGGCGTCAAGCTGAGTCTGAAATATGGCAGCACCACCCGCGAGATCCGCAAAGATACCCAGGCCGTAGTGCAGCAAAACCTCAAGAATGTAGGTATTCAGGTCGAACTGCTCAACGCTGATTCAGACGCATTCTTCGCCGGCTTTGACCAGAATGGCCCCGCGGCCTCCGGCCAATACGACATCTTCGAATATTCAGCCGTGCCATCCGGCTTCCCGGACCCAGATGCAGTTGAATGGCTGTGTAACGAAATCCCGACAAATGAATCTCCCAGCGGCACCAATTGGAGCTTCATGTGCGACAAAGAACTGGAAGCACTCTTCCTACTCCAGGCTACCCAAACCGGTGATGCCGGCGCACGCCAGCAAACCTTTTACAAGATCACCAAAACCATTTACGACAAGGTCTACTGGCTTGGCTACTGGCAGGATCCAGATCAATGGGCCATCAGCGCCAAGCTGACCGGCGTCAAGATTTCGGGTGTAACCCCCTTCTATAACATCGCGGAATGGGATTTGAAATAATTAATTATTGGCGCAGAGACGCCGCCTTTTGCAACGTCTCTGCGCCAACCTGCAGATCGTTACCATCCTGGAGGCCAGGACCCAGATGACACGTTACATCATTCGGCGTCTATTGCAGGCTGTGCCATTGTTATTCATTATCAGCCTGGTTCTATTTGTGATCATGCAAAATGCCGGAGACCCGATTGCCACCATGGGAGGGCGATCGGTGACTCGCGCCGCTGATCGCGAACGCCTGACCCGCCAACTCGGTCTGGATAAGCCAATCTACGTTCAATATATCTTTTGGCTG
>CAINXK010000159.1 GCA_903854805.1 uncultured Anaerolineae bacterium
AATAAGAGTTTAGACTATTATAGTCCACACTCTTATTTTAAAATAGGAAGGTGACCAGGCCGCGTTTATCCTGTAGCAGAATATCGATGTTAATGGATATAAGCGCAGCAGCGTTTTAAACAACAAGATCAGCGATGTACCGTTCTCGAAAACAAAATCTGACCCGCTTTTGCAGAGAATTTCCAACAAAGTCAAAGCCATGATCATCTTTTCATCAAGATCAGGGCTCGACCGAAGGCTGTCTCCCGAATTCTATAATCCATTCCTGACTATATGAACGGCTGCTGATCATTTCTAACGCTCCTGTGTCTGGTTGAGTTTGATATCAGTACGCGATTCGATAAACTCTATCAACTTCGTCGTCACCTTTCGCCGTCCCGCATACCGGAAGAGTGTTTTTTCGCTGATCCAATAAGCGGCAAAACTATTCTCAAAAATATGAACCAATTCCTCACCTTGAAAAGCGAAAAATTTGTCGGAGTCAACAAAAACATCTACCAGGATTTTTTCCAGGCGAGGAAAAACCAGCCCCCGCATCTTTTTCTTGGGGGATTGGGTAATCAGGTGCGTGATCAGAATGCTTTCAGGCAAAGGCAGGATATAGCGTTCCATCATCGCTCGATCAGGCTCCAGGAATACCTGTCCGGAATATTTCTGCTGTAAGGTATTAAAAACCGTTTCGCAGGCCTCGCGCTCGGTTTCGAGAATAATCTGGTTATTGGCAGGTTGATGGATCATCCATTCACCGAGCATCCCCGTTTCCCACGATAAGGTTTCCAGGTATGGAAATGTTTCCTGCAACATTTGTTTCAGCGTCTGGTGTGATTGAGATAGGACGGGAACGTAGTTCTTTTTCGAGGGCGGCATGGCGTTTTCATGAATGGCATATATCCCTGCTGCAATGTGGGTCAGCACCTTGACCTTTTCAAGCGTGTACAAAATTCTCCGAAAGGTCTGCTCCGTCAATGCCGGCTCGAAGCGGGCATAAAAGGCCTCGGTCAATTCATTCAAATGCAGTTGGGAAACATCGCTTTTCATTTTGGCCTGCTTTCTGATTTCGTAATTCGTCATCAATCCGTATTTAGTGACGAATTACGAAAACAATTTTAGTATACCCTAATCAGAATAGGCCATGCGGTATAACTCGCGTTCCCTTTTACCCTATTGACAATTTGGTTATCAAGTTCTTTTCCCTGCAAAACGTATGATTACAAACCCAAATAGTTTTCATTTCTAGTGAAAACTATTTGCCAAAAGATTTCAATATGAATGAAAACATTTGGGTGGAATTTCTGACTCTCAGATATAATTTTTTGTTTCGCTGATCGTTATTGGTAACAATCTTTGAACTTCCTTCGGATCTTTCAAGATCTTTCGCCCCATTTCCAAATCCAGTTTGTTCAAACGCGCCAGTTGCATCACGCTTCGCGGGCGAACTTCCCTTATTCATTCGCCCTACGCCATAGCATTGGGGGAATTATATACGAGCCGGCATCAATATATCTGCAAGGAAACCCAGTAGGTGGCGTAAATGGGACTGGGTTTCCATTATTTTTCTCCATGATCTGGAATTCTGAATTACATTTCGTCGTAGTGGAAAATGACTTGCAACCAATTGGAAAACTGACTACAATGACCAATAATATTAGTCATATAACCAGTATAGTTGGTCATACGGTGAGGTAACCATCATGTTGGAACCATTACTTGGGTCAACCAATGCAGAACGAGTCTTAATCTTTCTCCTGGCGCGCGGAGATGGCTATGCTCGTGAAATCATGCTCTTCTTTGAAACGGACCTGTATGGTATTCAAAAACAACTGGAAAAGCTCGAAGCCGGTGGGGTTCTGGTCAGCCGCCAGGTGGGACGTACCCGGCTCTATTCCTTTAATCCGCGCTACCCATTTTTGACCGAACTCAAAGATCTGCTTGAAAAAGCGCTTACCTTTTACCCTGAAACTGAACGCCTGGATTTAACTATGAATCGCCGCCGCCCGCGCCGGACAGGAAAACCAGATGCACAAGGCACCCTGTGAAGCCCATCAGCCAGATGACCCAGCTTGAAGTGGCTGCCTTCGTTCATGATCAATTGCGCAAGCAGGGCATCGATGTGGTTCTTTCGGGTGGTTCGGTGGTTTCGCTTTACAGCCAGAACCTACGTTTATTCTTTTTTTTACTCAAACATTGCAATATCAATCTCTCTTAGTCAAACACACTCGTCTCTTGTTTTTTTCTAATCTCAAGGTGTAATTATCTAACTATCATATAGTTTTCATTTTCAATGAAAACTATATGACGTATCATTTTATTACAAGGTGCTGCGCATGAATGAAAACTCTTGGAATTCCCGATGGTCGAAAGACCAGATCAAAGCCATGCTCATTGAGCAGTTCGACTCCTTTTGGACACGTGACATCGGTACCGAACGTACTCAACTGGACGAAATCGAACGCGCGGCGAATGTTCCCCATGCGGTAATAGTCTCCGGTCTGCGGCGGGTGGGAAAATCCACCCTGCTGGCACAGATGGCCCATAAACTTGGCAGGGATGCGTTCTACTATGTCAATTTCGAGGATGACCGCTTCCTCGGTTTCCAGCCTGAGGATGCCAACCATCTCTACCAGGCGCTGGTCGAAACTTTCGGTGAGCGCAAGACCTTCGTCATCGATGAAGTCCAGAATATCCCAGGCTGGGAGCATTTTGTCCGCAGATTCATGGACATGGATTTTAAATTCTATATCACTGGTTCCAACGCTTCCTTGCTTAGCCGAGAGTTAGGAACTCGTCTCACTGGTCGTTATGTGCCGATCGAGTTATTCCCATTTTCGTTCAAGGAATTCCTGCTTTTCCGAGGAGAAAAGCTCCCCAACCTCCAGCGTATGAC
>CAINXK010000160.1 GCA_903854805.1 uncultured Anaerolineae bacterium
CGCTCAGAATCCGATCATCGTAAGCAACTTGATAACGGTTTTCCAAAGCCAGGTCAATGATCCTGCCTGGCTTGCCTGTTTCGTTCATCAAACCGCTGACCACGACATCCGTATCCAGTACGACCAACATCAGTGCTTGCGCTCCGCGCGAGTCTTCTGGATCAGCGCTTCAACTTGTTCTTCGCTCAGCTTGTCCAGCCCATCACGCCGGGCCTGGCTGCGGATGGCGCGTGCGGCCATTTGCGCTCGCAAGCGCGAAACCATCAGTAAAATATCATCCATGTTCTCGCCGCCGGCCAGATCAATCATCACGGCAAAAGGCTTGCCATCCACCGTGACCACCAATTCGCCCTCGTCTTCCAGCTTTTTCCGCAGGGCGGTCGGTTCATTTCGTAAGACTCGGTAGGGGATAAATTGCATTTCAGACTCCTTTGTAGCGCTATACGCTACAAAGATAATACAACACTTTCAACTTTTTACCACAAATATTGTTTTCGCTTTGAATCGAATACGAATGCACTGCCACGCAGAGAATCAAAAAGTGAGCTGGCAGCGATCACCAATCTCACTTCTGAAACACGCCTATATATAGAGTGCCCCCGATGAGGTATGTATCGAAAGAAGTGTCAGCCTTGAGATGTTGTACCTTTTAAACTCATCCCGCTGATTCAGCGCTCGGTGTAGAAGCTGATAAATGCTTTTTCGATATATAATTCGCTACATATGGGCTTTTCGCCGGGGTTTTTTAGCCAGGCTGAATTGCCATATAAACTCCAAATAAATCAGCCAGGAGATGCATCATGAAATTTCTGCTCACTTCCGCTGGCATCAAGAACACGAGCATCCACAACGCGCTGATCGACCTGCTGGGCAAACCGATTGCCGAGTCCAGCGCCCTCTGCATTCCCACTGCGATCTACCCTTTCCCCGGCGGGCTATCAATGGCTTACCGGTTTATCAACGGATTATCCGCCAACCCCATGTGCAAATTGGGATGGAAGTCGTTGGGCGTGCTGGAACTCACGGCCCTACCCAGCATCAAAGAAGAGTATTGGATCGCAGCTGTCCAGGAGGCTGACGCCCTGCTAGTGAGTGGCGGCGATGTCCTATATCTGTGCCGCTGGATGCGGGAGTCCGGACTGGCAAACCTATTGCCGTCGCTGCGTGAGACAGTCTATGTGGGGGTGAGCGCCGGCAGTATGGTGACGGCCCCTATTTTCGGCGAGACGTACGACGACCCGAATACGCCTTTCGTCATTGATAAGGGGCTGGGACTGGTTGACTTTGCGTTGCTTCCACACCTGGATCACGAGGACCATCCGGAAAGTTCCATGGACAAGGTGGAAAGAATGGCTGCCGAGGTTCATCTGCCGACCTACGCAATTGACGATCAGACCGCCATCAAAGTCAGCGATGGAGCAATCGAAGTTATCTCCGAAGGCCATTGGAAACGGTTTACGCCCTAATTGGGTATTTGGGAACTGAGCCGAATTAGCACACGCCGCAGCCGATCCCCGCCTGAGGCTCGTTTCTTGGTGATTAATCAACGATTACTGGTTACCCCGCTCTTTAATCACTGGTTCCCCGAACAGCACAACGAGGTCGTTTTGCCGGAAGTGCAGACGTTTGTGGTGGCGAGCGGGGAGTAAGGCCTAGAATAGCAAATGATGGCGCGGCTTATAAAGGTATGTCACAGTTTCCCAATCGGGGCACCATCTAGAAATTCATTTTTTCACCTCATGCATTATGGTGACTCAAAAAAAGCTAATATCCCATCCATAAATATTAGTTGGCGCAATCGATCATTCATATAATTCTCGCGCTCATTTCCAAAATGGTTTAATTATCGCTTGACAAAGCTCTACTTCACAATTTTTGGATCAAGATCGGCGTTATTTTTTTATAGGCGAAGTGGTGGAATGCTTTCGATTAGCCAGGATAAAAGCCAGGCACTGGCTGAGAATAGCCAGCTTAACCCAACCAATATTGTGGCGCTCTGGAAGCCTCCATACTTAATCACTTTTTCGCCACAACATCGGTCTTGATCTGAATCAGAACTTCATTACGCGCCAAAAACCCCGGCACCCACGGAGGATTATAGCCAGCAACGATAAAATCACCTTCGGTTTCAAGTCCCTGTTCATCCAACCACTGACTGAGGCGCTGCTTGTTTTTTTGGATTGTCTCTTGCCGGAAAAATCCGGAAAAACGGATGGCAGCCATGGAACGGGCTGGGAGCCGCGTAAAGTAAACACGGGTATCTTTCGGTTGAGGCAGTGTTTCCAGGGTGTATTCCGCAGGCATAATGAAAGCCACAGTAAAGCTCGATCCGCCGGTCACAGTCACCGGTGTGGTCATGGCAATTTTTTCAGATTGAGAAGCCTGGACAGGCGTAGTCATCTCGATTTTCTGCCGCGAAATATTATTGCCGAAAATATAGCCCGCCAAGAGATTGAACCCTTTCTCAATGGCTGATTTGTAGTTCTTTTCGTCGACAGTCACTTCGGCCTGGATGTAACTGGAATACTGCCGAATTTCAATTTCGTTTTGTTTTCTGGATACCGAGTATTTTGGCGTTTCTGCCATGTAACCCTCTCTTTTATTCTTATTATCCGCTATTCATATCTCATTTGTATTAGAATTCTGCCAAAACTTCATTTTTTTAAAAATAATCATCGAATACCTGATAATTCACTCGGCACTACAAACTAGAATCTAATCTCTACCTAATCCAAACCCGCTATACTAAAGTGACCCCGATGGGGAGTAGCCGCCCGCAAGGGATGAGCAGTCGTCAATACGGATTATCATCCCGGCTGTTCAATCAAAAGGTCAGACCATCGCCAATATTGGCGATGGTCTTTTTATAAACAATAGGAAATGGATATTACAAACGATGAACTGGCACACTCTGAAGACCGAATCTGCGCTCGAAAATCTACAAGCTGACCCCATCCGGGGCCTGTCTACCGCGCAAGCGGTGGAACGCCTGGCTGAAAATGGCCCTAACGAACTGGTCGAAAAAGGGGGCCGCACTCCCTGGCAAATCCTGTGGGAACAGGTCACCGCTACCATGGTGCTAATCCTGATCGCCGCGGCAGTGATTGCCGGCTTTTTGGGCGATACCAAAAACCTGGTCGCGATCCTATCCATCGTGGTGCTGTACGCCCTCCTGGGCTTTGTCCAGGAATACCGCGCCGAAAAAGCGATTGCAGCGCTAAAAAAGCTATCGGTGCCAAACGTCCGCGTGCTGCGGAACGGGCAGTTTGCCGAACTCTCTGGGCGGGAACTTGTTCCAGGGGATATCCTGCAGCTCGAAGCGGGCAACGTCATCCCAGCAGATGTGCGTCTGCTCGAAGCGGTCAACCTGCGAGTACAGGAAGCGGCTCTGACGGGGGAATCTGAAGCGGTCGAAAAGCAAACCAACACATTGCCTGTGGAGAATCTTCCCCTCGGCGACCGCCGCAACCTGGGCTACATGGGCACCATCGTCACACAGGGGCGCGGGCTGGCACTGGTGGTCGCGACCGGTATGCAAACCGAACTCGGGAAAATCGCCGACTTGATTCAGCAGGTGCCGCAGGAGGAGACCCCGCTCCAGAAGCGGCTGGATCAGTTGGGAAAAAACCTGGCCGTGGTTGGCGTGGTCATCGCCGCGTTGATTTTTGTCATCGGGCTCTGGCGTGGTGATGATATCCGCCACATGCT
The DNA here is from genome assembly GCA_903854805.1 of uncultured Anaerolineae bacterium. Next base: position 3,709 of record CAINXK010000160.1, read on the forward strand.
GCTGACCGCCGTCAGCGTGGCAGTCGCGATTGTGCCCGAGGGGCTGCCCGCGGTGGTGACCGTCACCCTGGCACTCGGCGCGCAGCGCATGCTCGCGCGCAAAGCCTTGATCCGAAAACTGCCCGCCGTCGAAACCCTCGGCTCGGTGACGGTGATCTGTTCCGATAAAACCGGCACGCTGACTGAGAACAAGATGACGGTGGTGGTGCTGGATGTGGCCGGACACTCGGTCGATTTGACGGAAGAAATGGAACGTTCCGGCATCGTCACGCTCAATCGCACAATCTCCGCTATAACCCTCGCCCCCGAATCCGCCTTGGGGCTGCTCTCAATTGGCGGGGTTTTATGTAACGACGCCAAACTCATCGACCAGGGCGAAGGTCACTATCACACCATCGGCGACCCAACCGAAGGCGCGCTGGTGGTGGCCGGGGCAAAACTCGGCTTTTGGCAGGATGCCCTGGAAACCGATTTTCCACGCGTGGCCGAAGTGCCGTTCGACAGTGAACGGAAACGGATGACCACCGTTCACCAGGTGGTTGGCAAATTGGAAGCCTGGGGAATTGCGGGCAATTATCTGGCCCTCACAAAGGGCAGCGCGGATGGGCTGCTGGAGGTCTCAGGGCATGTATGGGTAAATGGAAATGTCGAACCAATGGATGAAAAGTGGCGGGACAGGATTACCTCCGCCGGGGAAAAACTGGCCACCAGGGGCATGCGGGTTCTGGGGCTGGCCTTCCGGGCCCTGGATCAAATCCCCGCTTCCGCTGAAATCGAGCAGGATTTAACCTTCATCGGCATGTTCGCAATGATCGATCCGCCGCGTGCTGAGGTCAAAGACGCCGTGGCGCTGACCAAAAGCGCCGGTATCCGCACGGTGATGATTACCGGCGACCATCCGCTGACGGCAGTGGAGATTGCCCGGCAGTTGGGCATCTCCGAAAACGGCCAGGTGCTGACTGGCGCAGAAATTGAACGCATGTCGTTCGATGAACTGAAAGCCGTCGTCAACAGCGTCAACGTCTTTGCGCGTGTCTCGCCGGAACACAAAATCAAGATTGTCCAGGCCTTGCAGGAGTGCGGACAGATCGTCTCGATGACCGGTGATGGCGTCAACGATGCGCCCGCCCTGCGGCGCGCAAATATCGGCGTGGCGATGGGCATCACCGGCACGGACGTTTCGAAAGAAGCCAGCGACCTGGTGCTGTTGGATGATAATTTTGCGACGATTGTAGCCGCCGTCAAGGAAGGCCGCACGATTTACGACAACATCCGTAAGTTTGTACGATTCAGCGTGGCCGGGAATATTGGCAAAGTGCTGGTCATGCTGATCGCTCCCTTCCTGGGCAAACCCATCCCACTGCTGCCATTGCAATTACTGTGGCTCAACCTGTTGACGGATGGCCTGCTGGGCCTGGGCCTGGGCGTGGAAAAATCTGAAAAGGACACTATGCAGCGCCCGCCTTACTCACCGGAGGAAGGTGTCTTTAGCCGCAGCACGGGTTGGCAGACGCTTTGGGTGGGGACGTTGATCGGCGCATTGGGCCTGGGAATCGGTTCATGGTATTACTTTGGCGCCCGTCCCGAATGGCAAACGATGATTTTTAGTTCGCTGGCCTTTGCGCAGGTTGGACAAGCGCTGGCCAGTCGTTCGAACCGCGAGTCGCTCTTTACGTTGGGGCTGGGCAGCAATCCCCTGCTGCTGGGCATGGCCGCGCTCGTCACCTTGCTCCAATTGACAGTCATCTACCTTCCGCCCGTGGCTGCGTTTTTCTCCGTGACCCCGTTGAGTCTGCCAGACTTGCTGATCGCGCTGGGCGCAGGGATTCTGGTTCTGGCAACCCTGGAGCTTGCTAAATTGTGGGAACTGCGTAGCTAATTCCGCATCCTTGTGCAAATCCCCAAGCGCTCTTTTCCTTCAAGCCGTACTGCTTGGCCCTGGATGAGATTGTGCACTTTTTTTCGTTTGCAGAAAGTAGATTCCCGCGTCGCGCAGATTGGCTTTGCTTGAAGATGATCCGCGCTGTGCGATAAGAATCAAAACGTGAGAGGCTGGTTTTGACCAGCCTCTCACGTTTCTAACACACAACTATATTGTGCCCCCAAGGGCCGCTATCAAAGATAGTGTCAACCTTGAGAGGGTGCAATGATCAATCAAGAAGAAACTTGATAAATTCACGACTTTTCGAGTAGTTTCTTTCTCTATGGGAACGATCCAGTTTTCTCCTCCATGGCGTATGCTAAAATGTACACAGTTTCTCACCAAAATTCAACCTATTGCGGTCCAATATACCTGAATCGATTTAGGCGTTTGGCCCGCCAGGAATTTATAAGGTAGCTTTACACACGGTTCATTGAAGCAATTTTAATTACACATAAAATAAAGGGATTCCAATATGGCTCACTTGATTTACTCGGCGATCTCGTCACTCGACGGCTACATTGAGGACAAGAACGGAAACTTTGATTGGGCAATGCCCGATGAGGAAGTGCAC
>CAINXK010000161.1 GCA_903854805.1 uncultured Anaerolineae bacterium
AGCGGCTGACCGCCATAGATGTCGCCGTCACTGATGCGATCCTCGAAGTACGACTCCAGATGCTCATCTTCGGCAAAGACCGGCCGGGTTCCGGATGCAGAGAAATATTCATCCGCTTCAGCCCACATACCTTGGACTTTGATGATCTGTCCGCGGAACTCTTCGGCCCGAGACTTATTATCGAAATCCGCCAGGCATTCCAGTCCGCCTTCGATCAGGTGTCCGTACACGGACCAGACCGAAATGGCGGGATCGCTTTCATCACACTGTTCCAGATTGACCTGACCATGTTTATCCTTGCTCACTTCCAGGCAGGGGTGGATTTCGAAGCCATTGAAGCGTTTATCTGCGGCCAGTTGTGCAATCAGGCACTGCCGGGTGGTTTGGGTTTCAGCGCCGTAGGGAATTGCATCTTCCCAGCCGGTCGGGATATCGAAGAGATTCTGAATGGGTTCGACAAGCTCGACATCATTGGCGTTTTCGATTGATAGCGCCAGCCTGCGCGCCTCCTGCAGGTCTTTGGCCATCACAACTCGTGTGGTTCGTACTGTATACAGCTGTTGCATGGTGATCTCCATACCGGGAGAAAAGCCCGGCGTTGTGTGAAAACGCAAACAGAGAGAACAGAAGCTTCTCCCTGTTTGCGTTGGTGGAACGAGCGCAAAAGCGCGGGTTCCAGGATGTGTTTCTTTTGTGAAGTATTTTGAGTGTGGTAGGTTGCGCGGAATGGACTAAAAATCGCGCACCCATTCTGCATCAACCACGTCAAGATCAGGGGCACGGACAATCGTTGTCACTGGATGAGTTTTTATCCAGACCCAGCGAATGGTTCGACCTGTCAGCCCGGCGATCAACGCCAGACCAAACAAACCCCAGACTCCCATGACAGCGATCTGAATAGCCGATCGGAGAAGAACATCCAGTGTTTGCATGTCTTTTCTCAGAAGGCATAGCTGCGCAGATCGCAGTTGTTTTTGCAGAAAACAAACGGGATCGAGTAGCCACTGGTGGTTGCCAGATCCAGGGTTCCCAGGCGCAAGATCTCCCCGCATTCGGGGCAGCGCACATCGAGAGCAACTGGTTCGGCTTTTGGGACGACAAAGTTGCCATCCCCACCCATTTTCACGAACAATGTATCAGTTACAGCCATTTGAGCCTCCTTGTGTGCCGGGTATTCTCCCGGCTGGTTAATAAAATGGCCGGGGAAAACCCGGCCTGTGTCTGCCCGCGGCAGGCACAAAGGATGGTGAAATTCCCTGTATGTTTGTAGTAGAGCTATTCAATTGGTAAGATGCAAAAGCCTACGTTGAAAAAAACAAAAACCAACGTTTGGAAACCAACGTTAAAAATAAAAACCAACGTTCGAAAAACGACCAACGTTGAGATGCAGTACCAACATACCTGAGCGGTAGGTTGATAAATTGATCCTGTTCACCTCAGAAACACAGCGGGGAATTCTTGAAAACGGGGAAACCCCTGTATTCCTTTGGGTGAACAGGACGGATTTACCAGCCTGCTTATTCTTGAGATGTGGTCACACGTTGCTGCGTATCGGAGCCTTGTGCGCCATCCAAAACAACGCGCTTAAAGGCCTTCAAAACTTCCTGAGCCATCTCTGTGATGTCGCACAATGCGCGGCCCAGATCATACAGGGTATAAATGCAAATCGAACTGGTCAGCTCCAGGTAGTTTTCGATCAGAAAATAGTCGGCCTCTGGCACATTTCCCTTGTGGAAGGAAAGCGAAAGTAATCCAAATCCATCTGTCAGGTCTTCCACATCGCAGAATACACTTTCGCCGCCACCGTGATAGCACTCGACATAGGATTTGTGATCCGGCATGATGCGGTTAACCAAGGCTTCCGCCCGAGTTTGCAACTCGAACACGACCTGATCATGTTTCTCGTAATACTCGGTCATCGCCTCGCCGACCAGATCGCTCATGGCGAGAAAACCAAGATCTTTTTTAGCGGGTGTTGCTTCTTTCGACATTTTTTCTCCTTGGAATGGTGCCCGGTACTGCACGGGTATGGTACCCGGTTCTGCACGGGCAATGAATGATTTATCTTACACCCCGATCACGAAGCATTGCCAGCATGTCGGCATAGGATGAGAGCGGGTTGATCAACGATACAGGATTTAGAAATAACTTCTGGACCAGCATTGAAAAATAGCCCAGGGGGATGACCAGCCAGAGCGCCCAGATAATCACGGTGGTGACATTTCCGCGCGTATTTGAGACCACATTCACGGCGTTCTGTGCGGTACCTACCATCGACGCCCAGGCTTCTGGCGAGACATTCTGGGTCATGTTCAGGTATAGACGGCTGCCGATGACAGCCAGAGCATAGACAGCCACCCCGGATTTTACGAACCACAGCAGGTTGAAACGCTGCGCTGGGGAAACCAGTACCGCTCCCAGACCGAAAAGCCACATGGCAGCGCCGATCCAGGGTACGGGCGCGCCCATGCCCCACTGCGCTCCCAGCCATAAGGTCAGAACGCCGGTGGTCAAGATTTGGGCGGTACGCGTGATTGGCTGACTTTCTCCGCGTCCCTGCCGCAGCGGACGGGAACTGGAAAGCTGTTGCACAGCCTGATCGACCACCAATCCCATCACAGCTGCTGCCCCGGCGCTGACCAGTGCTGCCATTGAACCAGCCAGGCCGTACAATAACCACAGCAGGCCGTTGATGGCATAGACCGGAATATCGAGAATGAAGGTGTTGATCTGCTCGAAGGACATATTTTCCTGGATAGAGCGGGAGAGCTTGTTACGACAACCCTTCGTGATCACGCAGCCATTTTTCAAAGAACGCTTTGTCTTCCTGAAAGCGTTCTTCTTCGCTGCAAGCGCCTGATATTCTTAAAGCGGAAAATACCAGGACAATCATCGCTAACCAGACCAGACCGAAAAGGAATAAAAGAATGTTCATTGTCCGGATGAAGATGCATCGATCAGGGTGGGCAGAACAACCCAGATTTTGGCTTTGCCGGTCTGACTCAGGGCGCGCGGGTTGGTGATTGCCCGACCGTTGAAAAAGGTACCGGCAGTGTTTACCGAAACCAGCAGATCAAAAACGCCGGGATC
>CAINXK010000162.1 GCA_903854805.1 uncultured Anaerolineae bacterium
AGATGGATGTAATGATTAAAAAACCTCCAATCAGCCTCGTTCCAATTTTAAGATTATTGATTGTATTCACCTTGTTTTGTCTCCTGATGGGATGGGTATTTGCCAATGCGGCTTACCATTAAATATGTAGTCATGCTCTGACGAAGTCCATTTTTGGTATTATTATGCGTTTTATAATCGAAGTCCTTCGACCAGTTCTCAAAGAATTGGGCTTATATTCATAGTTTGTATAATCGCTTTTCTTAGGGTGCATAATCCTGGAACCCGGAAACACCCGGATTTACCAAACCGCCATGAAGATTTCCCCCAGCTTTCGCCAGTACTTATGTAGATGGCGAGGTATTCCATAATTATGGTAATCAAAATAATTATTAACAAAATATAAATCAGATTAATTTGAGATTAATTACACATAAAACATATCACTTATTACCGATGGACAAACATCGGGCACAAAGCGGTCAACAATCAATATTTGGTTGATCTCTGCTTTCAGGCGATGGCCTCCAGAGGGAAACTCCACAACTAAAAATCGATGGTTTGCCCCGCAAAAAACCTCTTTCACCCCCTGCACGAAACCATCACACCCATTGCCAGTACATTTACGCTGACCTATGTAACATTTGTGGTGATATCGCGGAAAAACATCCGCAATATCACCACAAATAATAATCGCCATCTAACTGGAAGTGCTCCGCGATTACAAAAAACGGCGCCAGATGCCAGGTCACCTGATCAACTAAGAACTGGCTTCATCCGCACTGAACATCGAAATAAATATCTCCACCAGCGCCGGGTCAAAATGTTTGCCGGAATCGTTCCGGATATAGTCCAGCACTTCCTGCTCCGGCATCGACCCACGGTACGGCCGGTCCGAGCGTAGGGCATCCCAAACATCCACAATCGCAAACATGCGTGCAAACAGCGGAATTTCATCACCACGCATCCCGCGCGGGTAGCCTGTGCCATCCCATCTTTCGTGATGGCTGTACGGAATATCCAGCACCGGGATCAAGTATTCGACCGTCGATAACCACTTATACGCATTCTCAGGATGCCGGCGCATGATCGTCCATTCATCATCTGTAAGTTTGCCCGGCTTAAGCAGGATCGAATCCGGCACACCCAGCTTGCCGATATCGTGCAACAAGGCCCCCATGCGCACATGCTCCATGCGATCCTCGCTGATCCCCATCACCTTTGCAAACTCCAATACTTTTTGGGTCACACGCTGGGTATGCCCCTCGGTTTCCTTATCGCGGAGATCGAGCGCATTTACCCAGCCTTCAATCGTCATATGATAGGAAGTGATCAGATCCTCGTGGGCCTTTTCAAGTTCATCGCGTTGTTCAACCAGGTTGCGGTAACGGTTCAAGCGCGTGATCGTCTGGACCCTTGCCAGCATCTCCAGGCTATCGAAAGGCTTCGTTAAAAAGTCATCCGCGCCTGCGCGCAAGCCTTCCAGGCGCGAATCACGATCATCCAGCGCCGTGATCATGATAATAGGAATCTCTGCCAGCAGCGGGATGGTGCGCACCTGCCGGCAGACCTCGAACCCATCCATTTGCGGCATCATCACATCCAACAGGATGATATCCGGCCGGGTGCTCAATGCCAGAGCCAACCCTTCAACGCCATTCTCAGCGAAGTAGAGCCGATAATCTTCGCTCAGCAACATATCCAGCGCTTCACGGATAATCTCTTCATCATCGACAACCAGAATACTCGGTTTCGGTTCCATTATCCCTCTTTTTGCTTCAATAAAAAAAATACCTGCACATCCAAATAAATGGGGGCACAGGTATTATACTAGCGACCAGCCTATTTTCCAAAAGAAAATAAGAACACAGCAATTCTTACTCAATTTCCACTTGCGGCTACCCGCTGTCCGACCTCTTTCCCTCGCCCAACAACCTGAAGACCTGCTTTACCAGGTCGCGCAGGCCAATCGGTTTGCTCATATACTCATTCGCACCCGCTTCCAGGCAGCGCTCCCGGTCGCCGCTCATGGCCAGGGCAGTCACAGCGATGACTGGTACAGTTGCAATTTCCTGGTCAGGCATTGCGCGCAGGCGCCGGATGGTTTCCAGGCCATCCAAACCAGGCATCTGAATATCCACCACCATCAGATCAGGCTTCAGGCCAGGCGCGATATCGAGCAGCTCAAGACCGCTGCGCACGGCCAGGGTGCGAAAACCACTCGATTCCAAAAAGCTCGCCATGGTATCCAGAATAAGCTCGTTATCATCCGCGATCAGTACCATCGGAACGGCCTCGTGGGGTCCGACTTGCATTTTCGAGTCTTCAGGGTGGGCACGCGCAGTCAGTTTTTCCACCACACTGCGCAGGTCATCCAACCCAAACGGTTTAGCCAGATAGTGCGAGGCGCCCAACCGCTCGAGCTCCGGCCCCAGATCATCCACCGAGCAGATCACAACCGGTATATCACGCGTGCGCGCATCCGCTTTGAGTTGGAGCAGCAAATCCAACCCTGACCCGTCGCTTAGATTAATATTCAACAGCATGGCATCCGGCTGCAGCTCGGCGGCCTTTTCCAATGCGCCACCAATCCCAGCTTGGACAATATTCTCAATACCCAATGCCCTAAGATAGATCGTGGCGTGTTTAATATCCAACTCATCATCTTCGACCACCAGGACTTTCTTCAAAATAAACCGGGGATATACACCCATCTTTGGCTCTGGCACTTCTTCAGGCCCCTGCCAGGGCAGGATAATGGTAAAGCGACTGCCTTCCGCCGGAACACTCTCCACCTGAATGCTGCCACCGTGCAAATCCGTCATACGTTTAACCAGCGAGAGACCCAGCCCGGTGCCTGAATATTGGCGCGACAGACTGCTATCCAGCTGAACAAAGGGTTTGAATAATTTGACCAACTCATCGGAATGAATCCCAATGCCCTTATCCCAGACGCTGAAGAGCACCACCTGCTCCTGTTCATTCCCTGTCACTTCCAGCCCCAATTGACCGCCGCTCGGTGTGAACTTGATGGCATTGCTGAGCAGGTTGACCAGCATTTGCTTCACCCGACGTCCATCGACTCGCAGTGTAATCGAAGGCATGTTCATGCTGAAGCTGATATTTTGATTCTTTTGATGTGCCATACCCTTCACCAACTGCAAGCTGCCCTGGCAAATTTCTGCCACCGCACAGTCTTCAAGCCGCAGGTCCAATTTTCCGGCTTCAATCTTGGAAAGGTCCAGGATATCGTTGATCAATTCCAACAGGTGGCGACCACTTTTTTCGATATTCACCAGCGCTTTGAGCTGCTTGGGATTCAGGCTGCCGTGGGTCTGCAACTGCAACGCTTCTGAAAGCCCCAGGATACCGGTTAGCGGTGTACGCAGCTCATGGCTCATGCTTGCCAGGAATTCATCCTTCATACGCGAGGCTTTTTCAAGAGCAGCATTGGCAGCACTCAACATATCGCGGCTCTCGCGCAAGGTCTCTTCGGCTTTTTTACGGTCGGTCACATCTTGCAAAATGCCGACCGAGCCACTCACACGCCCTTGTTCGTCTCGCACCTGCACCGATGTATCCGATAACCAGCGCAGCTGACCCGATTTATTCAAAAAAAGAAAATCACTACTCCAGACAGTCGTCGCCGGCACCTCGCCGCTGTGTACAAGCCGAATAGCCTCGCTGGTGGAATACTTCGAGAGATCGCCGCGCATGCGGGTTTCCTGGATTAATTCGACAAAATGCTGCGGGGTTAATTCGTCACTGGTATATCCGGTCAGGCGTTGGATGCCTTCGCCCATAAAGGTATAGGAATCAGAACCATAATCCAGGTCATACGGTACCGCATCTGCGGCGCTGATGGCTATGCGATATCTTTCTTCACTCTCGCGCAGCGCCTTCTCAGCTTTTTTACGCTCTGTAATATCTCGTACCACGCTTTGCACCAGCACGATTTTTCCACGACTATCACGAATCGCAGAGAGGTTTATTTCAGCGTCAACCGGCCGGCCAGCTTTGGTGATGAAGGTGCGCTCATACAGCGGCACCTGCGCCCCACTCAAGACCGCTTCAAATTGTTTTTTTGCGTCTGGACGCTGAGCTTCAGGAACCAATCCATCAAATTTTTGCAGTTGCCACTCTTCCAGCGTATACCCAACCATATCCAGCGCGCGCTGGTTGGCACTTAATTCAATCCCTTCCGGAGACATCAGGAATATTCCGTCGTTTGAATTCTCGAACAAAGCCCGATACGTGGCTTCGCTCTGGCGGACTGCCACGGTGCGTTCTTCGACGCGTTTTTCCAGATCAAGATTCAGGCTTTCCAGCTCACGCAGCGTAGCCTTGCT
>CAINXK010000163.1 GCA_903854805.1 uncultured Anaerolineae bacterium
GGGCCCAATAATGTGGAGCGTAAATCCCCCCGGTTTGCGGTGGTTTCAGAAAAAAATAGGGCACCAACGAGGACGTAAAGTATTAAGCCCAATAAAACCCCTGCGCCGACCAAGGCCATACGATGGTGCCGAAAACGCTGCCAGGCTAATTCGCCGGGAGAAAGCGATTGGCTTTTAATTTTCTCAATACCCAGGGTAGCAACTGACTGTGTTGTCAAATGTGCTGCCTATTCATAACGGATGCGAGGATCAAAATACGTATAAGCAATATCAGTGATCAACTGACATCCTACAACCAGGACAGAAATAAGCAAGAGTATCCCCATAGTGACAGGAATGTCACCTGCGTTTGTCGCCTTATAAAAGAGTCGGCCCATTCCAGGCCAACCGAAAATCGCCTCGGTAACCACAGTTCCTCCCAGGAGAAGTGGTAAATCTAATCCAATTATCGTAACAAGAGGTAGCGCCGCATTTTTGAGCGCATGGCGAAAAAGTATTTTTTGCTCTGGAAGTCCCTTTGCGTATGCAGTCCGGATGTAATCTTGCCCAAGGACTTCCAGCATTTGCGAGCGCACATACCGGCTGTAACTTGCAATGCTTACAACCGATAATGTTGTTAAAGGTAAGACTAAGTGCAAGGCAATTTGCCCAGGTGTTGGTCCGACGTTAAGATCATACATACCAACGGTTGGCATGGATGGAAGTCCCCAGCGCTGAAAGTAGACGCTAAAAATATAAATAAGCATTAGCGCAAGCCAAAAAATTGGCATTGAATAACCGATAAAGGATAGGGTGGTAAGTAAATTGTCTGAAAATGAGTATTGGTTCAGTGCCGAATATGTCCCAATAATCAGAGCAAAAATGATAACAATTATTTCGCTCGTAACCATCAGCAGCATCGTTGGCCAGATGCGCTCACTGATCACGTCCAACGCCGGACGGCGTTCCTGAAAAGAGTTTCCTAAGTCTCCACGTAAAATCCCTAAACGCGTACCTGGCGAATCGGAAATCCCATCAGCATCAGTGTCCACATCCATCCAATTGTTACCAACCAACCAGATTGAATATTGGATGAAGACAGGTTGATCCAGGCCGAGTTGTTTTTCCAGCCTTGCACGATCTGCGGGGGGAAGCCGTCGGCGTGTTCCACCAAAGGTAGCCAATGGATCGCCAAGATTGGCTGTCAGGATGAATAGCAACATTGTTATGATCAGCATCTGAGGAAAAGCTTGTAGCAGACGCTTGATAATATAGCTGCTCATTTTTGCTCGCTGTCTGTATTTAGGCAGGGATGGAAAATTGAAATAAGATTTTCCATCCCTTACCCGAATTATTTAATATCCCACTCGTAAGCAAACATGAATGGGTCGGCACCGGAAAATTTTATATTTTGGAGCCGGCTATTAATAGCGTATATATCATCATCGTTGCGAATTGGAATTATATACGTTTCGTCATACATGATTTTTGCAATCTGATGGAATTGATCGATACGCTGCTGTGGATCAATTTCAATTGATTGTTTTGAAAATAAATCTTCCAGTTGGGGGTTGCAAATACCGAACCAGTTATACCCATCGGGTGATTCAGCGGTTGGGCGTTGAGCGCAAAGAAAGTAGCTGGTGTCTGGGGATGGAAAATAATACATTCCATCCACCCAATGTGTTATGTCATACTCACCGCGTGAAAGGGGGCCATTATCACCAAAGGCCGCCCATAGAACTTCCTGGGTGTTTGGCAATAGTTCAACTTTTATTCCCACATCTGCGAGCATTTGTTGGATAGTCACCACCATGGTATTTGTGATTTCATCGCCAGAAATATAGGCATACCTGAGTGAGAGAACTTGACCGTTTTTTTCACGAATACCATCGCCATTACTATCGACCCAGCCCGCTTTTTCTAGCAGCTGCTTAGCTTGCTCAGGATCGAAGCCTTGAGCCTTCAAGTCGGGGTTGTCATAAACTGTGCCATTCCAAAAACTGACTGGGACTTTGTAGACTCCAAAGAAGAGTCGATCGATGATTAATTGGCGATCAATAGCCAAGATCATGGCATGGCGAACATTTACATCGGTTAAAGCAGGGTGCGTAGTTTTAGGGTCGACATTAAGAAACAGGGTTTGGATTAGCCCGTTCGGAGACGTGGTGGTTTCCATTCCATTTATTTTCTTTATTTCAGAAAATTCAGAACCGATAATGTAGGTTCCAATATCACTCTGCCCGGAAGCCAAGGCGGCTAGTTGAGCCGCACGGTCTTCTGAAAGACGAAAGAAGATCTTATCTAGCTTGGGGCGTCCACGCCAGTATTTTTCATTCGCAAGGAATGTGATGTGGCTACCAGGTTCGAATTCGGTAATCGTAAATGGTCCATTTACTACATCTGGGAGGCGATTGAAAGCTGCGTTATCCAGTGTATTGTCTTTATCAAAGACGGGTTGTAGGATATGCTCGGGAAGAACTCGCGTCAGGCCAGTGAATAGGCTTACTGGCCAATCCACCCAGACACTATTCAACTTTACTTCAAGTGTTTTATCGTTAACCGCTTTCATCGATTCGATGTAGGTGTCAAACGGATATCGACTGCTGACAGTATTTTTGTCTGACATAATCATGTCGTATGTGAAGACTGCATCCTGGGCGGTGACTGGCTGTCCATCCGACCAGAATGCATCACTGCGGAGCTTGATGGTTATTGTTTTTCCGTCTGGGGTGAGCCCTCCGTTTTCTACATTGGGCATTTCTTCAGCTAATTCCATCTGGTACTTTCCCTGGTCGTCGATGTTCCAGAGAGGTAGGTAAATCAAATCAAAAACACATTCCTCCCCCCACGTGGTTGCGTAAATGGGGTTCAAGCTAGCCGGGTCCCCAGTCACGAACGAGATGGTGATTGCCTTGTTCGGAGCGGTTTCCGGGGTGCCTGTGGCTGGTAATTCGGTGGTGCCAGTCACGGGATTATTCGTGACCACCTGTGTGTTAGCAACCTTTCCGGTGCTGGTTGGCGTGGTTGCACCACTGCAAGCGCTGACTAGTAATATAGAAAAAACCAGGACCGCGTAGAAGCGCATGGATAGGTTGGCAAAGGCATTCCATAAAAAACATCTTGACATGGCCTATTCCTCCAAAAAATATAGAGTAAGAAACAACCCGATATATAATTTTATCGCATCTTGTTCTCGAACCAGTCGCGATCCTGGTTTTCCCTGCTTGGCTATCGGTCCAGATCGGGCAGATTGTCCATTCCGGCCAGATTGGCATGGCTTTCGACCAGGCTGAGAAGCTCTTTTTCTTTGCCGGCATCCATTTGCGGTCGTTGGTACTCAGAGAGAAGTTGGGTTGTGCGGATTTTTGCACGTGTGAACGCGTCAGTGCCACCATCTGCCTGCCATGCGCGAACTGATGCGCGGTCGATTACGGATGATGGCAGGTACTGTTCTTTGGCAAATAAATCTCTGGTAATTTTTTGTTTAAGGAAGTCGCCCTTGAAGTTGATTCCTTCAAACATGGCCGTAGCTAGAGTTTCCGTTTGAATTTTCATTCCAGCTAGAAGTCTTTTAACCATCCCAATCGCTTCCGCATCCATCACAAGTTTTTCCGGACTCTGGCACGCGAGGAAATCTAACATTCCAGCGCCTGAGATCATGTTGATGCCTGCAAGGGCACCAATCATGGCTGTCATTCCGCTTTCGAGGCCCGCTTGCGCATCGACAAGTTTAGAATCGCTGGCTCCCAGGTAAGCATGCGTCGGTAGGCCAAGGCATTTACCAACCTGAGCGTAGGATGCGTCGATCATTGCAGTTTCAACTGCGCCAAAAGGCGTGCTGCCTTTACGCATGTCGAAAATTGCAGGTGCGCCTCCCCAGACAATAGGTGATCCGGGTTGGGCAAGCTGGTGGATCGCGATTCCGCTGAGACACTCTGCGGCATGTTGTACTACAGAACCCAGCAAAGTTACTGGACCCGCGCCTCCTGCCAGTGGCATTGAAACCATTTCAGCTGGGACGCCGGCGCGTGCTAATTCGATCAAATTCTGAGAGCCGAATTCGCTCCAAATTAATGGAGGGGAAGGGCAAACATCGAATACAGCTTGAGGCTTTTCGGCTAGAGCTTTCCGGCCACCGGCGAAAATTGCCAGCATTTCTATCATCGTATCCAAGGTCTTTATCGAAAACGATCCGGTTACAATCGGTTTATTCGAGTAGAGCAGCACCACGTATAGGCGATACAAATCCCCGACGGCTTTTGGGATTTCGTTGCAAACGATCGCAGTGGACTGGGCATCGTATTGGGATAACATTTCGGTAATCTTTACAACCCGAACGAGATCGTTTGCGAGGGATGGCCTATGCTCAAGGGTCTCTGGGTCCAGTACGTGTACACCAGACGAACCCGGGTCGAACTGGACAACATCACCGCCATAAGTTACTGTTGGGTTGCCGTTACGATCGTAAAGCGAGAAAACATGCGGAACAGTTTCTAGAGCTTTCTCAATAACTTTTTGGGGGATTTTAACTATTTCCGAATCCGTGCTTACCTGCGCACCTGCATCTGCAAGGAGTTGACGAGCCTCTTCTGATTGCACTTTGATACCAGGTTGCATCATTAATTGGTAGGCTTCATCCATGATCCGGCCAACCAACTCATCTGAGAGTAATTCGATTTTGGGCTGCATAAGATCTCCGATGTTGCTAAAGTTGCTCAACAGATTTGATTATTCTGGATAATTCTTCTGATATCTTGGGGTCCAGAATGTCAGGTTGGTGATTAGCCAAAGTTTTGCGAGCTTTATCCAATGCCCAATCACGTGCATCGTCTTTTTTGGTTTCCCATTCTGAATATGGTCGGCGATCCATGAATTGGGGTAGAAAAATATCGCGCATGTGCTGGCGAGTGTGTTTTTGGGTGAGGAAATTACCTCCTGGCCCTACACTTGCAATTACATCCATGGCAAGAGTCTCATCATTTACAACAATACCTTGCATTATTTTGTGAATGACGGAGAATATCTCGCAATCCAACATCATTTCTGCATAAGACCAGATACGACTTCCATGCAAGAAGCCAGCCCCAAGCAGCATGTCTGACATGACGATGCAGGCCATCATTGTTGATAAACTGTTCTCGAAGCCTGCCTGCCAATTGGGTTCTTTCGCACCAGTGGCAAATGATCCCATGGATAAAGGAATGTTGTAAAAATCTGAAAGCACATTCGTGGCTGCACCATAGAGAAAATCCTCTGGGCCGCCGCCAGTATAAGCACCGCTGCGTAAATCAGAAGCTGTTTGTGCTGCGGCATAAAAAACTGGGGCACCAGGAAAGGCCAGCTGGATCAATGCTGTTGCAGAAATTACCTCTGCATTTCCGACGACCAGGTTCCCCGCCATGGTGGCCGGCCCGGTTGTAAGGTTTGCGGCCATCGTCATGAAACCTGTTGGAATGCCATATTCCGCAGCCACCAGCGCGGCGTCCAGGCTGCCGCCATCGTGACCAAGTGGAGGTGCGGTACATTGCATTAGAGAAAGTACGGGGCGTCGACGTAATTCTTCCTTACTACCAGCTATTGCAATTGCCAGTTCCATTGCTGCACGGGCTTCGCGCTCGTTGTAGATGCTTTCTGTTTGCACATGTTTGGTGGAATTTTCCCAAACAGCTTTTATTTCGTGCAAGCCTCGTGTTTCGGCAGGTTTGTCTTGAGCCGATAGGGCTACCCAGTGAAATGCAATTTCTTCGGTGGCGTCGGCCACTCGGGCAATTTCAGCCACATCTTTGAGCTCTGATGTGCGTTTTTGGCCGGTATGAATATCAATCACTTCCACTCCGCAACCATCTGTTCCCAGGAAAACATGATTGCCATCCATGGAGCAGTTCTGCTGTGGATCACGAGCGCCGAGAGAGTACGCCGGTGGTGCCATTTTTAATGCGTCTTCGATGATGTGGGGTTTTACTCTGACTATCATCCGTTCTTGATCGATTGTGGCTCCATTTGCAGCCCAGATTTCCAATGCACGCTTTGAAGGGAAGCGCACCCCAACATTTTCGATTACATTGAGGGTAGCATCATGGATATCCCTGACTTCTTTTGGACTCAGGATATTTAGGCTAAGCTTGGGGTTCGTGATTGATTTAATATTTTTTGACATGAGTATGCTCTTTCATCTCGTTTTTATGCTAATGCGGAAAAGAATTCGGGGTCGGTCGAGTGATGTGGTTAGCTCATACCCATTAACGATTTGGCTACATTAACTGCACCAATCGCATCTTCGCTATATCCGTCAGCGCCAATTTTTTGAACCCAGTCGCGGGTAACAGGTGCGCCACCAACCATGACCTTGACCTTGGCTCGTAATCCGGCAAGTTCCAAGTGTTCGATAACCTCGCGCTGCTTCACCATGGTGGTTGTCAAGAGAGCACTCATGGCGACGATATCGGCGTTAACATCCTTGGCTTTTTGGATGATTTTTGAAGTTGCCACATCCACTCCCAGGTCGTAAACCTGGAATCCAGAGGCGGACAGCATCGTGCCAACCAAGGATTTTCCGATTTCATGAATATCGCCCTCTACAGTCGCCAGAACAACCTTGCCTAACATCTGCCGTTCGCTACCGCGTTTTTCCATTTCAGGTTCAAGTGTTGAAACCGCTGCCTTCATGGCTTCTCCGGCCATGACCAGCTCTGGTAAAAATGCATCCCCACACGAGAACGCTTCACCGACCTGATTGACGCCAATAACAAAGCCTTTCGTGATCGCATCGAGTGGATCAATTCCGGCTGTTATAGACTCGTTTGCCAACGCGATCGATGCGTCGGAATCGCCATCAATTATGCTTTGGGCCATTTTTTGAAAGAGTTCAGCTGACATTGTATTCTCCTATATGATTGGAATTCATGGATATTGTTGGTGTAAACTTTAACGATTCAATTCAATTCGGGGAATTGCTAAAATATTATCTTCCTTTTCTGTCAACAGGATTTGCGGAATGCCGAGATAGCTGACCAGTTCCTTGCCCAGATTGCGAATATGGGTAACTACATTTCGTGCCGCTTGTTCCGGGTTTTGAGCCGAAATTGCATCCACGATGGCTTTGTGTTCTTGAAGTTCTGTTGTCAAACTGGATTGCAATAATTCGGGATGTCGGAACATATATTCGTACAGCATCCAATCTGGAAATTGATGCGACACTATTTCGTATAGTTTTGTCATTAGTAAATTTCCACCGGCGGCAACAATAGCCTGATGGAATTCGCGATTTATTTGCATTTGTGTTGACATTTCATTCAGTGTCATTAATGCTTCGGTTTTTTCAACAATCTCATAAAGCACTATCAACTGCTCTTTTGTGCGTAAGCGAGCAGATTCTGCAGCTGCAGAGCTTTCCAAGAGAAGGCGCATCGCATATGAATCAACAATTTCTTCGGTCGTTAATTGAAGGACTCGAACTCCACGATACGGAATTCGTTCTGCCAACCCAGATGAAACCAGCAGATCCAGCGCTTCGCGTACTGGTGTTTGGCTTACGCCAAGTTGGCTTGAAATCTCTTCTTGTCGCAACCATTCACCGGGAGTGTAATTTCCGGCGATGATGCGCTTATGTAGGACGCCAAAAATTTCTTCTCGAAGAGATTTTCGTTCCAAAAATCCGGCGTCGGCAAACCCTTTTTTATCTAACATTGTTTCCTCTTACTCTGATGGCGATATTATACATTATATATAATGTAATGACTTGTCCGTTTCTGTAGAATTTCGGGGTATTAAACAAAAATAAGGCGCAATTGCGCCTTATTTTTGTTTAATACCCCGCCAATGCCGTGTGCTGCGAAGTTTTGAACCTGCTTTCGCAGGTGGGTCCCGACCCGGCAGCTCCGCCTTGGCTCTGGCCTATCGCGTCGCGTCCGAAAGATGGGAGACCCGTTTGTAGGGTGTTGGCTCAAAACCGAGAGTGCAACATCACGTACACAGCAGGGTTCTTTTCTTATACCACAAACTATTGTGAGATGGGAGATTTTGAAATTATAAAATTGATAAGTTCTCAGTGGCCCATTTCGGAATCTGGATCATTTCTTAAAAGTTTTGCTGCATGCTCCAGAACTGGAAAGACGACTTGTATATTTTCCATGGCTGCTTTGGGACTTCCTGGTAAATTGATGATGATCGTTTGTTTGCGAATTCCTGATACTGCTCGTGAAAGCATCGCATGGGGGGTGATCTTCATGCTGCTGGCGCGCATGGCTTCATCAAAGCCAGGTGTAAGACGATCTACGACAAGGAGTGTGGCTTCCGGTGTAACATCTCTTGGGGCAAATCCTGTGCCGCCAGTTGATAATAAAATATCAATTTCTCCAGAGTCGGCCCATTCAATCATAATATTCTTTATTGTTTCAATATCATCGGGAACGATTGCGGTTTTATTGTTTTGCCAGCCTTGGGTAACTATCGCATTCTGCAGCGCTGGTCCAGATAGGTCAGGGCGTTCGCCACGAGATGAACGGTCGGAAATCGTCAGAATACCAAAGCGCAGGGTTAATGTCATAGGTGTCTTGGGTAAAAATTTTTTCCAATAATTTGAAAGTCAGTCATCAAGTTCTTATTAAAAAGATGCGGTGGTGTCTTGATTTTGTTTCGATGATTAAGATGCTATGAGGAACACTTCAAACTGTAAGTACA
>CAINXK010000164.1 GCA_903854805.1 uncultured Anaerolineae bacterium
GGTGAACGGCGCGTCTGGCGGCGTGGGTACGTTTGCCGTGCAGATCGCCAAGTCATTTGGCGCAAAGGTCACTGGCGTTTGCAGCACACGAAATCTGGAATTGGTGCGCGCGATTGGCGCAGACCAGGTCGTGGATTACACCAAGGAAGATTTAACCCAAAACGGGCAAGCATATGACCTGATTTTTGACACGATAGGAAATCTTTCGATTGACGATGCTATGCGGGCAATGAGCCCCAATGGAATTTGTGTCGTGGCCGGGTTTACGACCATGCCGCATGCCTTCCAGCTCATGATCATTGGCCCCCGGGTGTCCAAAAGAGGCAGTAAAAAAATCGGTCTGATGTCGGTGGCGCCGGAAAACCAGAAGGATTTGCTTGCGCTCAAAGAACTGCTCGAAACTGGCAAAATTGTCCCTGTCATCGATCAATGTTACCCATTAAGTGAGACGGGCGAAGCTGTCCGTTACCTTGAAACGGGACGCGCCCGTGGAAAAGTCGTCATCAGCGTGGAACAGAAGAATGTCAACTGAACGCAGTCCAGAAAGTGATGCGGGCCAGCCAATGCTGTATCAAATCAGGATCAAGGGCCATCTGGGTCGCCAGCGGGCGGACTGTTTTGAGGGCCTGGTCATCACGCTGGAAGAGGACGGCAATACACTTTTGACCGGAGCAGTGGTCGATCAGGCCGCGCTGCACGGATTGCTAAAGAAGGTGCGCGACCTGGGAATGCCCTTGCTCTCGGTCAACCGTGTCAATCCAATCAGATAAATGCGGCCAGTATCAAACCTGTAATAAAAGGAAAGCCGTTCCATACAAATATGAATACCAGCATTAGCGCATTAAAAAACCGTGAAAAATCCGCAGATCAAATGTGCACACAACCAAGCGCTTAGCTGCGTTACACTTCGTTGTACCGGATGTCACCACGCCACACCGCCTGGATAATTAGCAGAGCTAGGGTTCACTATTTAAACCAACATACTTCTATAGCGCCTCGCTGAAATTGGTCAATCGCAAGCGCACAGCAGCCACGCTTTGGCCCTGATTGGGTTGGGCTCTGTCGGTCTTGAACTGGAACGCCTGGACGCCTATTCGGATTTGGACTTTTTTGTGATTATTGAGCCAGGATGGAAACGTTCCTTCTTCGACGATCCACAGTGGCTGAGTGCGCGCTGCCCTGTCACTTACTGTTTCCCGAACACGGAAGATGGATATAAGCTTCTCTTGATGATGGGGTTTTCTGCGAGTCTGCAATTTTCGAGCCGGATGAGTTGCAACCTGTCTCTTTTTCAGAGGGGCGATAGTCTGGAAACGATCAAACGTTGCTGAGACAATTGGACAACCGGGCAAGAAAATTTCGAACCGGCCAATAATGAATCAGGAATGGCTGTTAGGGGAAGCGCTGACGAATCTGTATGTGGGGATGGCTCGCAAGAAACGGGGCAAGCGCTTATCGGCCATGCGGTTTATTTAGGGATATGCGCTAGCCCGGCTATTAGAGTTGGCTGAAAATACTAAAGAGGCCCAGCCGGAGCTGCGTGATAAATTTGCACCTGAGCGGCGTTTTGAACAACGCTATCCTGAAGTAACCCACTACGTGCATCAGTGGATGCAGGGCTATGAACGAAATCGCGAGTCTACCTTGGCGATCCTGACGTTCTTTGAAAAGCAATATGAAGTAAATGATGCAATCGCTCAAGCCATCCGCGAGCTGTGTGTGTGACCTTCTTTTGTCTTGAGCGACTCTCAAAATGTCATGTGATCAGTGTATACCGATCATATTCTATCTTTCCAAGTCTTTTAACGGTTTATTCGCTGAAATTGAGATGGAAAACCCAAGCTATGGCGATATTCATCAAAAATTGCATAATCAAC
>CAINXK010000165.1 GCA_903854805.1 uncultured Anaerolineae bacterium
AACCTAACTGTGTTTGGTTACACATTTATGCTGTATTCACTCTAATTTGACGGGATATTTATGCGGTTGAGTGGATGGGTAAACCAATAACTGCCGGGTTAGCAAACGAGTACGTTCTACATGCATTGCTGAGATCAGGTAAGGCGGCGTCCGGCGGCCCGTCCTTGGATAACTCGATCGGAGCTTGCCAGAAAGGTTATAATCATTTTAGCGAGTCATTGCTGCTCTCCTGTTTTGGCGACGTAACCTATCGATGCTTCTGACTCACTTTTATGAAGGTCCAAGAATTGTATTACCTTTGACAGTGTCAAATTTTTGTTTTGCTGCGTGAAAGGTCGGTGGCATGTCCGTAACAAGCGCAGTAATTTCAGGGGTCATTGCGGGTGTTTTCATCACGAATAAGTCCGAATGGACGAATGCCACGAAGTTTATTTGGAAAAAAGCGCGAAAAAGCGCTGCAAAAAACTCGCGTGGTGCAGCAGGTAGATATTAAGTCGATGCATCAGAATAGCGCTGATTGATTGCCTTCCATTAAGTCTCCCACTAATCTGATGAGAGCCATTATCTATTCCTTTGTATTTTCAAAAGAACGCCAATAAAGAGGCAAGATGCAGAACAAAATCAATGATTATGTTCGAGAACTGCAGTCCAAAGTTATTGGCGAAGTACACACGGATGAGGTCAGCCGTGTGTTATACAGCACAGATGCCAGTATCTATCAGGTTATGCCGCACGGCGTATTTATTCCACGTTCTTCTGAAGAAATCCAGACAGCGGTGCGATTGGCTTCTCAATACAAAGTTCCTTTATTGGCGCGTGGGGCTGGCAGCAGCCTGGCCGGGCAGGCTGTTAATGAAGCTCTCGTTATTGATACGACCCGTTATTTGGATGCGATCCTGGAAGTTAATGTTGATGAGAAATGGGTGCGGGCGCAGGCAGGGGTAACCTTAGCCCGCTTAAATGCTCATTTGAAACAATTTGGGTTAAAGTATGGCCCTGATCCGGCCAGTGGAAACCGGGCCGTGTTGGGCGGAATCGTGGGTAACAATTCGTCCGGGTCCCATTCGATTTTATATGGCATGAGTGCTGACCATGTTCTGGCAACGCGGGTCATATTGGCAGATGGCTCAGTTGTTGAATTTGGTCCCAAATCTGAACTCGAAGCCAATTCTTACCGGGCAGAAAGTGATCTGGAAGGCAGAATTTATGCACAAATAACCGGCTTGGTTCGAAATTCTCGTAACCAGGAGGTTATCCGAGCGGGAACTCCGCGACACTGGCGGCGTTGCGGGGGGTATAACCTGGACCGGTTGACGGATGGCAGTGGTATCTCATTCCGTTGGCCCTATGATGAGCGGTTTAATCTTTCCAAGTTGATCTGTGGTGCTGAAGGCACCCTGGGAGTGATGACCGAGGTGACGCTTAACCTGGTTGATTTGCCAAAAGCAAGTGGGGTGGCAGTGCTTCATTTTGGCAGTTTGCGCGCGGCTTTGGAGGCTGTGCCAACTATTTTGGAGTTAAATCCAAGCGCGATTGAACTGATTGACCGTTATGGTTTACATCTGGCGCAAAGTGTCCAGACATATGCCGTTCTGATGCAGAGATTTGTTCAAGGTAAACCGGATTGCGTCCTGATCACCGAATTTTATGGAGAAACCAGGCAAGAGATTGAAGCCAGTTTGGAAAATTTGCAGGTTCACCTGCGCTTACGGGGAGTTCAAACCCTGGCGATTACCAATTTACTTGAACCGGAAGCTATTCAGGCGGCCTGGAAGGTGCGTGAAGGTAGTTTGGGGATTTTGATGAGTATGCGCGGCGATGTAAAACCGTTACCAATCGTGGATGACGCCGCGGTACCGCCTGCGCACCTGGCGGATTATATTTCGCGTCTGGAAACATTCTGCAAGCAAGAATTAGACCATGATGTAGCTTATTTTGCGCATGCCAGTGCTGGTTGTTTGCATGTTCACTCGCTTTTGAATGCAAAATTGGCCAGCGATATTGCCAAAATGCCCAAGATCATGCAATTTGCCACCGAACTGTTAGGTGAATATGGTGGGGTACTTTCGAGTGAACATGGTGATGGCCGTCTACGCAGTTGGTTAAATCGTCATTTTTTCGGAGATGATTTGTATGAATTATTCAAACAGGTAAAAGGTACTTTTGATCCGGAAAACATATTTAATCCGGGTGATATTGTTGATGGCCCGCAGATGACCCAAAACCTGCGTTATGGAGCGGATTATAAAACCCTGCCCGTCCATTCCTTTTTAGATTTCGGTCAGGGGAAAAATGATCCCGGTTCGGATCTGCCCCTTCCAACTGCTGGTGATCCAGCCCCAGGTTTTGGCGCTGCAGTTGAAATGTGCAGCGGGGCCGGGGCCTGCCGGCAGATGACAGGCAGCATGTGTCCGAGTTTTATGGCAACTCGTGAAGAAAAAAATAGCACCCGTGGGCGCGCAAATGCGCTTCGGGCAGCGCTCTCGGGCAGGTTGGGGGCGGAAGAATTTACCGGTCAGAACGTGTTTGAGATCATGGATTTATGCGTCAGCTGCAAAGCTTGTAAATCAGAATGTCCTTCTTCTGTGGATATGGCAAAAATCAAAGCGGAGTTCTTGTTCCAGTATTATCAACGACATTTAATGTCAGTGCGTTCGCGTTTTTTTGCTTACTTTGGGGATATCAGTAAGTTGGCGAGCGGAGCGATGGCCCCAGTGGCCAATTGGACACTGCAAAACACATTGGTCCGTAATCTTGTAAATCGGTTTTTGCAGATTGCTCCCGAAAGAAAATTGCCTGGATTTGCCAAAGAGACTTTTTACCGTTGGTATTTAAGCCAGGCGGCGAATAATAAAAAGGCGACTGTGGCGAGGATGCCGTTGCTTTTCCTGGCGGATATCACCCGGAATTATAACGAACCAGAAACTGCGCGGGAAGCTTATACAGTCTTATCAGCACTTGGGTTTGATGTGATCGTCCCGCCAGTCCATGATTTTGG
>CAINXK010000166.1 GCA_903854805.1 uncultured Anaerolineae bacterium
CCCCCATGTTTGAATATAACCTACTCGCAAAAGAAGGCCGCGCTCGCGCCGGCGTTTTCCATACTCCGCATGGCGAACTTCAAACGCCAGTCTTTGCGCCGGTCGGGACACAGGCCACTGTTAAGACACTTACCCCAGAGCATCTCAAGGAATTGGGAGCATCATTGGTGCTTTCCAATACCTACCACTTATATTTGCGCCCTGGCGATGAACTGGTGGCTGAGATGGGAGGATTGCATAAATTTATGCAGTGGCCCAACCCAATGCTAACCGATTCTGGCGGCTTCCAAGTCTTTTCGCTGGCATTAACTCGTAAAATCGATGATGACGGTGTCACTTTTAAAAGCCATATCGACGGATCGACGCATCGCTTCACACCCGAAAAATCCATCGCAATTCAAGAAAACCTGGGTGCCGACATCATTATGGCGTTTGATGAATGTTCCGATCCTAACGACAAGGCTTACAGCCGGAAAGCCATGGAAAGAACCCACCGTTGGGCAGAACGCTCTTTAAAAGCACATTTACGTACTGATCAGGCCTTGTTTGGGATTGTGCAGGGCGGTGTTGACCCAGACCTGCGCGCAATTTCAGCTGAGTTTATTGCATCCATGCCATTTCCGGGCATCGCAATTGGCGGGTTATCGGTTGGGGAGACCAAGGATGAGATGCATCGGACACTGGATGTGGTCACTCCGCTCTTACCTGAAGATAAACCACGCTATTTGATGGGGGTTGGGACACCAGAAGACCTGATCAACGGGATCGCGCGCGGTGTGGATATTTTCGATTGCGTACTGCCAACACGGTTGGCGCGCCATCACGCGGCTTTTTCTTCGACAGGGCGACTGAACTTGGTGAATGCCAGCTTTAAGAAAGATCCCCGTCCGATCGATGAATCCTGCAATTGTTATACCTGCCGGACGTTCACGCGTGCTTATATCCGCCATTTGATCACAGCGAAAGAATTGCTGGCAGGAAGCTTGATCTCCATCCACAACCTACATGCCCTGATCCAGCTTGTTAAAGAAATTCGGGGCTATATTTTAGACGGTTCGTTCGAGAGCAAAATACCATCGTTACTGGCTCAATGGGATAATAATGCCCAGCGCCGGGCAGCCAACGTCGCAATACAAAAATAAGAACTTGGGAGAAATAATCATTTGAACACATTTCAGGCATTTTTACTTGGCATCCTGCAAGGTTTGACGGAATTTATCCCAGTTTCGTCCACCGCGCACCTTTTGATCGCGCAACATTTTCTGGGCATTCCGGCTGATAATGCAGCTTTTGCTTTTAGCGTATTGGTTCAGCTAGGAACCATCCTCTCACTGGTGGTTTATTTCTGGAAAGACCTGCTGGCGATCCTGGTGGATACCGTCACAAACCTGGCAGGGGTGGCTAATTTCAATGGACTACCCGATAACGCGAAAATGGGTTGGTATATCATCATCGCGACCATACCGGCACTGATAGCCGGCGTCCTGCTCAAAAAATATGTCGAAGCCTTATTTGGAATGCCACTTACCGAAGCAGCCATCCGTTTATTTGCTGCAGCGATCTTATTAACATTGGCTGAATACCTTGGAAAACAGACCCGCAAACTCAACTCAATGACCTGGCTGGATGCGCTTTTTATTGGCATCATGCAGGTGATCGCGGTATTTCCGGGCGCATCACGCAGTGGAACAACCATCAGTGGTGGCATGTTCAGAGGCTTTGACCGCCCGGCAGCTGCACGATTTGCTTTTCTGATGTCAGTTCCCGTAATGGTGGCAGCCGGGGCTTATGAAGCGCTCGGATTGCTTAAAATGGACAATCTCAGCCAGTTTCTCCCTTTGGTGACAGTCGGATTCGTGAGCTCTGCCCTCGTCGGCTGGCTGGCAATCAAGTGGCTGCTGGGATATCTGAATAAGCATTCATTATATATATTTGCTGGCTATTGCGCCGTACTCGGTTCAGCCTGCGTCATTCTTCTAAATATCGGATAAATTATTAATCAGGCAGGGCTTATGTTGCGTCCATTATTTATTTGATGAAAAGATTATTGCCCGCACTCCTGCTACTGCTAGCAGCTTGCACACCCACACCGGAGCCGGTTAGTCCGCCACAAATAATCCGGATTTACGCTACAGCTGCGACTCAATCCTGGTTGGCAGATGCATATGATTGCGCCCAAACCCTGCAATTGACCTTGTCGAATGTCGATGACCCAACCCAGGCAGAAATCAGCCTGCGCCTGGGTGAACCGGATCAATTATCATCTCCTGCATATCAGATCGGCCAGGATGACTTGCTGATCGTGACACATCGCGAGAACCAGATCCAAAACCTGACCCCGACCGAAGCCCAAAAATTGTTTACAAACCCAGAATCGGAAACACTTCAACTATGGGTCTTCGCTTCCGGGAATGACGTTCAGCAGGCGTTTGCGCGGGAAGTGCTGCACGGACAGGCAGTCACTTCGCTGGCCAGGGTGGCCGTCAGCCCACAACAAATGTCTGACAGTCTCAATTCTGATAAAAATGCTATTGGCATCCTACCACGACATTGGAAATCCGGAACAGTAAGGG
Source organism: uncultured Anaerolineae bacterium (assembly GCA_903854805.1). The sequence goes on from CAINXK010000166.1 coordinate 2,574, forward strand.
AAGTTTTTACCATTCCAAATCTGCCGGTATTGGCTCAAGTGAAATCGGACCCGCAGGGTTCGCTTAAGGACTTGCTGGCTTGTCTACAAAAATAAGCAGGGACAATTCTTATGCATTATTCCATTTTGCTTGACGTTGCCGGGCCCGGTTTGCTATTGGTGGCAGCAGGCGGCATCTTGGGGCTGTGCCTGGCAACAGTAATCATCATTACGATTGAAGGCATAATACTGTGGCGGCTGCGTTGGGGCTCCTTCAAACGCGCATTATTGGCTGCGACCTTAATGAATATCGCATCAACAATCCTGGGCTTCGGGCTGGTTTCTTTGACAATCCAATGGGGTTTTTTGGGATTATCAATTAACCTGGCGCTGTCTATCCTGCTAGAGGGCATGGTCCTGATGTTGCTCAAGAGCAAAGCCATCCGTGAAAATTGGATTGCGGCATTGGTGGCAAACTGCACAAGCTATCTGCTGGTGATTTTGCCACTTTACCTGTTTTTTGATCTACTAAAATGACCTATCTCTTGCCGCTTTTACTCGGGATAGGCCACGGTCTCTCGGATGCTTCCGCCGGGCTGCTGGTTGGATTGATCATAAGGCAGAGAGCACAGGATATGAATGCGCAAATCCTGTTATATAACCTGGTGGCGTTTGGACTGCAGCCGTTGGCAGGAATGTTATTTGACAGAATCCGGCAGCCCAAACATGGCGCTGCCGTTGGATTGTTGATTACTGTAACAGGTTTATTAATAACGCCACTAAATTTAAACATCGCAATCATGTTAATTGGGATTGGGTCAGCCTGCCTGCATGCTGGCGGTGGCTCAGTCGCCATTACCAGCACACCTGGAAAGGCTTCTGCCGCGGGCGTGTTTGCCGCTTTTGGAGTAATAGGCCTGACCGTTGGCGGTATGGCATCTATCAATTATTCGGATATCGCCGAAAATATCCTGATCCTGCTACTGATTATCCTGGCAACCATCATCTGGGTAGTACCCCATGTTTCCAGTGAGCTAGTGGAACGAACCAGCAGCCCGATGCCTGTATCTCTTCTCATTATCTTCTTCCTTGTAATCGCAATCGCCCTGCGCTCAACGGTTTGGGTCGGTACGCAAATAAGGGTGGAGCGCTATACTAGCGCAGCGTTATGGCTAGCCATCGCAGCCGGAACCGGCAAACTGGTTGGGGGTTTTGCAGCAGATCGCTGGGGCTGGAAGCGTTGGGGGCTTGTGGTGCTGGCCGGGGCTGGGGTGCTGCTGGTGTTTTCAGACTTTTCACTACTAGCGCTGATGGTTGGGGCACTGTTGCTCCAATCAGTGACGCCTCTTTCGATCGCCGCCGTCGGGCGAAGCTTGCCGAAGTCTCCTGCGTTAGCAGCTTCACTGGCATTGGGGACCGCGATAATTGCTGGCGGACTGCCATTTTTCTTTTTGAAAAGCGGTTGGTTTGAGCCGGCCATATTAGCAATCACATTGTTGATTTCCACGTTACTGTACTGGTACGTTCTAAAAAAACCTGGTCTGGAACACTCTACACAGCGTTAAACTGACTGATGTGAGCCGTAGCGCCCCCTGAAATACAAATCCATTCTGAAAAAATAGTTTTCCCTTTACATCAATGAAGGAATAGGAATACACTTCTGATACTCGCAAAAAATTCATGCGAAACATACGGTTGTTGATTACTCCGATCTGGCAATATTCGGGTAGGTATTGAACTTTATCCATTGTTCAAAAACATTAATTCTTACCTGCTCACACAATTACAAGTAGCGTTTCTTCTCAAAAATAAACCAACTGACATTCTTACATAAGTTTCCACCCAAGATCTGCCACATCGAAAACAATATTCAAAGCTGCTGACCTGAAAAGCAAAAATTCAAATAAGGTTTATCACCTGATCCCAAAGGATGGCAACATGAGTGATTCATTTGATTTCGGCGGAGAAATTATCTGGCGTCCAACGCAAGAGACTGTTGAACAAGCCAATTTGACGACATTTATGCGCCAGCATGGCATCCAGAATTTTGATGAGCTGATGGATCGATCCATCTCGGATGTGGCCTGGTTTACAGATTCCATTCTTAAATATTTAAAAATCCAGTTTTACGAACCTTATTCCCAGATCGTAGACCTGGAAAATGGAGTGCAGTTCCCCAGGTGGTGTCTGGATGGAAAGATGAATATTGTCCACAACCTTCTGGATAAATATGCGCATCCAGAAGCCACGCACACCAATTCAACCAAGCAAGAATTCAACGACAGCATGAACCCGGCCCTTAGACCTGCGTTAAGCTGGGAAGGCGAAGAAGGCAGTACGCGCAGCCTGACGTACCAGGAGCTATACGAGCAAACCAATCAAGCCGCCAACGCTCTGCGCTCTCTTGGCCTGGGAAAAGGTGACGCGATTGGTCTGTTTATGCCCATGACCCCCGAGATCGTAATAGCCTTGCTTGCAATTGCCAAAATCGGTGGGATCATTTTGCCACTCTTCAGCGGATACGGCGCAGGCGCCATCATCAGCCGCCTGGGTGATGCAAATGCCAAAGCGTTATTCACTGCCGATGGATCGTTCCGAAATGGTAAAACAAATGGGATGAAAGCTATTGCGGACGAAGCTGCTTCTCAGCTGCCCACGCTAGAGCATATGATCGTTTTGAGACGAACCGGCCAAAGTGTGCAGATGGTGCCAGGACGGGACCACTGGTGGAGCGAATTAGTAGACTCTCAACCTGCACAGGCCGAAACAGAAATAACATCAGCGGAAGATGTGCTCATGCTGATCTACACATCTGGAACAACCGGGAAGCCAAAAGGCGCAGTCCACACCCATTGCGGCTTTCCGGTAAAGGCAGCGCAAGATATGGCCTTTGGCACGGATGTGCACAGCGGAGACGTGTTTTATTGGATGACAGATATGGGCTGGATGATGGGCCCATGGTTGGTATTTGGAACACTGGCCCTGGGCGCGACCATGTTCATTTATGACGGTGCACCCGATTTTCCAGCTCCAGACCGGTTGTGGGCGCTGGTTGAAAGCCATAAGATCACTCAGTTAGGCGTTTCACCCACCCTGATCCGCACCTTGATCCCACATGGCGAGCAAATGTTCCAGAAACATGATCTGTCGTCTTTAAAGTGCTTTGCCTCAACTGGCGAACCCTGGAACCCTGATCCCTGGTTGTGGTTGTTTCTAAAAGTTGGCGGTGGCACGCGACCCATCATCAACTACTCAGGTGGAACAGAAATTTCAGGTGGCATTGTGATGGGTAACCCGCTCCTACCACTCAAACCATGTTCTTTTTCATCAGCCTGCCCTGGGATGGCGGCTGATGTAGTGGACGAAAATGGTCAATCAGTCCGAAACAGAGTCGGCGAGTTGGTTATCCGGGCTCCCTGGATTGGGATGACACGTGGTTTTTGGAAAGATCCACAGCGCTATTTGGAGACATACTGGTCAAGGTGGGAAAACGTATGGGTTCATGGCGATTTTGCGGCGATTGATGCGGATGGGCTCTGGTATATTCTGGGGCGTTCTGACGATACGCTGAAAATCGCTGGGAAACGTCTCGGTCCCGCAGAAGTGGAGTCAATACTTGTACATCATCCGGATGTGATTGAATCAGCCGCAATTGGTGTGCCGGATGAAATTAAAGGAATGGCGCTGGTGGCATTTTGCGTATTAAAATCTACATCAGGCACCACAGAGGAAATTAACCACCGCAGAGAACAGATCCGCACGGAGTTGAAAGAAATGATCATTGCAGATATGGGCAAGCCGCTAGCTCCAAAAGCAATTTTATTCGTGAGCGACCTGCCAAAAACAAGAAATGCGAAGGTAATGCGACGTATAATTCGCTCTGCCTATCTCAGGCTGGAACCAGGTGACATCAGTTCACTGGTCAACCCAGACGCTGTTGAAGAAATCAAACGAGCCAGATAGCCGGGTCACGCCCGGCTCCCGGCTTGAAAAGTGATTCTAGCTGGTCAAAAAAACAGGAGCTGCAATGGAATATATAGATTTACGTTCAGATACGGTTACCAAACCCACGCCCGAAATGCGGGAGGCGATGGCAAAAGCTGCTGTCGGGGATGATGTGTATGGTGACGACCCCACGATCAACCAGTTACAAGAGCTGGCAGCAGCAAAATTAGGCAAGGAAGCCGGGCTTTTCGTACCATCCGGGACGATGGGCAACCTGGCAGCCATATTGGCGCATTGCAGCCGAGGCGACGAGGTCATCATGGGTCAACGTGCTCACACTTTCTTACACGAAGGCGGCGGCATTTCGACCCTGGGTGGGGTGCATTCCTGTCAAATAAAAGAACAACCGAATGGCTCACTTTCCCTGGAAGATCTAGAAGCAGCCATCCGCCCAGATGATGACCACGAACCAGTAACAAGACTGATCGAAATCGAAAATACACATAATGCGTGCGGCGGTGTTTTCCAATCGTCAGAATACGTTCAACGCCTGGCAGATTTTGCCCATGAGCGTGGGATTATCGTTCATATGGACGGGGCGCGCATATTTAACGCGGCTGTTGCGCAAGGATTGGAAGCCAAACAGTTAACCAGCCCGGTGGATTCGGTCACATTTTGCCTGAGCAAAGGATTGGGCGCGCCGGTAGGTTCTGTACTATGCGGAAGCACTGATTTTATAAAAAAAGCCCGCAGAATGCGTAAACACCTGGGCGGCGGTATGCGCCAGGCCGGTATTATTGCAGCTGCCGGGATTATTGCCCTGGAAAGCATGGTAGACCGGTTGATCGATGATCACATCCGGGCTCGCCATATGGCCGAAGGCTTGAGCGAAATCTCCGGGATCATCATCAAAGCAGGTGCACCCGCCACAAACATGCTTTATTTTGATCTGGCTGACACGGTCAAGTTGAGCACCCTGCAAATTGAAAAAAAGTTGGAGGAACACGGCGTGCTGGCACATGCGAGCGGACCGCGGACGTTCCGGCTGGTAACACATCTATGGATCGACGATCACGGTGTCGATGCGACAGTGGCAGCCTTCCGCGAAATCTTACAATAAAGAATGAAGTAAATAATGAGGGCGATCAGCGTTCAGATCGCCCTCATTATTTTTGGTCCAACCGGTTAAATTTTGGTTCGATCTGGTTTCGCCCGCGTAACTCAGCGCTGTACAAATGCTGATCAGCAGGTTCCACTTTTTGTTAAACTGAGCTGGTTATTCACACAACGAGATTAACGCTTATACGCATAAATCGCCTAAGAAATAGCAGTATCGGGATCATGAAATGCCCATCGCGGCCTGATTTATGGCGAAAAAACCGTGTTTTACGGGCAGATCGTGAAAAATGAATAGGAACAAGAAAAAACCGGGAATTGGCAGGATGTAAATATATTTCACACCACTTAATCGGTTATAATTTTTCAGGTTAAAAACCTTTTGTCCGCAGAATATGTGGATATGCAAAAACAAAATAATTAGATCACCCTAACCCAACCACCAGGTAGACAGTTGGGATTGATACATTACCTTGATCCGTGGTGAAAACATGAACAATCAGCCATTTATCTCATTAGAAGAAATCGACGAAGTCGTGGCAGCAGTAAGGGCCAGGACCAAATACCAACCAAAGATTGGGCTTATTCTTGGTTCAGGACTTGGCGGGCTGGCCGATTCGATCGAAAACCCAGACTTAATCGCCTTCAATGACTTGCCACACTGGCCGAAATCAACTGTACGCGGTCATGTGGGCCAATTGGTAATTGGCGAACTTGAAAACCAGCCTGTAATGGTGATGCAAGGACGTATTCATTTTTATGAGGGCTACTCGATGTCTCAAGTAACGCTGCCTATCCGTGTGATGCAGCGCATGGGTATCGAAATACTGGTAGTAACCAATGCAGCCGGCGCCATTAACCCGGAATACGTGCCAGGCGATTTAATGTTGATAACTGATAATTTGAACATGGTGGGTATGATGGGCTTTAACCCACTGATTGGCCCCAATATAGATGAACTTGGACCACGCTTTCCAGATATGAGCCAGGCGTATGACCGCAAGCTGAGCGAACTGGCTCGCCAGGCCGCGAAAGATACCAGCGTGCTGCTGCGAGAAGGTGTCTATGCCGGCTTAAGCGGCCCATCGTTTGAAGGGCCAGCCGATCTTCGATTTCTGCGCGCAGTTGGTGCCGATGCGGTTGGCATGTCTACCGTCCCAGAAGTGATCGTGGCCAGACATGCAGGCACACGCGTTTTAGGAATTTCAGGAATCAGTAATAAAGCCAACCTGGACGGAAATACCAGCACATCACACCAGGAAGTGCTTGACGCCGGAATTGGCATGGTTCCAAAGCTTGAAAAAATCCTACGCAGTGTCCTGCGTAAAATATAATCAAACCTTAACATTCTATCGAGCCCAACTGTGGATGCGCTTTTCCGATTCATCGTAGAATATGAAGCACTTGTCTACCTGATATTGCTGATAGGAGCGGTATTCGCTGCGCGCTCGCTCTGGAAAGCCTGGGCAGAATGGCGTTCATCAGTCTTCGGACTGGAAAAAGAATTGTCATTTCAAAAGGTGCGCGTTTCTGGGGCGATGTTCATTCTGTTGATCATGATCGGCTTGAGCCAATTTTGCCTTGTATCGTTTATAGTGCCTTTTCTACCTGCGACCACATTCAGGCCAACACCCACAGCCGACCTGTTGCAGACATCGTCCGGAGAAGTGACACAGCCTGTTGCAGACCAGACTGCTCAACCCAATGCAGCAATCGCACCTACAGGAATAGTCGATTGTGTTCCTGGCCAGATCATTTTTTCCTCGCCCAAACCCGGCGGGGAGGTGCAAGGCAAGATCATATTAACGGGCACAGTCAATGTAC
>CAINXK010000167.1 GCA_903854805.1 uncultured Anaerolineae bacterium
AGCAGCGTGGAGTATTGATGAAAATAAAAATTCTTCAGCCAGCAGTCTGGTCTTGTCCCTCCCCCGATTTCGTCCCGCTGGGCTTGCGGGGCGCAATCGGGGGAGGTTAGGAGGGGGCCTGCCATTGAACTGCGCCTTGAACTCACTCCCGCTGACCAGAAACTCTGGGCCTATCTGCGCGGCGACAAACTCAACGGCCTCAACTTTCGCAGACAGCACGCCATTGGCCCCTACATCACGGATTTTTGTTCAAGCAAAGCCAGGCTGATCATCGAACTGGATGGCAGCCAACATCTTGAGCAGGCAGATTATGATACAGAGCACACAAAATACCTGGAAGCGCAGGGCTACAAAGTCATCCGCTTTTGGAATAACGAGGTATTGAATAATCTGGATGGCGTTTTACTTGCGACCATCTACGCGCTGGAAGAAAACACTAAACCAGCCCCATCCGCCCTGCGGGCACCTTCCCCAAATGCGACTGGGGGTAATTTCTGGTGGATAAATAGACTCGATATATTTTATTTTTGCTGTGCTATACTTTAATCAAAAGTAAAGGAGAAGTATATGCCAGTCATAGCCCGATTTTATGGCATCATCATCAAGATGTATTTTAGCCAAAGTGAACATGGCGTTCCCCATTTTCATGCTGTGTATGGCGAGTTTAACGGCGTTTTTGCCATCGAAACACTTGAGATGGTTGAAGGGGATTTACCGTCAAGGTCACAAAAGTTAGTGTAAGAATGGGGAGCGCAGTATCAAGTTGAATTATTGCGTATGTGGCAGAATAATGAGTTCAAACAACTGCCCGGATTGGAGTAAAAAATGAACACCCCTAAAATTTTATCAGTTCAAGCACTTGGAAATAAAAAACTGTTGGTCAAATTTGTGGATGGTGTAGAAAAAGTTTATGACTGTACGCACCTGCTTGGATTAGAAATGTTCCAGGTTCTAAAAAGTGACGCTTTTTTTAAGTCCGTAAAGGTTGATTTAGGCGGATATGGTATTTCATGGAATGATGACGCAGATTTAAGTGAGTATGAACTCTGGGAAAATGGCGTCAACGTTGTCATGGTATCAGAATAGGTAATTTGCAACATTAAAGCAAGCTAACACCGTGTCACCTTGACACGGATAGTGTCCGGGGATGGGTTATACGAGAAAATTTAAGCAGTGTCGGCTGAACCAAATGGCATAGGTGTCAGGCGACTTGCACAATCCGATTTAGGCCTCCCCGTATTTCCATTGATGGAAATATCGACCCGCCCCCCTCTTGTAATACCCAGAATCAATCAACAAACCCCCTGAATATCGGGGGTTTGTTGATTAAACAATGGAAATGGAGAAAAAACTATTCCGCTTCGACCTTGACCAACACAGCACGTACCAACCTACGAAACATGTAGTTGTCCGTCAGGAAGTTGTAACCCTGGCAGGTGATCAGCGTTAGGTAGGAATGACCTTCAAGATGGCCCAATGCGTAAGTCGTGGAACTTGGCAATACCATCCTTGTTTCGCGTACTTCAAAGGTGTATTTTTCGCCGTATTGATGCACCACAATCCTGTCACCATAAGCCAGGTTCCGGATATTTGCAAACGGTCCTGGCAAGCCATTGGCATCGGTGACATGTGCTGTGATGACCGAGTTGCCCAGCCAGGTGGGGTAGGCAGTACCGTTCAACCAACCGGCATCATTTCCTAGCCATGTGGTATCCCAATTGTTGTTGATTTCAGGCACACCGACGATATTGACATGCATTTTTTGAGAGGGAATTACCAGCCACAGCCCGCTCATTTTGGCATAGGCGGCGCTTTCTGGCTGCTGCGGCAGTGAAGAAATGCGATTGGGGGCAAAGCCAGTTTTTGGGAGCTTTTTTGAGTGCGGTTCAGAAGCAGCCGATGCCACGCTGAAATTAATAGACATGTTTTTGCCGCCATTGATCGGATTACCGGCCAGATTATGGATAGACGCAGCGCCGCAGACATACAGACGGTATTGCCCTTCGTCAAGAAACGGATCAAATGAGTCTTTTATAAGTGTGGCAATATAAGTGGATGACAAATAGAACTTGACATAAATTGGGATGTTTTCATCATCACCATCAGGAACATGGGATGGATCGCAAATAGCAGCGGATATGTCTGTTGTATTAAAAATACCATCCTTTCCCGGGCGTATCAGCATGAAGTTTCTTGGTTCCATGACTGAATAGATGCTGCTGTCACTCAAAACATTTTCGCCGAATTGAAAAGATAGAATAGATGGATTGTGATCAAAAACATAACCTTCAGAAAGGAAGGTAGCATCTTTATTGTTGGTACCTCTCACAACCGTTGCCACTTGTCCATTGATATCCCGCAAACGTAGGTAGATTGGCTTGTTTGCGCTATCAGCGCCAACATTCCAGGTTGTGGATATTGTTGTGTCTGGATTTGCTGGGATCCAATCGCCCCAGGTGGTATTGTCATTACTGAGCGAACCAGCATCGATCGCCGCTCCGGTTGAGTTACCTTTGAATTTTATACTGATAGTTGTGTTGTTACTCCATACGGATGGCAAAGTTAATGTTCCGGTGAAGGTGTTTTCGGGTACAAGGGTTGCAAGTTCGACATCGGAAATAGAGAAATTATTTTCCCCTCCTGTTACCAATATATTCCCATTTTTCAATAAAGTGGCAGCATGATTTTTTCGTCTACTATTCATATTGTCTGTAGCGATCCAAATTCCAGAAGACGGATCATATAATTCTGTGCTTGCAAGAGCATTAGGGTTTTCCATGCCTCCTACAACCAGCACTTTACCATTATTTAACAATGTAGCTGTATGAAGGTAACGGTATGTTCCCACCATGGATCCAGTAAAAGACCAATTACCAGTGAAAGGATCGTATAGCTCTGCGCTGGAAGTGCCGCTGCCTCCTGTAGACCAACCTGCTGCCACTAAGACTCTTCCATCATTTAGAAGCGTGGCGGTGTGTTGAAGCCTGGGAATATTCATACTAGCAATCGTAGTCCAGGTGTTTGTCGATGGATCGAATAATTCAGCACGGCTGAGGAATGATATTAATTGTCCCCCAGCAATGAGTACTTTGCCATTATTCAGTAGTGTTGCTGTGTGATTTTTACTAGGAAAATTCATACTTCCAGTCACTGTCCATGTCTGGGTTGATGGATCATATAGTTCAGCACTCGCAAGGGCTGGGCCATCCCATTTCGCTCCACCAACCACCAAAACTTTGCCGTTATTCAATAAAGTGGCAGTGTGACTGTAGCGACTTATATTCATATTGCCGGTAACGCTCCAAACACCAGTGGTTGGGTTATATAGCTCGGCGCTCGAAAGTTCAGGTAAATTACCAGCTTCTCCTCCTGTTACCAATACTTTACCATCATTCAACAATGTAGCTGTATGATAAGCGCGATCAAAATGTAAGCTTCCAGTAGTACTCCATAAGCCGGTATTTGAATCATACAATTCAGAAGAATTGTATCCTCCCCCTGCTACTAAGAGTTTCCCATTTGTTAATAAAGTTGCTGTGTGGTGTTGGCGTGCATCGTTCATACTGTCTGTTGGAGAAAATGTAATTTGCTCAAGCACGGATGCTGACCCGGCATAAGTATTTATTTCTGATTCCGAAGGTTGCTCAATAGCAGGTTTTAGCGCAAATCCGACGGGTAGAATGGTCGATAATTTTGAGGGAGAGAATGCCATGCCGTTACTACCCGGCGCAGCGGATACCTGTCCAGTGCATAAAGTCACCAACAGGAAAAGATAAACTACGACTTTGATTGTTCGCTTGAAAAACATACACCCTCCATTGCTCAAATTACCCCGCCAGGAGAAGGTTGGCTAAAGCCTATTCCCCAATATAATACTTGATGTAACAAAAATTATACCCGCAAATTGATATTTATCTTCGGCATTACACCAGAACCGAACTCGTCATTGTCCGGGTTCGTTTTTTTTTGTTATTGAGAGATGATTGCGGCTCTGGGGGATTAGCGAATGGGGATGAAATATACAAAAGACAACCATAACCGCACAATCCCAAAAAACGTCAAATATTATCAGATGACTAATAGGTAGGATGTGGGCTCCCCGAAACGACGGAGGCCGCGACGATCACGGCAATAGGTGCTACGAGAAACCCCTTTGAAAGCCACCAGATACACATCCTGGCATTTTCCGAAACCTTGCACCACACCCACAGTACCCCCGGATAGCTTGTATTTCCTAAAAAAGCAGTATACTCAATCTATTATCATTGGAATCCGACCCAAGCAATCCAAGTGAGAGGCATTTTTTATGGATGACGCAGACGGCACGCTCGGCAAGCGGTATCTCGAAGGTAATTCCATCTCCCCGAACGAGCTGCACATCCAATACGGGATTCCGCGTGAAGAAATCGCATCTTTCCGCAACCTGATCTATATTTACCCCAACCGCGAAGTCATCATCAAGGAAGGCGATCAGGAAAAAGCCCTCTACCTGCTGCGCCTGGGAACTGTGGAAGTTTTCAAAGGCGGCGGCGCCTCGCGCGAATCGATCGGCACCATCGAGGCTGTCAATTTCTTCGGCGAAATGAGCATGATCAACGACGAACCCCGCAGCGCCACCGTCATCTCCCAGGCAAACAACGTCGTCGTTTATAGAATCCCCAACCCAAACATACAAACCATTCTGACCAACCCCAAATGGGCCGAACTGCTGATCTCGCGTTTATGCAAGAACCTGGCCCGCAGTCTCAACCAGCAGATGATCGTAAACGAACTGGTCATGGATCTGCGCAGCGACCTGGAACGCTCACATAAAGAACTGCAAACCCAGCGCCTGCTGTCTGCCCAGACCGCACACAATACGCGTCTGGCCTTCAATGGGATCATCCACTTCCAGGAAATTGTTCAAAAAATGGCAGTCGTCGGCAGCAAAGGCTGGGCCTACCTGAACACGCTCACCCAGGTCACCCGTACCCTGGGCACCCATTACATCGCCGACCTGGATAATTCAGATAAACAAATCGAAATAAGCGTGATCCGCAACTGCCTGTCGACTCTGCCTCAAGATGAGCAGAGCAATATCATCCAGGAACTCAATAAATTAATCTGACATTTTTCAGATCTACCCGGTTACAATTCATTAACGCCCATATCCTTCCATCAATGGCAGGATATTTTAATAAATTTTGGTCGCACGCCAATCTCCAGCGCTTGACCACCCAATTTACGTTTGAGCATTCATGGATAAACTCTTGAACACAAAAGACGAACCCGCATTACGCCGCACCCGGCTGATCAATTTTGCTGCCCTGAGTGCCTGGCTGGTTACCAGCACCTTGATGGCAGCCACCGCTCTGATCCGCTTCGGGCAGGATTTCCGCGTCTATTATGCAGCCGCACGCCTGCTGCTCAAAGGCGGCAACCCGTTTGATTACAACCAGCTCTTTCCCGTCATCCTGCAAATCTCTGGCAAGGCAGGTAATGCGCCCTATTACAACCCACCCTGGCTGGCCTGGTTTCTAACACCCCTGGCCCTGCTGCCTTACCAACCTGCGCGCGCGGTCTGGATCCTGCTTAATCTGGTGATCTGGTGCCTGGGGTTGTGGCAGTTATCCAGACTTTTGGATTGGCCCCCGGCTGGCTGGCAGCGCTGGTCTATTTTTCTGTATGCCACCTTTCTGTTCGCCTGGGTTACCTGGCGCTACGAGCAAATGGGCATTATTTTATTCGCCCTGCTGGTGGCGGCCCTGGCCTCATTACGCAAATCAGACTGGGCCTGGGCCGGGGTCTGGCTGGCCCTGCTGTTGATCAAACCAAACCTTACCTTCATACCGGTCGCCGCCGCCAGCTTGTGGCTTCTGCGCCGCGGGCGCTGGCAGCCCATCCTGAGCATGAGCCTGGTGCTGACGGGTTTGCTGCTGGCCTCCACGGCTGCCACTCCCGATTGGTACCGGCCTTTGCTGCAGCCTGGCGTGGGCAGCGGCCTGGTCAATATTCTGGATGGCCCCAACCACGAGGTGGCAGTCCGCATCAACACCACCCTGGCAGACTGGCTGAACATGCTCAGCCTGAATAGCACCATCATCCCCATCATCCGCTGGAGCGCCACCCTGGCAGCCGGTGCCATCTTGCTGTGGGTCATCTTCCGCTCAAACTCGCTGATCATGGTCATGATCAGCGCCTTGCTGGCCAACTTTGCGGTCACACCCTATGCGCTCCAATACGACTATCCACTTCTAACCCTGCCACTCTTCTGGGCCACGTCACGCATTCCCAGCACAGCTCGCGCCCGCTGGGGCGGCCTGGCCATCAGCATATTTATCGCCAGTGTCTTGATCTGGGAACGTCCCATCTCGGATGGCTATTGGATCCTGCTCGGATTAATAGCCCTGACAGCCTGGAACTGGCGCTTTGCAACATCAAAAAACACCCCGATCAGCTTGTTCTAAAGAACGACGTTATTTACTCACGAGACCTTCGTTTTGGCCCTTACCCAGCCTGGTTCTGCTGCTCGGGCGATTCAAAGTCGATGTTTTTTGCCCCGCCAATGGAGTCTTGCGCCAGGACAGGCACCCCGTGAGTAAATACGAACGGCTTTTAGCGAATATCTGATCGCTGGTCGGCGATCGGTAAGATCGTCGCTGGTTCGACCACAGACGCATAAAACCCCATGGAGCATGGCAATAGCATGAAAATCTTTCTAACTGGCGGCACAGGTTTTATCGGCCTGCCCCTCACCCGCAACCTGCTGGCTCGCGGCTGGCAGGTCACGGTACTGGTGCGCAACCCCAACACAGCCCAGGCTCGCATTCTGACCGGGCTGGGCGCGCAATGTTTGGCGGGCGATATCACCGAACGCGAATCTATGCGCGCCGGCATGACCGGCGCCGACCTGTTGATCCACAATGCCGGCCATTATGAGCTGGGACTCGATTCTGCCGGTAAAAAAAGCATGCAGGCCGTCAACGTGCTGGGCACCGAGAACGTGCTCGGGCTGGCGCTTGAGCTGGGTATAGCGCGGACGCTTTACATCTCCACCGTCCAGGCCTTCGGCGAATCAGGCCCGCAGCCGCGTGACGAAAGCTACCAGCGCAACAGTCCCTGCCACACAACCTACGAACGCACCAAGACCGAGGCCCACGCCATTGCCTGTGAATATCAGCGGCGCGGCCTGCCGCTGATCATCGCCTGTCCCAACGGAGCGATCGGTCCCAATGATTATTCCAGTTGGGGCTATTATTTACGCATGTACATCAACCAGATCATGCCACCTATCTCACCATGTCCAGATACGATCTTCTCGCTGGTGGAAGTCAACGATCTTGCCCGCGGTCTTTTCCTGGCGGCGGAAAAAGGACGCCCCGGCGAAACCTATTTATTTTGCGGCCAACCCAAAAGCCTGCGAGAACATCTCGCCTGCTGGGGAAAATACCCGGGCGCCTACAAAATTCAGATCTGGCTGCCCACCCAGCTTGCAAAGTACTTATTCTGGCCGATGGAACCCCTGCTGCGCGCCTTCGGTCTGCCAGCCTTCATGTCACGCGAGATGGTCAGCACCCTGGCCATCAATTTTAACTACTCCAGCCAGAAAGCTTGCCAGGAGCTCGGCTGGACCTACCTGGATGCTGAAGCGATGTGGGCCAGCGCCATGGCTGGTGAAATGCAAAACCTGCAGGACCAGCCCCAAGCCGCGCTCATCTCGCGCCTCAAACCCCGCTAACCCGAGGAAGAACAAACCACTGCACACAAGGTCTGAAGAAAACAGCCCGCGTCAACGCCTATTCTTATCAAGGAGATACTATCACTTCAGCTAATATAATAGTGATATTGTTCACAATGTGTCGATTTCGCACAATAAAGATGTACAATAGATATAGACAAATCATTTTAGCGTTCAAATTTGAATTGATTGGCAACTGTTTTTCGCATCGACTGGGCTTTAACAACCCGGTTTATTGGGCAGGGGCGTGGCAATCCAATGCGGTTTGATCGTCTGCTGCGGGCTACCGTTGAAGCGTAGTATGGCAACCCACAAGACACTCTTTACAGACACCACAACTTAAAAGGCCGTATTTTTGGCCACTCGCAGTCAATCACACGCAGCAGAAAATCCCGCAGTGGGTTTGTTTTACTGGCTGGGGCTGCTTACGTTAACACCTGAAAGCAATACGCTTGAGCAGGCCTCATTCATCGCGCCCATCTAACCAGTTTTCGAAGGAGTAAAAGATCATGACCATTCAACGACACTACACACCCAAGAAAATTCTAAAAGTCAGCACAGGTGTCATTCTCCTGAGCATCAGCTCATTCATGGCGCTGGGGCCCACCGGGCTCAGATCTGACAGCGGATTGGGCTATATCATGGTAGTCGGCCTACTGACAATCGGCGCCCTGCTCCTGGTTAACGGTCTTTTCGACACAGCCTAACCAGGCAAGGCCTCGTGCGACACGCCAGGTCAACTCAGCGTTTTGAGGAGTACAGCAAAGCATGACCCTCGGGTTCCGCCGGTCTTGTTTTGCTGTCTGCGCTGCACAAAAAGCAGTGAACAGACCTTGCCATAACCGGCTCGATGTTTTGGGTGACCAGGCGCAACACGATTCTATAACTTGCTGCACTGCACGCCAGATTCATTCGGCCAACAGACGGATTCATTTTTCAGATTAACCCAGCCCCTGACCATCCGGAATTATTCCAACAGCAAGCAAAAAAAAATAAACAGCTCTGCAAGAGAGCTGTTTATTTTTTTATTTGATGATCCATCAACCCAAAT
Source organism: uncultured Anaerolineae bacterium (assembly GCA_903854805.1). The sequence continues at coordinate 8,769 of CAINXK010000167.1, forward strand.
CTGCTTTATTGGACAGGTCTGAGCAACTTTCGCCCCCCCCAAATTGATTTGGCCTTGGCCAAGAATTATTTAAGGTGATACAGGTTGACTTCGCGGCCTTCTTTAGCGCAATACACGGAAAGCTCTTTGGTGCGGGTCATGTTCCAAATACCGCGCTCGTAACCACAGGGGGTCAGAAGGTAGTATTTGTAGATGCCAGCAGGAACTGTATCGCTGCTGGCTTCGGGCTTGAAGACGAAGAAACGCGGGTTGCCGATTGTATCGGTCAGGGTCAAGGTAATGGAGCCGCCGCTCTGGTTGTGAACATTGATGGCGACAACAGGGACGGGTTTTTTCGCAAAGGCACTGCTCATTGGCAGCATTGCGATCAACAGAGCCAGAACGGTGAGAAGTAATACGGCCTTAATTTTCATGATTAGTCTCCTAACGAAACTGAATAGAGTGAATTGGTTGAGCTGAAGCCAACTCAGTTTTGGGTGGGTTGATGCATACGAATGTCGCGGATCTGGTTGTTTTTTCATTCTCACGATATACCCTGCATCTATAAAAATTATATCAAAATGCGGAAAAATAGAATTAGCATGGCGTTTATCTTTGCCTAAACGTTCGTTTATCTTTTTGTAAACTAAGGTTTAAGATTGACGGTATTTATGCCCCTGCCAGCTTGAATATTCCCCTGGTTAAAGCTCCAGCAGCCTGGATTTTCGCGACCAAATCCCTAAGCAACCACCACCATCACCACCCCACAGATCAGACCAGGCAGTGCCTGGCACATCGCCCTCAAAGAAAGACCAGCTGTGCATCCATAAAAGAAGACCAGCGCTCATCCAGTTGTCGCAGTAGCGCATTTGCTTTCAACCAAACTGGGGTTGCCTGCTCTCGAATCAAAAACAGCCCGTACTAGGGGCTGTTCTTGATTCTGTAATTCTGTAATATATCCTGTCGATCAGGGTCAGCATTCAGCCAGACCCAAATGACGGTTATAAGCCCCGGTACTGCCCCCTGCATCACGGGTCCCCCGCGGCGATGATGGTCATGTTCTTTTGGTGCGGTCATCGCAACTTCGCTTTGGTTGCGCTCCCAAAATCATAGTAGCAGAATTCACTCTTCAACGTGCATACGTTTTGCCAGTCTTTTCATCAACAATTGTTGAAAGATCTGTAAGCAGATGCTTAGAAATTGCTTAATCAATAGTTTAGATTTGTTTAGGTCTTACGCTAAGCACTTGGGCTTTCTGCGGGCACACTTCTCCGCCAGGGATAGGGCAGCCGGTTCACCGGCGGGTTGAAGCACCTGCCAGCGGGCCTGTTCCAGCCTGCCCAAGGTTGAACTGCGCGACTGTTTCTTGCAGCACGCGCGCCGTTTCTGAGAGCATGCGCGCCGAAGCTGTAACTTCATCCACCTGCGCGCTCATCTCTTCGGTGGCAGCGCTGACTTCTTCCATCGAAGCGCTGTTTTGTTCTGAAACTGCCGCGATATTTTCAATCGCTTTCGCCATTTCTGTTGTTCCTGCCGCCAATTTTTCGGTCGCGGCGGTGTTTTGATCCACCACCACGCTGACTCCATCCACCGCTGTCACCAGCTGGCTTGAAGCCGCGCTCATTTTGGCGGTCCCTTTGCCAGCTTCTTCAGCCTGGCGGTAGACCGATTCTGCCGCCTTCAAAATTGCGGCCAGGGCCTCGCCCGATTCATTCGCCAGGCGTACGCCGTTCTCCACTTCAGAGCCACCTTCTTCCATCGATTTGACTGCTTCTGAAACCGTCTTCTGGATACTCTTGATCAGCCCACCTATTTCTTTGGTGGCACCACCCGCGCGCTCAGCCAGCTTGCGGACCTCGTCCGCCACCACTGCAAAACCCTTGCCGTGTTCACCGGCACGCGCCGCTTCAATGGCCGCATTCAGCGCCAGCAGATTAGTCTGGCTGGCAATATCTTCGATCGTTTCCACGATCGTGCCGATCTGGTCCGAACGCGTCCCCATCTCTGCAACTGCCCGGGCAGATAGACTCACTTTATCCTTGATCCGTTCCATACCCTTGACCGTTTCAGCCACCGTCCGGGCTCCCAGTCGGGCCGCTTCGGCCGCGCCAGCCGAATCTTTTGTCACCGCCTGGGCATTTCCAGACACCTGTTCAATCGTCCGGCTGATAGTGCTGGTAATTTCCGCCGCCTTGTTCACCGAGACAGTTTGTTCCTGCGCGCCTTTGGCCACGCCGCCAATCGCGCGTGACATTTGCTCCACCGAATGAGCCGTAAGCGTGATCGATTCGGTCTCCTGGGTGATGCCCCTGCTCACCTGCTGCACCGTTGTGGCAATCTGGGAGGTGGCCTGGCCTGCCTGCGAGGCGGTGCTGACCAGCTGGGCCGAAGCGCGGTTGAGGGTCAACGCGCTTTGGGTTACCTGGCTGATTGATTTTCGCAAGTTCTCAATCATCCGCTTAAAAGCTATGCCCAATTGATCCCGCTCAGACTTGGGCTGAATATCCTGTGTCAGGTCTCCGTTTGAGATTTTTACAGCAGCGCCGGTCATTTCCTGTTGGTAGGCAATCATCTGGCGGAACGCATCGGCCAAAAGCCCGTATTCGTCATTGCTTTTATAATCAAGAGTCTGGTCAGTGTCACCCAGCGCCAGCCGGCTGGCAGAATTTGCGATTAATATCACCGGGGCTGTAATGGCCCTGGCAACCAGGAAAGCCACAACGCTGATCACCAGGCCTGTAATGATGATCAAAATAACCCCCACTCTCACAAGCTGGACAACAATGGCATTGGACTCAGAGGTTTGCTTTTCAGAGACCAGCCCGATATTCAACTCCGGGATCCACGTATAGTCGCCGATGACCTCCTGGCCCAGGTAGTTTTTATACGTTCCCGCGCCAGATCTGCCCGCCAACAATTCTTTTCCAGCGCTGGTTTCCAATTTGGCTTCCAACTCTGGGCGCACTTTGAATAAACCGGCTGTTTTCATCTCATCAACAAAGCGCGGAGTGGTGATAAAGTAGCCCTGCGAGTTGATCAGGTAACTATCAGCAGTCTCGCCAATCCGGTTGGCGGCCAGCATTTCGGTGATCTTTCCCAGGGGCACTGTCGCGCCCACCACTCCAACAATTTCGCCCTTGGCAATGATCGGCGCGGAAAAAACGATCACCACGTTTCCCGAGGCTCTGGATACCAGCGCCTCAGACATGCTAATTTTGCCAGCCATGGCATCTTTAAAATAAGCCCGGTCAGTTAATACAAGCGGATTATCGTCAGAGGTCGCCAGGGAAACACCATCTGCGCCCACCAAAAAAATAGTTTCATACGTACCCCACATCTTGTGATATTGCTTGATGGCAGGGCCAGCCGTCTCTGGATTCAGCGAGGCAATTCTTGCCACGCCTGCCAGGGTTTCAATATCCTGTTTGCGCTCCACAGACCAGTTAAGCAGATACACAGTACGATCTTTCTCGGTAATTTCCTGAACATCTTTAATGGTTTGCTGAAGGTCCATTTGGGTCTGAACATAACCAAATGCCGAGTTGACTATGGCCGGAATCATGCCAATTGCCAGCATCAGGAAGAGTAATTTGCCAAACAATGAGCGTGTAAGCGGTAGTTTAGAGACGGCCCCGACAGCATTCGAATGAATCATGATAATCCTCTTTTGTAGCGTTTTTTTAATCAACCTGCCATTCAAACCACCGCATGTCTGATGCATGGCGCACCAGATGCCTGCCAAATAGGGCTTCGACACAATTGGGATCGAACAAACAGACCGGAGTTAAACATAATAAGTCAACCTTATATTACCGAAATATCCCCGAATCTGGAGTAAACGAGCACTGAAAATTGAGTAAATTTAACGTAAACGTTTTATTAGGCCCTATCAAGTGGCTGCCATCAAAAGGCTGAAGCTTCTGGACAGGTCTTTCGCCTTATTGGCCCGCAGGGGCCTCAAGTTTTCTGCAAAGCGGTCGATGATGGTTAATAGATTACGAATATCTCGATGCGCAGGCTGCCCGTTTTTTCAACATCCACGCTTGGCTGCCTGACCAGTTTCATCCAACAAAAAGCAGGTTATTTTCATCCTTGGGCTCAAACCAGAACCTATCCCCGGCAATCACATCAACCAGCGCTCAGAGCTACCAGGCTGCCGGGTCGGTTCAGAGCGCCCAGGCCCAACGAGATCGAAGCGCCTCGTCTGGGCAGGCTGCCGCGACAGCTCAGGCTACCCAGGATCTGCTGCCCTATCAAGTCACCATCTCAGAAGAAGCTCTGCGCAAAGCAGGGTTGCTCAAAGATCAAGCACCCGCCCCAAAAACCGGGGCGCCTGCTGAAAATAAAACCCCCGCTGACAAACAAAGCCCTACCAACGCCAATGACCCCAAAACCCGGGAGATCGATAACCTGAAACGCATCGATCGCGAAGTACGCTCGCACGAACAGGCCCATGTGGTCGCGGGCGGTGGACTTGTGCGCGGTGCGGCCAGCTTCGGCTATTCAGCCGGGCCGGATGGAAAATTGTACGCGGTCAGCGGCGAAGTCTCGATTGACTCCAGCCCTGTGCCGAACGACCCGCAAGCCACGATCCAAAAAATGGGCCAGGTTGTCAGGGCTGCCCTGGCACCCGCGCAGCCATCCGGGCAGGATCGCTCGGTTGCCTCTGCGGCATTAAAGATGGAAGGTCAGGCCCGCCAGCAAGTCACCCAAAAGAATATCGAAAAAATGCAAGGCGGCGAAGCTGCTGCGGGGCAATCCACGCCGGCCGGGCCAGACAAAACAAAAAATACAGGCTCAGCCAAAACCAGGGAAACCGGCAACGCTCCAAAAACACCTGGTGCGCCGGAAACCCGCCAAAAAGAGCCAGCAGAAAAAAACCCAGGCCTGCATATAGCCAGCCATGCTGCCACGGCCAGCCGCTCAACCACATTCCAAACCAAACACGTCAACATCCAGGCCTGAACCGCCATCCCGGTTGAAGCCCTGAAAAATAACCTGCATAATCGCGCATGTCTTTTGGTGGGAACTATTCACTCCTGGTGCAAGCGCTCCAGGCAAACCCCTGTTGCCGCCAGACCAAGCCCAGTCATACTCGCCAGCACCAACCAGGATTTTAAGAGCAGACTCTGGTCATAATCCAGATGCAGTTCAGCAGCGGCGCCAGCGAAGCTGCTGCAAACTGTTTTGGCTGGACTGCCGGGGTCGGGTTCACACAGGATGGTGCCATCCACCAACCTGGGCAGATCAATGCTGACCCCCAACCCGGTCAACGACCAGCGAGTGACCGATAAATAGGAAAGCGGTTCAAGCGGGCTGCCGCGCAAATCCACGATCGCACCCGCCAAAAAGAATTGGAAGAAGAGCACCAGGGCCAGTAGATAGTTAAGCATGCCGGCCGAACGGCTGAGCGCCGAAATCACCAAACCCAGGCTGATGCCTGCCAGCATGGTCAAAAAGAGTGTCACAAATATTTCCAGCCCACCGGGCAGGTAAAGACCCATTTTGGGGTAATCCAGTCCCACCCACAGAATCAACAAATACAGCCCAACCTGAAAATAAGCAAAGACAATATAGAGGAAGGCCTTACTCAGCACATAAGGCAGCACCCTTAGATTGAGCATCTTTTCACGCAAATATACCGGCCGGTCCTGCAGCAGCTCGCCGGAAGACACAAACAATCCGGCCAAAACAGCCTCGAAACTCATCATGAACACAAAAGCATTGGTTCGGTCATACGGCAAGTAACTTTCCAGCATGGTTTTGGCAGCGGCCAGCGGATCGGCCAAAATCGCCAGGTTGCCGGTCAGCACATCGCGCGAACCGGTGGCTAACTGCAGCAAAGCAAGCAGGGGCAGCAGCACCAGCAGTGCCAGATTGGATGGGCTCGCAAACAAGACGCTCAGTGCACGCTGAACCAGTACCATAAATTGTCGCAGCATATCATCCAACCCAAAATGCTGCTTGGGAAGTGCCGGCCGGGGCATGGCTTGAGCCGCAGCCTGGCGCTCAAGCACATACTTCTGATAATACTCGGGCTGGCCTTGCTGGTACATCTTGCGCCATGCTTCCCCGCCACTTTCGATCTTCTCGTAAAGATCGGCAAAATCATTCACATCAAAGAAGTCCAGCGCCTGTTGGGGTGGTCCGAAATAGATCAGCTTGCCTTCTGAGAGAAAAGCGACCTGGTCGGCCTGGATCATATTCCCGCTAGCCTGAGAAATCAAGATCACCGTACGGCCTTCATCGGCCATGCGCCGCAGAGTGTGCACCAGCTTTTTTTCCATTCCGGGATCCAATCCCGCGCAAGCTTCATCCAGATAGATCAGCCTGGGATCGGCCAGCAGTTCAGCCGCAATACTGACGCGCTTACGCTGCCCCACCGAAAGGTCGCCAATACGCGCCTGACGCAGGCTCTCCGTGTTCATCTGGACAGTCTCCAGCACCTTCCCGATGCGCAGCTTGCGCTCGGCAGCACTGACATTGGGCGGCAAGCGCAGCTGAGCCGCATAATCCAGGGCTGTTTCAACGCGCAGGCTGAGGTGTAAAATATCTGCCTGGGGTACATAACCGAGCTGGGAACGGTAACGTTCATGGTCCAGGTAAAAATCATAGCCATTCAGCCGAACTTGGCCACTGCCGGGACGAGCGCCCATCAGCGCATCCAACAAGGCGCGCCTGTCACTGCCACCCGCCAGGATCACCACAAACTCGCGCGGCAGCACCGAAAAGCTGATATCGTCCGGGCTGCGCTGGTCTCCGCTGCGGTTCTGCCGGTCGAATGAGAGCCCGCCCACATCCAGGCGCATGCCGGTGCTCTGATAGGGGCTTAGCTGCCCATTCTGAAACAGCAGCACATACGTCCCGATCCGGATCAGGTAGCCATCCTGGATTTCGATACTCTTAATACGCTGCTCATTCACAAAGGTGCCATTGACGCTGCCGAGATCTTCCAGGACCCAGGTGACGCCCTGCCGGCGGATGCTGGCATGCCGGCGCGATACTTCCGGCGCACCCAGGTGGATGTCACACTCATCTGCCCGCCCAATCAGCATCGCCCGCGAGGGTACCATCGGAACAGGTGCTGCCGAAAGTGAAAGGCCCTCCAAAGGGGCGGCTGGTTCAAGTGGATTGCAAAATGTCAGGCTGAGCGAAACACCAAAACTTTCATCCCCCAGGCGGATGATGGCTCTATCGTGGATGGGCGTGGCGATCAGCGCGCCCAGGGTCTGGTTGTTCACCAGGGTTCCGTTGACACTGCCCAGTTCGGTAATGGTAAAAGCCGCCCCAACCCGCCGCAATTCAAAATGACGTGCCGAAATAAAGGGGTATGCCAGGGTCAGGTCCGCGCGTTCATCCCGCCCAATCACCGTAAAATCTTGTTCAAGCGCAAAGAAGCGCACATCTCCCGCCGGCAAACGCACACGCAAATAAGCGCAGCCGGACGGCGGCTCAAAACTCAATTTATCATAGGCTGCCGCCACAACTGATTCGGGGGCCACAACCTGAGCCTGCAGTTCGCTGCCGGCGTAAAACAAGATACGCAGCTCCTGCCCCGATTCCGCCATCCCAATGCGGATCTCATCGCCATCTTTTAGGGTGGCATTTGCCACTGATTGACCGTTGAGCAGCACACCATTGCCACTCCCCAGGTCGTGCAGACGGTATTCTATGCCCTGCCGCCGGATCTCGAAATGCCGGCGTGAAATCGATTTAAACTCTTGTGGAACCGCCAGCTCGTTGCCGTCAGACCCGCGCCCAACCCGCGTCACGTCCTGCACAATCGGCAGCTTCTGCTGTGAGCCATCTGGCCATTCAACAAGCAGTAAAGTTCGCTTAAGAAATAAAGTACCCGGAATTTCAGTCGCCATTGCCTGCCTCAAACACACCAATAATTACAATAATTATAATACAGATAAATCGGGTCAGGTTTTTGCCAGGAAATATCCAAATAAAAACACCCTCATTGATATCCAGGCATACGCAGGACCAGTTCAGCCAATCCACACGAATAATTGTCTACCGGTTTTTATAATAATGCGTAATTATTTAATAAACGCAGGTCAGATATTACCTCAATGAACTGGCGGTATTTACTCACGAGCTCCTCGTTCTAGCACTTAACCAACCTGGCTCTGCTGCTCGGGCGAATAATAATCGCCGGTTTGCCCCACAAAAAAGGCTCATTCAGCCCCTTCCCGTTTTTGGGCAGGGGGGATGGGTTATCGGGGCAAGCCCAAACTGGCACCCCGTGAGGTAATATTCTATTAACGTTATCCGTGCTTCAGGTTGAATGCAAAATATTTAGGGCCGTGAAAGCTCTCCGAAAGGTTATTTCGCAATACCGCATAAGTTGCTTTTTTATATCTTTATCACGAACGTGGTTTCCAAGCTTTTAGCGCTAAGCCCGCAGAGAACCCCAATTGGACGCGGATTTTCGCGGATGTACGCGGAAAAACCAAAAGATTTTTGCTTTTTCCGCGCTTGTCGGCGCTCGTCCGCGTCCCAAAAGAATTTG
>CAINXK010000168.1 GCA_903854805.1 uncultured Anaerolineae bacterium
AAACCTGGCTTGCCAGTGCTCCACCGGCCAGCCAGCCGGTTGTCCATGCGTTTTGAAAGTTAAACCCACCGGTCAGGCCATCGATATCAAGAACTTCCCCGGCAAAAAACAGCCCTGGCACAATCCGACTTTGCATACTCTTAAAATCAACCTCGTCCAGCCGCACACCACCACAAGTCACGAATTCATCTTTAAAAATGCCCTTACCTTCAATCCGGTAACGACCACAGGTCAATTCCTCGGCCAGGCGACGCATAACTGGTTTGGAGATATCCGCCCAGTTTTGTTGTTCAGCAATTCCGACCGCATCGGACAGGCGCTTCCACAGTCGAATCGGAATTTGGGCAAAGACCGGGTGAGCGGCGGGTTTTTTGCGGTTGTTTCCAGGAATTTCGCGATACTCTATCAGCCCTTCCAAAGCCTTCTCTGTGGATAGTGGCTGCAACCAATTCACCACCAACCCGGCCTGATAACCACGCTCGAATAACCAGCGCGCACCCCAGGCCGAAAGCTTGAGTGCGGCCGGACCACTCAAGCCCCAGTGCGTAATCAGCAGTGGGCCCTGTTGCAGCGCGATGGAACCTTTCACAGCGCCAGTCTCATCTTCCAGGCGCAATCCGGCATGTTGAACAGATAGGCCGGCCAGTTCGTCAATGCGCTCATCTGTGATCTTAAATGTGAACAGCGAAGGCACAGGCGGCTCGATGCTATGACCAAGTCGCAAGATCAAGCCATGGCAGGACGACTCGCTGCCCGAGGCAAACAGGACCGAACGCGCCGAAAAAAGCGCTTCACGCTCCTGAGTATCCAAGCGCAGGTGCAAATGGAAGCGGGCCGGCTGATCTGCGACCGGCTGGCAGGGCTCGATATCAAGCAAACTGACCTGGTTCCAGATCTCCACTCCCGCGCGATTGGCCGCATCTTCCAGACAATCCACAATAGTTTTTGAAGAATCGCTGACCGGAAACATGCGCCCATCGGGCTCAGTTTTTAACGCTACACCGCGCTGTTCAAACCAGTTGACAGTATCGCGCGGCTGAAAACGGCTGAAAGGCCCGCGTAGAGCTGTCCCACCCCGTGGATAATACGTAACCAGCTGCGCCGGCTCAAAGCAGGCATGTGTCACATTGCAGCGCTCGCCGCCTGATATGATGACCTTGCCCAACGAGCGTCGCGCACGCTCGATGACCAACACCTTTAACGGTGTGCCCGCCTGGTTGGCAATTTCGGCGCAGCGAATCGCGGCAAAATATCCCGCGGGCCCGCCGCCGACAACGATCACATCCCAATACTCTTCCACTTCTGCATCAACCACTTTTCACCTCAACCTGGATAATTAATTCCAGCCCCTATTATAAATCAGCCTGTGCATAACTCGAGCGTTATGATGGCATTAACCATCTTCCAACAACGTTCTAACACACCCCGGACCGCCCGGTGATAAAATACCACTCTGTTAGGTAATTCCGGTTTCTTTGTACACATTGGCAAACCAAAATCGAAATCCATATGCTCCCTGATTTCCGCGTAAGACAACGCGACTACCTGCTAGAGATCACCCGCGCCATCACCCAGGAACTTGACCTTCAAAAAGTGATGAAGCGGATTTTACGCATCTCGATCGAAATGCTGGCCGGACAGGCTGGTCTGATTGCGCTCAAAGAAGCCCATTCCTGGCAGGTGGCCGCCGCCCAGGGCATACCGGCAGCTTTTCTACGTTATCTGGAGCCCCTGCTGGCAGAAGAGAGCGTTTCGACCCTGGATGTTGACGAACTCAACCGCATGTTAAAAGACCTGACCTATACTGCCAGCCAGGGATTGCTTAACGGTACAGCCATTTCGCTGGTCACGCACGGACAGGTGATCGGCGTTATTTTCATCTTTCGCTCGTACACCGATCTCTTTTCAACGAATGACCAGCAGCTCCTGCAATCCTTTGCTGACCAGGCCGCCATCGCTGTCTTCAATGCCCGGCTGTACAGCCAGGTCATTATTGAAAAACAGCGCCTGGATGCCCTGATCGATAGCGCCGCCGATGGCATTATCATTCTGAATGCCGATCACAGCATTGAGCGTGTCAACGGCGCCTTTGAACGGATTTGCGGTCAGACCGATGAACAGGTGCGCGGCAAACAACACGACCAGATCATCAATTGGGCCCGCAAACCAGATGGACTGACCCTGGAGCAGGCCGAAGCCAACGGCTGGCCTCTCACCACCAACGCCCACCTGTACGTGGAAGGCGACCTCAAACGCACCGAGCCGCCCAACGTGCCGGTCGGCATCACCTACGCACCGCTTTTGACCCCTGATGGGCAGGTTCGTAACATCATCGTTACTGTACGCGACATTACCCATTTTCGCAACGCTGATCAGATGAAGGCCACCTTCATCTCCATCGTCAGCCATGAGCTCAAAACACCAGTCGCATTGATCAAAGGCTATGCATCCACGCTGCGGCGGGATGATGCCCGTTGGGATAAGCACGTTATCCAGGATAGCCTGGCAGTCATCGAGGAAGAAGCCGACCACCTGACCCACATGATCGAGGACCTTCTGGATGCCTCGCGCCTGCAGGCTGGCGGGCTAAGCCTCAACCGCACGGATTTTTCCCTTTTTGGGCTGGCCGAGCGCCTGGTTGAACGTTTTCAGACTCAGACCAAAAAACATAAACTGGTGGTGGATTTCCCCGCGAATTTCCCAGTCATCCTGGGCGACGAGACCCGCATCGGGCAGGTTCTTTCCAACCTGATCTCCAACGCCATTAAATACTCCCCCAGGGGTGAGATCCGCATCAGCGGCGATATCCGCCCAGAACAGGTCATCATCACGGTCAGCGACGAAGGCCCTGGTATCGACCCCCACGACATGCCGCACATCTTCGACCGCTTCTACCGCGCAGATACTGCCGTGCGCAAAACCAAAGGCGCCGGGCTCGGGCTCTATCTGGCCCGCGCCATCGTCGAAGCGCATGGCGGACGGATCTGGATCGATCCACAGCACGGCGCCGGTGCGCGAATATGCTTCTCCCTTCCATTGGAAACTTTCAGGGTAAAATAGTACCCATTATCTCAGCCCAATCCTAATTTAGAAATCGGATATCACATGCCCCAAACTCAGATTTCCTGCCCACGCTGTCGCCAAATGATCCCTGCCCAGGTTGAACAGCTCTTCGATGTCAGCCACGATCCCGCCTCTAAACAGCGCCTGATCGGACGCGTCTCGAACTTTGTCCGCTGTCAGTATTGCGGATTTGAAGGTCCGCTTTCCACCCCCATTGTCTACCATGACAATGACAAGGAACTTCTGCTGACATATTTTCCAAGCGAACTGGGGCTGCCTGTCAATGAACAGGAAAAGCTGGTCGGCCCACTCATCAGCCAGGTCATGAACCGTCTGCCTGCTGAAAAAAGAAAAGGCTACCTGCTGCGCCCGCAAAGCTTTCTGACCTTCCAGACCATGATCGAAAAGATCCTGGAAAAAGACGGCGTAACCAGGGAAATGCTCGATGAACAACAGAAACGCCTGGCCCTGATCCAGCGCCTGCTGCAGATCACCACGCCGAATGTCCGCAGCGAAGTGATCCAACAAGAAGCAGCCCAGCTGGACGAAGCCTTCTTTGCATTGTTTAACCGGCTGACAGAAGCCGCGGCAGCCTCTGGGCAGCAGCAAACCGTGCAGGCCATGTCAGAATTACAGCAGGAACTGCTCGCCAATTCTGAATATGGCCGCAAACTGCAAGCCCAAATGGGCGAACTCGAATCAGCGGTCAAGTCGCTCCAAGAAGTGGGCCAGGGACTTACCCGCGAAAAACTGCTCGAAATTTTCATCGCCGCCCCCAGCGATGCCCGCGTTCGAGCCCTGGTCAGCCTGACCCGCAATGGTCTGGATTACGCCTTTTTCCAGATCATGACCGAGCAAATCGAAAAAAGCAGCGGAGAGGCCCGCAAGGCGCTCGAGGAACTGCGCGAAAAGATATTGGAATTTACGAATCAGCTCGACAAAGCCGCTGAAGAACAAATGAAGCAGGCTGACAAGATGATCGAAGCCTTGCTGAATGCGCCAGATATCGCCCAGGCCACCATCCAGAACCTGGCGAACTTCCAAAACGAAGTGGTTGTCCAGGTGCTGGAGACCAAGCTGCGTGATGCCCAGCAAAAACAGGACGCAGCGCGCATGCAAAAACTCCAGCAAATTGTTGCTGTCCTGCAACAAGCCAGCGCACCGCCCGAACTGGAGCTGGTCAACGAGCTGGTGGACGCCGCCGGAGATGATGCTTCGCTGGAAAAAGCCCTCAAGGCACACGAAAGCGAGATCACCGAAGAACTAACCGGCATACTCGCCTCGCTCATGCAGCAGGTGGAACAGCAAGGCCCCCAGGATGCCAATTCCGGGGAAATCATCAAACGTCTGGATAAGGTTTACCGCGCCATCTTAAAGCGCTCCATGCAGAAAAGCCTGGGAAAGTAGAAATTTACAAAACGGCGGTTGGGAAATCCCAACTGCCGTTTATTTTTTATCAGGTTTGAACACCATCAACGTTTAACGATTTGAAACAACTTAAACAGCTGTCATTATGGAGTGCACTTACTCAGCGCCCATATTTTTGAGCATCATACCATGCCCGCGCACCGTCACAATATAGCTGTTGCCCGGGTCCATCAGCGCCAAACGATCTCGCAGCCGGCGAATGAGCGCATCCAGGGCCTGGTCTGTCACCCCTGCTGACTGCTCATCACCCCAAACCGCCGAGACCAGATCCTGGCGGGTCACAACTTTATCAACATTCTGGTACAGCACCCACAACAGCTGAAACTGCTGAGCCGAAAGCGGCGGGTTCATTTGCTTTTGATTGACCCACACCTGGCGCGCGCGCATATCCAGCATCAAACGTCCACTGCGCGCAGGTTCTGCATCCAAAGGCATGGTCGCATCCGAATTCAAAAATTGAAATTCCTGTGCAACCGCAATTTGCACCATATCGCCGTCCTGCAAAACCACCTGTCCTGAAAGCAGGCTGCCGTTATAGTGCGTTCCATTCTTACTGCCCAAATCCTCGAGCACGACACCGTTAGACCCGGGAGTCAGGCGCGCATGGTAACGCGAAACTTGCCGGTCTGGGATGACCACATCGCACCCAGATTCACGTCCCATAACCAGAGGATGATCAAGAGTCCAGCGTTCACCTTTAAGCGGGCCATTAATTGCAACAAGAATGGGGGCATCTTTTTCAGTCATGTTATTTTACGCATTATCCGTCACAGATAAAAGATGATAATCATCAAACGATTGGCCAATGCGCATACTCTCCTGTACGTTATAATATAGCAGAAAATATTCATTCTGTGCACAAAACGCCGAAATAAACTTTGCACAGCCTCCAAAAAACCTGAATAAGTCCTGGCTCATGCCAGGGCTACCACACATCGCGAGCTGAGGATGCATTCTTCAGACGTGATGGAATAATTTATTAAGTCAGGAGAGAGTAAGATGCCAATCCCGCTTAATGCGGGGGAGGTCCTACGCGAACGGTATCGCGTCCAAGAGCGCATCGGCCAGGGTGGTATGGGTAACATCTACCTGGCAGATGATATGCGCCTCGAAGGACGCAAATGTGCGCTTAAGGAGGTCGAACACGACCGCAACCTCCCAGAAAAAATATTGCGCGAAGCCCGCGACCAATTTTTGCGCGAGGCTACTGTACTTGCGCGCCTGGACCACCCCAACCTGCCAAAAGTATCTGACTTTTTCTCCGAAGGAGAAAAAGACTATCTGGTTATGGATTTTGTTCCGGGCAAAGATCTGCGCACTCTCATCCTGGAGGCGAAAGCACGTAATGTCTTTTTAAGTGAACCGGATGTGCTGGATTGGGTTTCCCAGCTCGCTGACGCGCTCACGTATCTGCACCGCCAGCTGCCTCCCATCGTGCACCGAGACATTAAACCATCCAACCTGAAAATTACGCCTGATGGACTGCTCAAACTGGTCGATTTTGGACTGGTAAAAGTCCTTGCTCCCGATGAAGAAACCATCACCATTATTCAGGGTCAGGGAACCTTGCTTTATACGCCGCTCGAACAGTATGGTGGCTCTGAAAACCATACCGATGTCCGTTCAGATATCTATGCCTTTGGCGCAACCCTTTACCACCTGCTAACCTGCCAGGCGCCTGTTGACGCCCGCCAGCGCTTCCTGCAGCCCGAGAACCAGGTTGCGCCTCATCGCATCAACCCGGCGGTCAGCATGCGCACAGAAAAAGCTATCCTGTGGGCCATGGAACTGCACCCTGACCAGCGGCCAGATTCGATCGATTCCTTTCGCCAGTACCTTTTTGGAACCAAGGAACTGCCAACCAGGCCCATGTCGCGCCCGGCACGGATGCGCACACTGGATGCTTTACTGGAACCACCCGAGAGTGTCTTGTTCGGCATCTCGGCTATATTACTGTTATTAAGCCTGCTTACCACTTTCGGCCGCTAAACGCCAAAACCAGCCGATCGCAAAACCTGCACCCTGGCCGGTCAACACAGCTTGTAAAAACGCCGGCAGACCGCGCCCATCCAACCACAAGTCTCCCCACGGAAATCCCAAAGCCAGGTAATTGTAAGCAAATAATCCGCCGGCCAGCACCAACAGCGCCCAGCGGACAGCCCAGCGCGCATCCACCATCTGGCTCGCGAGCCAATAAGTTAATCCCATCCCGGCAATCATGACCAAAAACACCAAAAGCCAGCCAAAAAAGGTTGGGTAACCTTTGGTTGTGACCAATGGTGAAACTTCCGGTGTAGGTGTGGGCGCGGGCGCGGTGGCGGTGGCGGTTGGCTCTGGTGTCACCGGTCCGGCTGTGGGCGTGATGATAATAATAGTGGCGCCTTCTTTGTTCACGTCCAACTGGATGGTATCCGAGGCACGAGCAGGTTCGCTGGCAACCCGGATTTCAATCAAACCTGGCCGGTCGAGCCGAAAAGCCGCCACGGCCACACCCTGGCTCGTGACAGTTTCCACCTGTTGGAAAAGACCGCTCTCGCCCTGCGACAGGGTGAAGCGGACCGGGGTCCCATCCGGCACCTGGTTCTGGTTGTGATCGATGATCAAGCCGGTGCGCAGGGAGATCGTATCCCCCACTCGAAACAAGGGTTCCAGCAACGGTTCGGGCGTCAGGGTAGGCTCATCTGTCGATGTAGGGCGGGATGTCTTCGCAGGGGTTGCCGTCAGGTTTTCTTCGGGCAGAGGTGGTGCTTTGGGTAAATCCAGGCTGAGCGATATAACCTGATTAGGATCTGGTGTTGTGGCAGAGATCAAATCATATCCAATACCAGAAACCGAAACCGGCAGAGAGCCGGATGCAGAAATTTCTTGAAATAGCAGCCTCGCAGCTACATTTACAAACGGGGCAGATTCTGCATACAAACCATAATAGGCCGTCAATTTAGAAATATCAGTCGCGTCCAGATAATATGGGGCGCTAAATGAAAATAAGATCACCTTTTTAGTGTTTACCAGGCTCTGTTTTTCAGAAAGAAAACGCCTGAGAGTGAACATCTGTGGCGACCCGTCCGGAAGATCCAGGCTGGAGATGACGATAAAGCTTGCGCGCCCCAGGGCGTTCAGCATATCAGCCGTGGGCGATTTATTGTCCAATAAAAGGTTAAGGTCGTCAAACGAAAAAGACGAAAGATGGCTGAGTGTCGCCAACCCGCTGGCAGATGGGCCATACAAACGCTGCACTTCACTGCGCAGGGCATCTTTTGCCAGGAGGGGTTTATCTAGACAGGTGGAACACTGCCGGGCGGTGCGCTCGTCAGTGATGAATACGATGTAATCGTACAGGTTTGGCGGTTCAGGCAACAGGGTGGCAAGATCAGCAGGTGATGGACTGATGAGCACGGCAGCCTGGCGCGCAATCGCAAACACCTGTGCGGTGTCTGCTTCTGCAGTGTCGGTGCTCAACCCAACCGGAGCCACGTTTGGCCAATTGAAGGCAGGGTACAGGCGATACTTGGCATTCAAAATCCGCAGAACCGACTCATCCACCCGACTTGCAAAGGCTGTGTCTTCCTGGTAACGCTGGGTGAAAAATTCAAGTGTGCGGGTTAAGCTGGTGTAAGTATCAGGCGCATCCGAAGAAATAATCTCTCCCATGTAAAGCAGGTCATTGCCCGCCAGGAAGGCATCTCGGGCAACCAGGCGCGCTGAGAAGCTCTTTAGATCCGGATCATAAAAACGACGCACTGCCTGGGTTCCCAGGTTATCACTGACAATCAGGCCACCAGCCTGGCGCCAGCTGGCCAGGGCAGGCAGCGCCAGAACCTGGCTAAGCGCCTGCTGGTCAAAGCTGATCGGGCGGGTGGTTGCGCGAATGTTACCCTGAAAGCCCTGGTAACGGATATGCGAGACCAGCAGACCATCGGTAGTCTCAGCCTGACTGGCAGCATTGCCAGTCACAGCAAAAAACGGAGCAAGCTCAATCGACTTGAGTTCATCCAGCGAGCGCCGCACGGTGGGTATTTCCAGGTCGGCGGGCCGGTCTGAGCCACCGCGCCCGGGGAAATGTTTGGCAATCACAGCCAGGTGCCCATTGGCTCCGGTATGCAAACCGGAAATAAAGGAGCGCGCCATTTCGCTTACCCAATACGGATCGCCACCAAAAACCCTGGTATTCATGTCTGTGCTGACAGCCGGATCTGGCAAGGTCAGTACATCCAACGAAAGGCCGAGATATAAATTGAAACCGAGCGTTGAAAGCTCGCGCCCCATTACCAGCCCGGCTTGTTCAGCCAGCCCGCGATCCCAGGTCGCGCCAATGGCCATCTGGTCCGGAATGGGGGTCAGTCCGCTCAAGATCTGGTCATTGGGTGCACCGCCACCTTCCTGCGAAATACCAACAAAGAGCGGAATGTAAGCATGCGAAGATGAATTTGCAGTCGGATTATCAGCACTGCTAATTTCTGTCTTTTGGAGCGCCGTGATCAGGTTGTAGGCTTCCTGCGTGGAGTTATCAGCCACAAAATTATCGTTGGCCGCGGTCAGGACGACTCCACCAACGTGCTGATTGACAATCAAGTCATAGATTTGGGATTGTTCACTTACATCAGTGCCGGTAAAGCTTACCAGGAACAACTGTCCGACTTTTTCTTCGGGCGTCAGGCGTTGCAAAAGTTCAACGGCGGGCTCGCCAGACTGGGCAGATACGGACACAGGAGAAATCAGGCCAGCCAGAATGCACAATAGGCTCAGGATGGTCAAGCCCACAGAAAACGGGGCATACCTTCGCAAGCACACAGACACAAGCTTTTTTATGAAAAAACGCGCTAATTTGAACGGGGAAATATTTCTGGTCATTGGCATCATACTGCTGAAAAGCCTAAACCTGGCTCATGCTGGTCATTTAAAATTCTTAAGTGCAACCAACGGGTCATCCGAGAAAATACCATCCACAGCGCAGTTGCGCAGGCGCAGCATTTCAGCCGGATCGTTAACCGTCCAGACATGCACACGCCGGCCCAGGGCATGCAAACGCTGAACAAGATCCGCGTTAACATCGGAAGAATAAGGGTGTTCAGCTTCCAAGCGCATAAATCTGGCAGCCGCCCTTTGCAGCCACCCCTGGCGACCTTCCAGGATTAATTGACCACAAGGAACATCGGGAAGCAGGCGTTGGGCTGCCATCAAGTTGGCAAAATTGAACGAAGAAAAAATGACACGATCCAACAAGCCATGCTTCTTAACCAAAGGCACAACTTCCTTAACCAACCCATCAAAGGGTGTGGCGTAGTTGGTTAGCTCAATATTGATATAGACTTTTTTCCCCACTGTTTCCAGGACTTCATCGAGCAACGGGATTTTCTCATTATGATATTCGCAAGCTTTCCAGGAACCCGCATCGAGTTCGCGCAAAGCTGCAAGTGGCAGATTGGCAACCGAGCCTGTGCCGTTGGTTGTACGATCCAGGGTTTGATCGTGCAGGATGATCACCTGGCGATCTAAACTCAACTTGACATCAAACTCAATGGCAGGCGCCCCCAACCGGATAGCCAGCTCAAAGGCTGCCATGGTATTTTCGGGGGCATGCGCCGAAGCGCCGCGATGGGCAAAAATAATCGGAGTAGGAATGTGCATGAGCATGGCAATGAAATTCCGCACTACCTGAATAGTGCGGATAATATCTCCAATAAAATAAATTAATTAAATTTCAACGAAATATGATTGTGCAGCCAAATCTAAAAGCTCACGGGTCATGGCAGGTTCCAAACCACGGTATCGGGCAATATCGATGATCTGATCACACAGATCGCGTGGGTGTGAGGCGCGCATTTTGCGGTTACGCTTGATATACCATTCCTGCAGCAGGTAAGCCAGACCCTGATCATTATAAGTCACCTTTTTTGCTTCGGCTACGCGCTGGAAAATCTGGCGAAATTCTTCAAAGGAAGGGTCGCCAATTTCAATTTTATGACGCAAACGCCTCAAAAAAGCTTCATCAACCAGATCGCGGGGCGGCAGGTTGGTGGAAAAGACCACCAGAACATCAAATGGGATTTCGATCTTGCGACCGGTATGCAAGGTCAAAAAATCAACACGGTTTTCCAATGGCACAATCCAGCGGTTGAGCAGATCACGAGGGCGCACCTGCTGACGACCGAAATCATCAATCAGTAAAATACCACCGTTGGCCTTCACCTGGAAAGGTGCTTCATAGAATTTGGAAGTATCATTAAAAACCAGGTCAAGACCAGCCAGGGTCAACTCGCCGCCAACCACGATGAAAGGCCGGCGAATATGGATCCAGCGTGGATCACGCCTCTGGGATGCCCGCAGTCCACCCGTGCCCTCCTCGGTGGGGTCTTCTTCCGGGGCACGCTGATGGTTAACCGAATCATACAGCTTGATAACCTGCCCGTCTACAAACAAGGCATACGGGATATACATATCCTGCTGGAGGATCATGCTGCCAAAAGCTCGCGCCACACTGGTCTTCCCGTTTCCGGGAGGCCCATACAGAAAGATGGATGTACCTGAATTGAGTGCCGGGCCAAGCTGCTCAAAAGTCACATTTGAAAGAACCAGCTGCGCCAACAGCTGGCGCATGTGGCGTTGGGTCACTACCACGCGATGGGTGCCCTGCTTTAGTATGGCTGAATTGTAGGCTTCGATCGGCACAGGTGCCGGTCCGGCGTACTGATTACGCTCCAGAGCTTCACGCGCGCGATCAATGCCCGCACCAGTGATGGCATACTGGTAAGAGCCTTCTCCCAGGCCCATAGAAGATGATTTTACTTCCACCAGCTTTTCACGCTTGAGCGATTCAAGAATCTGGTCGGTTACCCCGGCAAAAGGTAAAGCGATCTCCTCGGCCACTTTAAACCCGGAGAGATACCCTTGAAAGTAAAGAATTTTAAGCGCCAGATCCTGTAACCAGAGTGGCGATAGGCCAGTATCTTCTAGCCTGACCACCGGCGGTGGCACAAAAGCCTGACCGGAAGACGAGGAAGACGTCCCGGCAGAACGAGAACCAATCGATTTTGCCACCATAATGACCTGCCTTTCATAATTACAACTTGCTTTGCAAAATTATGCATTTAATGATATTAAAGATTATAGCATGACCCACGATTCAAAGTACCTGCACTGGAAAGAATTGACAAGAAATAAACCTTGACAAACTCCCGAAACCGCTGGATAATAACGACTTTTCAAGTCGTATATAAAGAAAGTAAAATCTATCATGAGAATTTCTAAAAAAACTGATTACGCGTTACGGGTACTAATGACCCTGGTTGAATTTTATGGGCGTGAACCCATCTCGATTCGCGAACTTGCGGTACAGAATGCTGTTCCCAAGCGCTTCTTGGAACACATCATGCTCGACTTGAAATCACAGGGCTGGGTCACCAGCCTACCAGGCAAAAGCGGCGGATACGTGCTCTCTAAACGCCCTGAGGAAATCAGAATGGGACAGGTAGTGCGCTATTTTGATAATCTACTGGCCCCCATCAGCTGTGTTTCGGTCAATCAGTACGAACCCTGCAGCCAGGAAGCCACCTGTCGTTTCCGGCGCGTTTTTCTGGATGTGCGCAACACCACCGCCCGGTTGATGGATAACACCACGCTCGCAGCAGCCTTTGCCGGGCAACCCGTCTTACAGCAAGAAATCTTTGACGATGTGCTGATTGGCGGCGCAGGAATCTAGTTTTTCACGAGAATTAGACTGTCATCAAAAAAATCAATCTCATAGATCAGTTCAGCCTTTACCAGCCAGCCAGCACCTGTAGGCGGGTCAATAACTCAATGACCAGAGCCTGGACTGATTTGGGCGTTTGGGCCCAATCTTCGGCGAACACTGGCAACGCTTCAAGCAAGTTTGCAGGTAGTATTTCTTCCACCGGTGGCATGGTTCAAGTATGCAACATTTTTGTCTAAATTTCTTTAGCGGTTCAGCAGAGATTCTTCAGAATCACCCAAGGCACAGCCCCTGAACGATATCGAAAACGTTCTTCGGACAATTATTTAATTCGCGGTACTTATTGCCACGACTGGCCGCGAAGATAAAATTTGTTCAGGGGGTCATGACGGGCAGAGCGGAGGATGCGGAAGTCGTCGGGGTGGCCAGGGCGGGCATTTCGAGCAGGGAAAGCACACCGCCCAGGTTGGCCTTGAAGTCAGTTTTTTCGTGGGTGGTTAATTCCACAGAAATGGACGGGATGCTCTCCAGCGAAAGCCAGTCGCTGGCGTCTCCGGTCACTTCGTAGCCGGTAAAACTTTTCTGTACCGGGTAGCCGGAACCGTCAGCATAGACCTTCGCCAGGCCCAGCGAGGCCGGGTAGTCACCTGTGCAGCCGCCGGCGAATACACCGGGCATGGCGCTGTGCCACCAGATAACAGCCTTTGCCGGCAGGCCAATAAAAAAGTCGCGCAAGATCTGGTTCTCCGGCTCAGAAAAGGGCGCGGAACCGGCGCTGATCTTCTGGTCACGCCATTGCCCATCAGGCTGCCACTTGCAATCCCAGTTGCGGTTCAAGTCCACTCCATCCGCATTAAAGCGGCCCGAAAAAGTGACCGCGGGGATTTCTTTGGTTGAAAACCGTCCTACATGACCAATGATGTCTGCCAACCCGTCCGGATTGGCGGCAGGGATGATGTACAAGCTGATGCCATCAGGCACATCCGACGAGGCTTGCTCGAAATAATCGATCATTTCGTAGGCCAGCAGGATGGTATTCCATTCATAGCCGCCATGAATACCACCCACCAGAACGATGGCGTCCGGACCCTGTCCGAAACGGTAGATCTCGATCGGATTCCCGCCACGGGAAAGCCCAAGCGTGCGTATATGGACCAGGGTGGCTGTCGCCTGGGGCGTGCTGGTCGGTTGGGGCGTGCTGGATGGCTGGATGGTGCTGGTTGGTTGGGGCGTGGGGGTAAGGCTGGGGAACGGGGAAGGTCGGGCAGTAGCCGGGCTGTCAGCACTCGCTGACTCGGAAAAAACTGGGGAATGTGCAGATGTCCCGGCGGCGATTTGGGGCAAGCCGGGGGCAGCAGTCATTGGCGCGGCACAGCCCGCCAGTAAAAGTATCACGAAAACCAGAAGCATTCTGTAGGCCAGCATGACGCCAATTATGCCCGCAAAATGCTTCTGGAACATTGCGAATTTAGACTAACGTCCGTACGTATTCAGAATAGTCTGGATGCTGTTCAGGTTGGCCTGCATATCGCTGTTCGTCAGAGCGTCATAATCCGGCAGGAGCACATATACCGAAGCAACCCCTTGTGAATCCAGCCAGTTGGTGGCATCCCCGCTGACATCATAGGCAACGAAGGGGGCGGCCGTGTAACCTGAAGCCTTGGCATACAGGTTAGCCAACGGCTGCGAGAATACGCTCACTTCGCCACACCCACCGGGCACAACCTGCTTGTCTGAACGGGCGCCATAAAAAATGGCGGCCTGTGAAAAACTCTTGATAATAAAGTCACGCAAGACGCGACTCTCAGGCTCGGAGAAGGCTTCCGAACCAGGGTTGATACTTGCGCTGCGGAATACGGCATTGGCATTCCAGTAGCAATCCCAGTTGCGGTTGAGATCCACCCCGTTGGCGTTCAAACGCCCGGCAGGCTGACCCGACTGGATGCCGTTTGCCTGGCTGTCAGGATTGGCATTTAGAATAATATCCAGCGTGATGATGGCCGGCACAAGATCCGGTTTGTCAGTGAAGGTCTGGTTGAGCATTAGGACCATGTTCACGCTGGCCGGGGCAAAGCCAGCGGCCAGCCCGCCAACTACTACGATATGTCGTGGACCACTGCCGATCCGCGAAACCATGATGTCGCGCCCACCGGCCGATTTTCCGATGGAAAAGGTTGTGTAGCGCGGGGTCGGCGTGGCGGATGGCAGTAGCACGGCTGTCGAGTCTGGGGGCGGAGTGGGAGTAGCGGTAGACTGGATCACCATCACAGCCTGCATCGTAGAGATCGACTGTTCCTGCTCAACGATGCGCGTTGCCAGCCGGCCAACGCTTTCCACCTGGCTCGTCACCGCAAGGACTAGACTCGTGGATTTGACC
>CAINXK010000169.1 GCA_903854805.1 uncultured Anaerolineae bacterium
CGCCATGCAGATTCAAGCTGCGCGGCGAATGTCGAGAGCGCGGTTCAGTTTTTTTTCGAAGATCGGATAAATCAGTCTACATTGCTTGCTTTTCAGTTATGACCTACCCTCACCCCGGAGCCCTGATTGCCATCCCAACCAAACGCATATTTTCTATCAGAAGCCCCTTGGGAGATCCCAGATACAAATCCTGGCATGTGCCGAAATTTTGAACACACTCCAATCTCGATCACGGCTTGACAGGATAAGCCAATAATCTTATAATTGAAAATGGTTTTCAATATCAATAAGAAGGAGCTTTGATGAAACAACCTATCTTCAAGACCATCTGCCTGCTGGCAGCAATCGTTCTCATTCTGCCAGCCTGCAGCGACCCAGCAAGCACGGCCCGCAACCAACCCGTCAGGGTGCTGGCCGTGGAAACATTCCTGGCAGATATCGCCCAAAACATCGCTGGCGAGCGCGTAAAAATCGAGACACTCATGCCGCTCGGGCTCGATCCGCACACATACCAACCCACCCCGCAAGATGTTGCGCGCATCGCCGATAGCCAGCTGCTGATCGTCAACGGCGCGGGTTTCGAGGAGTGGCTCGCGAAAACGCTCGAAAACGCCGGTGGAAAACAGACCGTCATCGAAGCTGCCGCCGGGCTGAGCAGCCGAAAAGCCACCCAGGGCGAAATCCTGGACCCCAACCATGCCGGTGATCCACACTTCTGGCTTGACCCTAATCATGTGATCAAATATGCCGAAAACATCCGCGACGGGCTGATTGCAGCAGACCCGGATGGGAAAGCCATCTACACCCAAAACACGCTGCAATATATCGCCCAGCTTAAAGAACTCGATCAATGGATCCGGACCCAGGTCGCCCTGATCCCCTCCGAAAAACGCTTGCTGGTTACAAATCACGAATCATTTGGGTATTTTGCAGACCGGTACGGATTCACCATCACCGGCACGGTCATCCCCAGTACAAGCAGTGAAGCCTCACCATCTGCGCAGCAAATGGCCGGGCTGATCGATCGCATCCGCCAGCAAAAAGTAAAAGCCATCTTTCTGGAAACCGGGGCTAACCCACAACTCGCCAACCAGATCGCCCAGGAAAGCGGGGCACAGGTGATTACCAACTTATATACGCACTCGATCACCGCACCGGATGGAGAAGCGCCCGGCTATATCGGCATGATGAAGCACAATGTGAACCTGTTGAGTGCCTTGCGCTGAGCCAGGCGCCCAGGTTCAGGCAGTTTCGCGGCCGGGGAGCAAACTCTTGTAGACGTCAACGATCTGAGCGGCAATAATTTCCCAGGCATAGCCGCGCGCATACTCAGCAGCCTGGGCACCCATCTGCGCGCGCAGGCTGGCATCCGCCATCAGCAAGGTCAGCTTGGCGCACAGGGCGTCACTATCGCCATTGGGGACATGAAAGCCCGTCACACCATCTTGCACCAGGAACGCCAGACCACCAACCTGCGAAGCGATCACCGGTGTGCCGCATGCCATAGCCTCCAGCGCCACCATGCCGAAAGATTCGTAGTGCGACGGCATCACCAGCAGCTCCGCGGCTGAATAATAATACGGCAGGGTATCCTGGCCGCGCTTGCCCAAAAAAACGACCATGCGGTCCATGCTGAGTTCGCCACAGAGAGCCTGCAAGCGCGTCATTTCATGGCTCATAAGCTCCGGGCTGGCATTCGGATCGCCCCCGATGATGGCCAGGTAAGCCGGCTTATCCATTTCGCTCATGCGCATACAGGCCATGGCACGGATGAGAGTATCCACACCTTTGAGCGCTTCAATGCGCCCAACAAACAACACCAGCCGGTCATCTTTTGGAATACCAATATACTCGCGGGCTTCATCCGCTGGAATTGGGTAGAAATGCCCGGTATCCACACCAGGCGGAATGGTGACGATCTTTTTAAGATCAGCCTTATACAGCCAGAGCAATTGAGCTTGCTCGGCCTGGGTGGCAGCAATAATCCGATCGGCCTGCGCCAGCACCTGGCGCTCACCATCCAGGCGGTAAGCGCCCTCCTTCTCAGCTTCACTGGTGGCAATCCGGTTCTTCATCTCGCCCAGGGTGTGGAACATGTGCACGACCGGCACCTGCCAGGCATCCGCCAGCATCCCGGCCGCGATCCCAGACATCCAGTAATGGCTGTGGATCAGGTCATAATGCAGGCCTTTTTCAACAGCAAACTGCTTGATACCTTCCACAAATTGCGGGATGTGATCTGCGAGCTGACTCTTGGGGAAAGGCTGCTCCGGCCCGGCCGGGACATGCACCACGCGGTTGCCGTAGCCCAGATCATGCAGCACATGCGGCACATGCTCATCTTGCGAACGTGTAAAGACATCTACATGGATACCCAGGCGGCCCAGTGCGCGGGTGAGCTCGCGCACATAGACATTCATGCCGCCGGTATCCTTGCCACCCAGGGTGGCCAGAGGACAGGTATGGTAAGAAAGCATCGCAACACGGATCATGCTATCTATTTTACGCCTCTTATGAAATATTGCGAAAAACCCCTTAATCCTGTATAATCCGCCCGCTGGTAAATAAGCCACCATAGCTCAGTTGGTAGAGCAGACGATTCGTAATCGTCAGGTCAAGGGTCCGACTCCCTTTGGTGGCTCTTAAATTCGACAGTGATGTTCCCTTCATATATTTATTAACTATATGGCTACAGGGAGCATCACTTTATGTTTAAGACCGATTATCATAACCAGACGACTCTTGAATTTGCCCAGGGCGGATACCTCTCCATTGCGGCTGAATCTTTCATCACAGATCGCAAAGCTGCGAACCTGGCCAGGCACACAATCCTGTTTTATAGAAACTATTTAAGAGAGTTTCTGGCGTATTGTGATGGCCAGGCAATCACCCATATTCAAGAAATCAGCGCCGACTTCCTGCGGCGCTATTTGCTGTCGCTGGAAGGCCTGCATAACCCTGGGGGTATTCATGCTTCGTTTAGAACTCTGCGCGTTTTTTTCCGCTGGCTGGAAAGTGAAGAGGTATTGGATCCCGAATGGAAAAACCCCATCAAAAAAGTCAGAGCACCAAAGGTTGGACAGGATCCCATCGAACCAATTCCGATGGAAGATATTTTAGCCCTGATCAAAACCTGCAAGTCAGATGAAGCCACCGGTCTCCGGGATAAAGCCATCTTTCTATCCTTGCTGGATACCGGGGCACGAGCCCAGATTATTTCTGGCGACAAGGGACGCTCGCGTTCCACCCGGCGTTGGCGCATGACTGGCAAAATTTCCATAAAACCGCCTCTTTTTAAATGGCTCGTGTCAGTGCGCTCACAATAGCTTACCTGCGCCAATGTGGCAGGATGTACAATTTCTTGGATGCGCTCTTTGATTTGCTGATCGGATGGTGCTGCCATTGGCTGCTTACTCCGATTTTGTTGAATGGCACGGGTGTGACGAACGCTGCTGGCTTTTCGAGATTGCTTTTCGTCGCTCATACGAGCCAATTTACACTAACTCGCCAATTCTGTCCATTCTTGACACTTTGTTAAAGTGCTTAGCTTGTGACTGATGTCCTAAACTAAAAATTCTGTTAATTTTTTCCGTGAAATGTCGAACAAAATAATTGCACAAAATAGCAGTTATCGAGTTGACGTCTAGCATTGCGTGCTTCAAAAGCATATAATTGAAGAAACAGCCACGGTAATCTGTCCGCCGGACCGATATTGGGGTTGTTTCTGAGAGCCCGCAGTTTGATCACAACCAGCTGCAAGCCCCAGGCAGTGGCTGGATTGATGGTAGTAAAGCAATCGAGCGCCTGTTTGAACCTAGCATGCCTGACATGCTGCGAGGTCCTTTGGAAAACACGCCCCGCCTTCTTGTATTCAGCTGGTGGCCATCAGCATATTCAAATCGAGGATCACGCTCAAAAATCTGGATCGTTGAACTACCCCGGTGAATGCCAGGAGCATCCTGAGCGTGTTAGTGGCCGGGGTGCAAAAGAGTTATCGGATTTGATTGTGTGCCGAGGGGAGTGATGAACTCGCAGCGATGGCCGCCCTGCAAGAATTGATCCAAAACAATTGCGGGGAAGCCAGGTAATCCAGGCAGTCAAACTATTTATTGGACAGTTCGTTGCATGGCATAGAGGAAACTATGAGTAAAAACCTGTCTCGACGAGATTTTTTCAAACTTACTGGCACCACAGCCGGTGCACTGGCTCTTTCAGCTTGTGGCGTGAACGCCACAGCCTTACCCACCCAAATACCAACGGCAACCGCAGTGCCAACAGCAACCGCAGTGCCAACAGCAACCGCAGTGCCAACAGATACGCCCAAGGAGCAGAATAAGTTCCTTGATACAACCATTTTGCTCGAGGGGCTTGTTTTTCCAGAATCTCCACGCTGGCATGACTCCAAACTCTGGTTCTCCGATATCTTTGATCACAAAGTCATGACTGTTGACGCGGCAGGTCACAGTGAAACAGTGGTCACATTACCGGGCCTGCCTTCTGGACTCGGGTGGCTGTCCAATAACCGACTGGGGATTGTTTCAAGCAATGAATGTACGCTTCTACAGCTCGTTCCTGCAGGATTGTCAGTCGTTGCGGAACTGCGCAATCTAGATCCATCTCCCTGTAACGATATGGTGGTAAGTCAGCAGGGCTGGGCCTATATTGGAACCATGGGATCTGACCTCTTAGCGGGTGAGCCTTATGCGCAAGGCCGGATCATCCTGGTCACGCTCGATGGGCCAGCGCGAGTTGTGGCTGACCAGCTCGATTTCCCAAATGGAATGGTCATAACCCCTGATGGGCACACGCTCATTGTTGCCGAAACTTCCGGCCAGTGCCTGACCGCCTTCGATATAACATCAGACGGATCCCTCATAAATCGGCATGTCTGGGCATCGACCATGGACTATACCCCGGATGGGATCTGTCTCGATCAAGAAGGTGCAATTTGGGCTGCTGCCTATGGAAGTTCTTATGTAATACGTATTCGCGAAGGTGGTGCGATTACACAGCGTGTCCGGGTGGTGAACACTCCGTTGGCTTGCATGCTTGGGGGTGTTGACGGGCGCACGCTTTTTGTGTTGACAACCGCGACCAGCCAACCCGAGGAAGCAGTTGCGCGCAGGACTGGACGCATTGAAACAGTCCAGGTTGAAATGGCCGGTGCAGGACACCCATAAATCCATTTCTGGCAGCCCAATACCGCGTGGCGTGTCCTGATAAATCAACATCTATTTGCTGGTGAAAGCCCAGTCTGGTAAGAGTCCGGCCGCCTGATAGCAGGCAACCTATATGGTCGGGCGAATGGTAGCTGTGATGAATATATTAAAAAGCATTTCGCGGCCATTGGATTAATTGTTTTGTTAAGTCACGAAGGCGCAAACATTAAATGACATTATCCATTAGAGAGCATGATCCTAATAGATTATGGATTCTGCTGCGTGAAAAGTGGCAAAAAAACCCAGGTGACTTCCTGAAAGGATCACAACCAATAAGTCGCTTATCAGATGTTGAAACATACAGGGCCGGAAAATTGAACACAGAAATATCCTTGTGAAATAAATCCCAAAATTGCTTTTGCCTTTGAATATTCGTAAACTATTAACAAATAACCGGAAAGTAAGGTTTCGCCAACTTATCCGTCCTTTGTCTGTTGGATTACAACCAAAACCCCAGGAGCAAAAGTGTGATGGAATGTAAACTTGATAACATCACGGTTCACTATGAAATGATCGGTGAAGGCAGGCCATTGGTTGTGATCCATGGCTGGGGGCTCGACCATCGCTACATGGCCAGCAACATGGAACCACTCTTCGCACACCACGCTGGCTGGAAACGCATCTATCCTGACCTGCCAGGCATGGGGAAAACCGCAGCACCTGACTGGCTAACCACGCAAGACCAAATGCTGGATATCCTGCTGGGCTTTATCGAAAAAGTCATCCCGGGGCAACGCTTTGCCGTCGCAGGCGCGTCTTATGGCGGCTACCTTGCGCGCGGATTGATATATCGCAAGGCTGAACAAATCGACGGATTGCTTCTGAACGCCCCCACGGTGCGCCCTAGTGATGATAGAAGCACTCTGCCTGAAAAGGTCACCCTCGTCGAAGACCAGTCGATTTTTGCTGATGTTGATCCGGAGATAGCCAAAAGTTTTCAGAATTTCGCGGTTGTTCACAGTAAAAAATACCTCGATAATACGCTCATAAGTCTTTTCCCTGCTGTGGAAATTGCTGACCACAAATTTCTTGACCGGCTAGACCTTCAGCCTACATTTTCATTTGATGTGGATCGGCTGCCAGTGCCATTTAGCAGGCCAACTCTCATCTTGACGGGTAGGCAGGATGCCATGTGTGGATATGTTGAAGCCTGGGACATCCTGGAGAATTTCCCGCGCGGGACCTTTATTGTCATGGATCGCGCCGGGCATGGCCTGGCATTCGAACAAGAGACCTTGTTCAGGGCTTTGGCTGGCGAATGGCTGGATCGCGTGGAGGAAGGTATCGCATCGCAAACTTAAAAACACACATTACAGGCTGACAATGCCGCATCCACCACGTCTAGAAGTACCATTTCGACGGTTCTGCGTGAATTTCCCGCTCGTTTACGTAAACAAATATAGATATTTTTGGATAGGCCTAGCGTTACAGGGTGTACACTCATAAAAACCTCGAATCTACTTTTTAATTTTTCCTGACATTGCTTTTTCTCCATTGCGCATGCTAAAATCAACGAAGTTGCTTAGCCTATTTTAGCCTATCGCAACCTATTGCCTATATAAATTTAGGCGTTTAGATTGTAACAATCCATAGCTCATTAGATGGTAAAACGACAACTGAAGCAATAGTTAGGCGCTTCCTTGCAAAACAAACAAATCACGACAATCAGGAGTCAATCCAATATGCAGCCAAGAATAGAGACATTGACTGAGAAAAAATTAATTGGGAAGCGAATGACAATGTCGCTTTCCAACAACAAAACGGGAGAACTATGGCGAAGTTTTATGCCAAGGCGAAGGGAAATTAGCAACAACTTAACTTCTGAAATGTTTTCAATGCAAGTTTATGACCAACCTGTAGACTTTGGGAATCTTAATCAAGAGTTCGAAAAATGGGCTGCTGTTGAAGTCTCAGGTTTTGGCACTATTCCTGATGGAATGGAAACTTTTACATTGAAAGGTGGACTTTATGCGGTTTTTCAGTATAAAGGTTCAAGCGCCGACACCAAAATATTCCAATTTATTTTCGGAACTTGGCTGCCAAACTCAGATTACTTATTAGATAGCCGACCCCATTTTGAAATATTGGGAGACAAATATAAGAATGCAGATCCAAATTCAGAAGAAGATATATGGATACCAATCAAACCGAGAGACAATGTTTAGCGGCGGTGTCTTTTGTTGGCAGTGAGTCCTGCGTTCCGTGAATGCGCCTAACAAAGCGTGCACCCGACGCTGGGGATTCTGGCGCGATTCCAAGCCTTTTTCTATGCATCAGCCTTTTCCCAGTTGGACGGCGTCCCGCCGCCCGCCCCAGCGCGGGTAACGCAAACCGTTAGGCGCTTCGCAGTGAAAGAAACTACAAATGAAAATAAATCGAGAAATATGAAAATTCCTGGTTCTGATGTTTTTTGTGGTCATTGCTTGCAGCCAGACATGGAGGTCGCAACCAGCAAATTGTGCAACCAATTTGAATGGTAAACGAATCCGTTCATTCTATGAGCTGGCGAAGAA
>CAINXK010000170.1 GCA_903854805.1 uncultured Anaerolineae bacterium
GCGCTCGAATCTGTTGATGCCCAGGGCAATATTCCGTCTGACGGTAATAAAAAACTGGAAAGTACCCCCACTCTATCCGGGGAAAACCCGGATGCAAGTCAGATCGCGGCTGCAACCGTAACCCAGGTTAGCAGCAAACCGGCTGACGCAGCTGTTCCAGCCAACCTGCCACCCAAAGTGCAGGCTACCCCGGAGGACCTAAAAGCCAATTCAACCAATAACACCGAAAAAGCACTCCCCGTAGAAAGCCAGCCGGAAGTGAACCCGGCGTTGGCTTCCCTGACCGCACCAACCAGCCTGGCAAGAGAGAATACCGATGCGCTTAAAGTTGCTGCTGGGGTGTCTACGCCGCTAGCCAATACCCAGGCTGGTGATGTGGTCCAACAGATCATGCGCCAGATGAGTGTCACACTTCAGAGCGGCCCGACATCCATGCGTCTACAGTTGAACCCGAAGGAATTGGGTGCCATTGATGTCCAGATGGTCAAAAATGCCCAGGGTGTGAGTGTTACCTTTTTTGCAGAACAAGCCAGCACCGGACGGCTGCTTGAGACACAAATGAACCAGCTGCGTCAGTCATTGATAGATTCAGGTGTCCAGTTATCCAGTCTTAATATTGGACAGCACGGCCAACCCGGGCAGCAGGGTGGTTCTTTCAGACAGGCTTCACAGTTTGCTGAATATGCCAAGCGTGATACAGCCCAGTCCGAAACTGAAACCGAGATAGATACCCGTCTGCGCCCCGAACGGAATGCCGGGCAATTGCTGGGCGTAGATTATCGGGTCTAATATTCAAAGGAAATCACAATTCTTTTGAAAAAATGGAGAAAAAAATGCAAGTGAACGGTGTTTCAGGTACTTCTTTAGCCTCGGCCACTTCGGCCTCGCAAACGGCAAAAGCTACTGCCGCCGTAGATTCGTCCCAGTTCATGCAGCTTCTGCTGGCGCAGCTCACCCATCAGAATCCGCTTGAACCAATGAATAACGCTGAAATGATGTCTCAGTTTTCCCAGCTTAATTCGCTGCAGGAACTGCGCGATATCAATAAATCCATGACCGCCATGTCCGCCTCGAATCAAACTACCTACATTGCCAGCCTGATTGGTAAAACCGTCAAGGTCAATCGCGCCGATGGTGATGTTCTGGAAGGGGTTGTGGATGGAGCTGTTCTTCAAAAAGATAATTACCAGCTGCGCATTGGTGATCAGACTGTCGCCCTGAGCGATGTGCTCGAGATCAATGGAGTAAAAGCATGACAGATGCGTTCAGCGTTCAGCTTGGGCGGGTAAACGCGCTTGTTGAACAAGCTGCAAAACCGGTCACGACAAGCGCACCTGCGCAAGGACCCAGCTTTATTGAGACATTGCAGAATGTTCAAAATGTCAAATTTTCTAACCATGCCCAAAAACGTTTACAGAGCCGCGATATTAACTTGAACAGCGATAATGTCAGCCGGCTTTCAGATGCGATTGACAAGGCCGAAAAGCGCGGTGGCAAATCATCCCTGGTGATGGTCGATGACCTGGCCTTCATTGTCAACATAAAGGATCGCATGGTGGTGACGGCTTTGGATGCTAATCAGCGTGGTGAAGGTGTCTTTACCCAGATTGACAGTGTCGTTTTTGCCGACCCGGCAGCCACCAGTACAAAATCTTTGATCGACATAAAAGGATGATCCTTTTATAAACTTCCTTGTTATTACAGGCTGGCCCTCTTGGAGGAAGCCTGAAGTCTAACCTTTAGGAGAAAATCTAATGATCCGTTCCATGTTTACCGCAATCAGCTCGCTCGGTTTACACCAGAAATATCTGGATGTCGTCTCCAATAACCTCGCCAATGCCAATTCCACTGGCTACAAGGCTAACCGGGTCCTCTTTCAGGATCAGTACGCTCAAACTCTGAGCCCTGGCGCTGCCCCAACCACTACCCAGGGCGGTACCAACCCTACCCAGATTGGTCTGGGTGTTCTCTTGGGGTATGTATCTCCCAACTTTACCCAGGGCATGCTGCAGAGCACTGGAAGAAATATGGACCTGGGCATCCAGGGCGATGGCTTCTTTATTTACGGCAGCCAGACTTCTGGCCGCAGTTTTTCTCGCGAAGGCTCAATGAGCCTGGACGCCAACGGTTACCTGGTTGATGCTGCTACAGGCATGCGTACCCAGGGTTGGACAGTTGCTGCTGGTGCTACTACTGTGAATACCAATCTTCCAGTCGATGATATCAAAATCAGCACTGGCAATACCCAGGCTAAGGCAACAGGAAATATCATTCTGGGTGGAAACCTGACTTCGGCCATAGCAGTACCGGTGGTCAATCCCACGATCTCCCTCGGTGTCTATGACTCGTTGGGAACGCTGCAAACGGGCAAAATTACATTTACTCGCGGTGCCACCAGTGGCGCGGCTCCTAATATTCAAACTGCATGGGCCTGGGCCCTCACGGGTGCTGCCGGCGCTGCCGGTAGTGGTACCATCAACTTCGATCAGAATGGCCAATATATTCCCCCAACCGCCCCTGCTACCGACACCACTATTCCGGTCACCATTCCCGGATCGACTGGCGCCGGCGCTATCACGCCTATTGCGATAGATTTTTCCAATCTGACCATGTTAGGCTCGCCTGGTTCCGCAGCGGTCACCAGCCAGGATGGTCTGCCTTCCGGTACCGTCTCAGATGTGTTCATTTCCCCGAATGATGGCGTCATCTCTCTGGTGTATACGAACGGTTTGCGCGCTGAGGTTGGTCAACTGGCTCTGGCCCGTTTCACAAATCCCACCGGTCTCATCCGGGGAGCTCACACCACATTCCAGGCCGGGTTGAATTCTGGCGAACCTGAGATTGGCACTGCCAATTCCGGTGGTCGCGGAAGTCTCTCATCGGGTTACCTGGAAGCATCCAATGTTGATATGGCCCAGGAATTTACCAATATGATCTTGGCCCAGCGTGGTTTCCAGGCTTCATCGCGTGTCATTACTACATCAGATGAGATCCTGCAAGAATTGGTCAACCTGAAACGATAACTTAGACATCCATCAGGTCAGCGTGCAAGAATGGCGCTGACCTGATGCTAAAAAGTCATGCCCAATGCAACCTCGCATTGGGCATGACTTTTTAATGGTAATAATGGCGTAAGGGTCAAGTCGGGTTTGGTTTCCCCCGCAGGTGGTTATTTTGCAGTACTGTTTTTTTACAGGGGTTTGGTCAACATTAATGAAATTATTTGGGATACTTATCGGTGACTCGATATATATAAGCCAATACCTCGGCTACCACCTGGTAAAGTTCTGCGGGGATTTCTTCACCGATATTTACGTTTGCAAGCGCGGCGGTTAGCGCCGAATCTTCGTAAATGGTGATGTTATGTTTTTTGGCCTCTTCAATGATTTTTTCGGCAACTTTACGTTGACCACTGGCCACCACCCTGGGCGCCCCACCTGTTTTCGGGTCATATTGCAAAGCGGTTGCCATCAAGGGTTTTGTGTTCTCTGCGGATTGCCTTGAAAACTTGAAGCGTTTATATACCATACTACACCTCAATATCCACGGTCATTCGCGGCGCGCCGCCGGTTGTCATTGTAATGCCGCCAAAAGCTCGCGGATAACCAATTCCAATCTGGGCATCTTTTAGATCAAAGCCAAGCGCCTGGAGCGCATTCTCCAGGGATGGAAGCTCAACCTGGGCATTTTTTACCCAAAGCGGGTCTGGAGCTGTTACGGATGTCCGAATTTGCTTATCAACCAGCGATATATCCACCTCAATAGTTTCGCCGGGTTTCACATCCACCTGGATGATCAGCCGGGTGTAGGCCGGGTTGATTTTTCCGGCTTCTGTTCCCGATTCGTGGGCGATACGCAAACGGGCCGGTGCAAAATCTTCGATTGCTTCTTGTGGGGTGCGTTGCAGAATAAAGCCTATTTCTGACCATTGCCCTCGACCCGGAACCGGATCTGGCTTGACATTCATCAAATGATTTTGGCGAATATCGCTAAGAAATTTTCCAATTGCGTCAGCAAGGTCGTTTTTTCCGTCCTGTTTCAGCATTTGTTGTAACTTAACCAGCGATAGCAGGCTTTTTTCCGTGGAGAGTGGCCCAGAATTTTGAGATTGTTCCAGAAATAGATTTTCCAACGATTTCCCCAGAATATCCACCGAAGTCTTCATCTGCTTTGCTAATTTGTTTGATGTTCCATCCCACTGCAGCACCATCTCTGACAACATGCGCAAGCTGGCATTCAATTGCTGAAGGGTTTCTGCGGGTAGATTTTGCTTCAGCGCATTGCTAAGCAATGCAATCATATTTCCCAATGCCTCACCAGTCTGTGCACCCTGGCGGGAAGCCAATGCCAGGCTTTGGGCCGTTAATGGTAAACCAGCTGCCTTCAATGCAGTGGCAAGCTCTGCTTGCGCATCCCCCCAAGAACCATACTCTGAAAGAACTCCCAGCAACTCGGTCATCAACTCTGGCGTAACCGGTAAATTCTGTTTGAGCGCAGATCTGGCCAGCAAGAGACTGCTGTCTGTAACCTGAATGCCGTTTTGTTCCAATAAACGTACGGCCAATTCGGGGCCGGCCGAAATGGATCCGGTCAAAGCTGCCTGGGTTTGTTCACTCTTCACAAACTTTAATGTCACAACCTGGTCGGTCAGCTGGGTGACGATAAATTGGGCAGTTTGTTGCATCAGCAGGTCGGCAGCCTGGTCTGATGAAGAAAGCTGAGCGACCACTGGATAGCCATCTATGGATAAGATCGCAGTGCTTCCGTTAACTGACAGAATTTGAGCCGTAACCCGTTGGAATGCCCGGAGACCCAGCTCCTGGCCATTTACTGGGTTGATCGGTGAAACCGAAAGTGGTCCGGAAATATTCATTGTTTCAGAGTTCTCTAAAGTCCGTGTTCAACCGGGGTCTTGGTTTGTAGATAAATACTTGCACTACCTTGTGGTTGCCTTAATTCTTGCGACTATATAATTCTTCAGATAATATCCGTAGATCCTGGATAATTTCTTTCTGACGCTGTGAAATATACTGAGAGACCAGTACGCGTTCAGGGTCTTTAATATAGAATTTAATACTGACCCTGTAGCGATTCTCGTTAAGCTCAGGCCGGACTGCCATGATTTTACCCCAAGCATTAACTTCGATTTTTCCATCTACTCCAACCGCTGGTGTACTGCGAACCAGCGTTCTTGCACCCCTATTTTCAGCGGATTGGCCCGTTAATATTACCTTCCTGGTTTTTTGAAGGGTCATCTCGGGGAATGAAATGGCCATGCTGATTTCATTCCCAATCTGAAACAACCGGACCGGAAACAAAAAATCATCAATAAAAATGCTGGCTCCGTAGATGGAGATATCGGCGATTGGCGCAATAATCTTATTCGGATAACCTTTGAATTGGACAACCCCTACCAGTGGTTCATTGGGTTCTACCCTGATGTTCATTCGGCTGCCGATGTCGTTTGTCACCATTTCAAAATTGGCCAAAAGAGCATCTTCTTTTGCCAGATTCAGGCTCATTACCTGGCACCGGATCGTGTAGGGTAGTTGTTTTTCCTGGATATAGGTTTCTCGCTGGTGATACATGCAGGCAATTTGGTACATATTGCTGGTAACGTGAATTTCTGAATTGGCTAGCGAGCTGATGCTGGCATCATAGGAAATAGGCAGGCCTTTGTAAATATTCAGCAGCCTGATCTCTGACTGGTTTCTGTAAATTTGGCCTAATAGTGCATACAAATCTGTGCTAGATATCAATGTAAGTCTCTCGCCATCATCTTTTGAATATTTTAGAATAAAACCGGTGTTTGGCCGGTTTTATTGAATTACTTACCCGCTGACCCCTAATGTAACAGATGTTGGATCGATGGGAACATTGTTTTTGCGAATTTCGTAATGTAGATGTGGCCCGGTGGAATATCCGGTATTGCCGGATAGACCAATCGTGTTTCCTGCCGTGACTGTATCGCCGACCTCAACCGGGATGCTGGAAAGATGGGCAAAGTAAGTTCGATATGGGCCATTTTCTACAATCACCAGATTACCATATCCCTGCTCATTCCAGCCGGCAGAGATAACCTTGCCATCCATGGTTGCTTTGATTGGAGTCCCAACGACAATGCCAAAATCCAGGCCATTGTGTCCGGGATGATAGTCCTGGGTCAGCACACCTTCTACCGGTCGGCCCTGGGGTTGGGGCGTGATCGTTTGGCTGATCTTGGATGCTGCGGCTTCCGTAGCTAGGGCAGAGGTCGTTTGGTCGGTATTTGTCCCAGACGAGTTTTGATCCACTTGGAGTGCGATCATTTTTTCAAGCAGCATCAGCATGAGCGGAGCCATAAAGTCAGTGGTGCCACCAGAAGATTGCGAATCGGATGACGTCAGGCCGCCTGACATCATCATGGTGGAAAATATCTCCTTGAAGGATGATACAATATCGGCAGATGTTGTGGTTGTCTTACTGGTCTGGAGATTTGTGCCAGTCACTCCGTATGACGAAGGAAGTTGCGGATAATTTTTTATCATAGTTTTCTAATTATATGTATAAAGCTGGAAAATGTCAGTAAACGCCACATAAAATCGGGATCGACGGAATTAGTTTTATCCCATCTTTACGCAATATTCAGGGGGGCTTTATAGGATAAAGTCCGTTTTTCAATTATATTAAATACGTGGTAAATTTAAAGTTGTAGACTCTGGTTGCGCCTCCGAAAAGCTCCGCAGTGTATACGATAATCGAAAATTTGATCGTTTCCATCTGGATGTCCGTATCCTGGATGAATTCTTGACAATATATTTTTGAGTTATTGGCAATAAGTTTTTGTTGTTAAATATTTTCTGAGTTTATCGTTGAATTATTGCATTTACTCACCGTTCTCTCGAAAAATGTTTCACCATGACCCAATTTGTTTTTCTACCGTGATTTTGAATGATTGGTTTCCCTGCCGGTGGAGTTTAAGCGAATATAGATCTGCTAAAATTCCACAAAATAATTCTTCCCCTTCGGGGAGTTTCTCTCGACCAGCCAATGCGCCACGTGAGGAAATACGAATTATTGTATGCATGCTCCAATCGCCAGAATGAGTTTGTTTTGATATTTTATTTATCAGGCGCCATCGATGCAATCAGAATTAAAAGTCAGAAAGATCTTAGGTCGAACATATCTGAACGAAAATCGACTCGCAGAGGCGTTGGAAATTTTCAGCAAAATCTTGCTGGATTATCCCGACGACCTTGAGACTCTTCTGATTCTTGGTAATTGTTACCTCGCAAGCGGTGATGGCAAGACTGCCAGAAAAATTTATCTGCATGCCCAAAAGCTGGATCCGGAAAATAAAAATATTCAACGCCAGATCAGTATGGCTGATGAGATTGAGGATAGTGGAGCTGAGGAGCTTGCTCCCACCGATCTCGCTGCTGTTGCTCGCTTACTTCAACGGCTCACCGGTAAAACCAAGACCATTGATGAAAATGATATTGTCAGAGCTGCGGTCTTACTTGATAAGATCATAAACAGTGACAGCCCTGCCGAGTTGGTTTCAAGACATTTGGATGAAATCGATGAGCTTATGCCAGCCTTACTCGAATTGAATATTCGGCAGGCGTATGCCGACGGGAAACCTGACCTGGCCCAGGCTTTAAAGGCTCTGCAGCTCAACATTGATCATCAATTGGTTTCCAAGGAAGATGATGAACTTTTGAGCCAGGATAATACTGATGCGGTCGCACTTAAGTTTAAAGGTAATATCTTATTGCTATATGCCGATATGGAAGAAAAATCTAATCGTATGACACTGCTCAAGCCTGCTCTGGAATCTTATGGCTGTCTGGTCACCGAAAAAGGTGAGTATATTCCGGGCCGTGATCCTGTGCCAGATGTTGTCATTACCAGTAATCCCCATACGAATCCCAGGCTGCTGGAAAGCCTGTCAGCTTTATCCGCTGCGGATATTTCAGTAATTCTTGATCTGGATACAGACTTTGAAAAACAGCCGATTTCTCACCGCGATTACAGTACAAAAGGGTTGGGGACCCATACTCGTGGAAGCGCCTATACATCCATGATGCTTCTGGCTGATATGATAACCGTTCCATCTGATATGCTGGCGACAGCTTTGAATGGTGTAGCTCAAAATATCAGTGTAATTCCGGATGGGTGGTCTCGACAAAATGAGTTATGGCAAAAAAGCGCCCCTCCTCGCTCAACCATCAATATTGGTTGGGTCGATTCCAGTGGTCAGTTGGAAGACCTGGCACTCATTCGCCGCTATATCATCCGGATCATTCGCGAATTTCCCAATACGCGCATTGTTATAATCGGTAATCCCCAGGCTTACCGATTATTTGAGAACTTACCCGAACACCGGCGTATGTATCTGCCACTGGTTGCTTCCGAGGAATTCCCCTATTTACTCAGTCAGATCGATATCCTGATGGTTCCGT
Source organism: uncultured Anaerolineae bacterium (assembly GCA_903854805.1). The sequence continues at coordinate 8,445 of CAINXK010000170.1, forward strand.
TGCGTAATACACCTTACAATATTTCTTTCCCCGATACGATACTTGTGGAAGCGGGTGCAAAAGGTATCCCCTGGATAGCGTCTCCGATCCCTTCATTTCGCCGCTGGGTGGCGGGAGGTATCATTTCCGAGTCTCTGGATGAATGGCACCTCAATCTAAGACACCTGGTCATGGATCGAGACCTGCGTAACAACCTCGCAAAGGCTGGACAGTCCGCGGCCAAAACGAGAGAAATGAGCCAGTTAGGTCGATTATGGTTGGATCTTGTCACCCAGGTAACTCACAAAGGTATCTCATTTCCACGTACGCAGGAAAATTGATGCCTACCTATTTGTATTTGGAGCTCTAAAGTGATCGTCACCTATGTTCACTCTGTTTGTCCAGCAGATCAATTCCGTGTTCAATTACGTTGCCGGAACTTCGCTGACGCGATTAATCGTATGGGTTGGCACACCGCGAATTTATTGGATATAAACTCCTTTATTCAAAATACACCAGAAGCCCAGCGTATTTGTGCCGGCTCGGATTTACTGGTTGTTCATCGCTATTTATATGGGCCTGTCCTTAGGGCTGTGCAGTATTGGAAGGCGCGTGATAAAAAAGTGGTCGTGGATTTTGACCAGGCCGTCAATTTTCTTGCACCAGATTCCCCGGGTTATTCATTCTGGGTGGATGGGATGCCGCTGGAAAAATGTTTTAATGGGGACAAAAAATCTGATACCGTCATTGACCCGGCACCATTGGAACAATTTAAGTGGGGGCTCGGCCTGGTGGACGCTGCTTTCGTGCCTTCTTCTCGTCTTGCCGATGATTGGGCTCATTACACGAGTGTCTTGGAGATCCCGGATTATCTCAATACGGACCAGTACCCGGCTTTGAAACAGGATCATGGCGCTGAAATCTGGATTGGGTTGTGCAGTGGCGCTAGAAATCCCAGTTTGGCAAAGAGTGGTTTAATAAAAGCCATGGAAAATATTTGTCGCAAATACCCAGATGTTAGACTGGTTTTATGCGATTCTGGGCAGTTCCAAATCGGTGATGTGAACATTCCCCCATCCCAATTAATCTTATATCCGACGGTATTATTCGAAGAATGGGCCAATATTCTTCCAAAATTGGATATTGGTCTGGTTCCTCTTCATGGAGATTATGATCTTCGTGCCAGTTGGATCAGTTTGCTTGAATTTATGGTATCCAAAATTCCATGGATTGCCAGCGATCTGGTATCATTTCGTCCGCTGTCTTCTTACGGTTCCTTGGTTCAGAATTTACCCGCTGACTGGGAAAATGTAATTTCGAATTCTGTCGATCATCTCGGCGTTTATCGAAAAAAAGCGGCCGGGGAACCATTCTTGTTTGCTCTTAGCCAGGATATTAATGGTAACATTGATAAGGTGCTAAGACTTTATACTACTATCCTCAACCAGGCATAGGGATCAGGTCTAGGATGACAAAATCAAGCTCAAAATTGAATGCAGAAGGATGGGAAGTCACTCCTCCACCATCCAACAAGGTAAAACCCCCTTTCATGATCCAGATCCCGGAGGGGAGATTTTTGATGGGCACCAGCGATGATGACATCAAGATGTTACAGTTAAAAGAGTCAGACTGGGCTTATGAATGGTCTGATAACGATCTTTTTGCGGCCGAGCGACCGCAGCATTTCGTTTCCCTGCCGGCTTTTGAAATTGCGCAATATCCAGTTACGAATGGCGATTATCACACTTTTATCTGGGATGTGGGTCACCGTCTTCCACGGAATTGGACCGGTTTTACCTATCAAGAAGATACACAAACCCATCCGGTTGTCGGAGTGTCAAAAATTGACGCTGAAGCTTATATTACCTGGTTGAACAAAAAAACCGGCCTGATTTTCAGCTTACCAACCGAAGCACAGTGGGAACGCGCAGCACGAGGCGATGACGCTCGCATTTATCCGTGGGGGAATACTTTTGATCCTTGGCGCTGCAATACGGCCGAATCTGTAAAAAAGGGTACAACAGCCGTGGGTGAGTATTCTCCAGGTGGCGACAGCGTTTGTGGAGCGGCAGATATGGTTGGAAACGTATGGGAATGGACACAATCGTTGTTTATGCCTTATCCCTATCGACCGGATACTGACCGCGAAGATTTCAAACCAGCTGGGCGATATGTGGTCCGAGGCGGCGCTTGGTACTATACTCGCAAGTTGGCTCGCTGTGCTGCCCGAGAGGGAATATTAGCAAACCACCTTTCGCCTTCCATCGGTTTTCGTCTGGCTCGTTTGACGCCTGGAGTCTAATCGGGACTAACCAGGTATTTGCTGCTGGTTTCTCATTGAAAATCGATCCCGCCTGATCATTTGATCAGGCGGGATCGATTTCGGTTTGTCGTATCGCGTTGCCGGGTCTCAATCTCGGCCACGTTCGATATCGGGTATGATAATAATAAATTTTGCACCTTTCCCTGGTTCCGAATCAACATCGATGTTGCCGTGGTGGTCTTTAATTACCTGCAAGCTGACAGATAGTCCTAATCCGGTACCTTTTCCTGCTTCCTTGGTGGTAAAAAAAGGTTCAAAAATTCGTTTCTTATGCTCAGGTAAAATTCCCTTGCCGTTATCCGCAAAAACAACCCGGAACTCATTACTCTCATAACGAGTCGAAATTGATATTATCCCTGCGTTTGATTCGAATGCGCCCAGCGCATTTGTGATCAGGTTGATCCAGACACCTTTTAATTGGTTTTTGTTTGCAAAAATGGCGGGAATACCTGTATCCATGTCCAGCTTGATCGTGATGGAACGGTTGTTGATTTCGTATTGAAGCATGGAGATGGCATCTTTAATTGTTTCATTAAGTGATGCTTCCTCGAACTCATCGTGCTTTTCTTTGCGTGCGCTTTCCAATAAATTGCTGACGATTTTCGCGGCTCGCATTCCGGCAGTTTCGATCAATTTAAGCGAATCAACAGTATATTCATCTGCTTCTGACAGATCTCGCAATAATAACTGCGCATTGGCAATAATCGCAGCCAGGGGGTTGTTGATTTCATGGGCCACATTTGCAGCCAGCTGTCCAATCGATGCCAGCTTCTCTGATTGAATCAGGTTTGCTTCCAGTATCCACTTTTCAGTGATATCTTCATCGAAGATGATCACCTGATTGACATAATTTTGATTTTCTCGGATGGGGATGGTTGTAATCTCCCAGTGGATAAAGGTTTCCTGTGGGCCCCATTCGCGCAGGTTCCGAACAGCCGGAATACCTTCGAATGCTTCGCCTACCCGGCAGAGTGGGCATGGGCTCGAGTTTCCGAACAATTTCTCATAGCACTTCCCCCCGACCAGCTCATAAGGTGCTTTATTAACTCTCTCACTTCGGCGACTGTTAATCGCCATGATGGTATAGGAACGGTCAACGATATACACACACGAAGGGATATTATCAAAAAAGGTTCGAAGCGTGTTTCGAGAGTTCAAGATCTCCCATTGGCTTGCCTCAAGATCAGCATTACTCACAATTAATCGTCGGTTATGCTCGACCGCATAAATTGCATTGGCCAATCCTTTGATGATGATCTCTAATATTTTTTTTCTTCTTTCATTCATCAAATCGAACAATGGATTGATGAATACGATCACCCCAAGAATTTTTTTATTAACGCTGAGTGGAACCAGGAGCGCTTCTCGAATAGGAGTGGTAAATGTATCATATATGAGGGGATCGGGCTCGGAGTTGGAAAGCGTTTTTTCATCCACGAGAAGAATGTCTTCAGTGAGCTGATTGCAGAGGCTGCTGTTTTTGATCAGAAAAGAGTCTTCATTTCTCCAGCTGTGTTCGGCGCCGAGCAATTTTTTGATTGCCAATTCTGGGTTTTCAAAATCGAATAAGATTAATAGGGTCTCATCGGATTTTACATAATCGCTGATATTGCTGACGGCGTTGACCTGTAGAGTATTTTGATCGATATGCCTGTTCTGTTCATTGACTAAAGTCTCGAGGATCATCAGCTCGGTTGATAGATCGTTATTGTCATTCGTTATATCTTGCATTCAATTTCTCCAGACGAGGCGACGATAGAAGTTCTGTTAAGTAACTTGGTCTCACAGATCAGAATTATCTTCCAGTTTTGTTGAACAGTATGATAACGGTCTCTCTCCCGAAACTTTCCGGACTTGGATGAGATGGTATCTGCTAAAAAAGTATTTGCTTGTGTTGAGCGGTTCCCAATGCTTTGGTTTCCGGCCAGGTTTTAATGATTGAAATTTGTTTTCGCAATATACAGGCCGAGGAAATTTTCGATTAACTAATCGAAAATTTCCTCGGCCTGTTCCTGTTTCGGGTCTATTAGAAATCTCGAATTACCCAGGAAACAGGTTTATATTCCTTCATCAACCTGTATTGTATATCCGTATCCTTGTATGGTTTTGATAAACACAGGGACTTTTGGATCTTCTTCGATGGATTCGCGTAGATTCTTAATATGTACTCGAACCAGATCCGCGCTGCCTGTATCACTGGGATAATCCCACACCTCATCTAACAATTGTGACGGTGAAAATATCTTATTAGGGTGGGTCATCAGGTGGTAGAGTAAAGCATATTGGACCGGCGTGACACGAAATTTTCCTTTGATTGGACTGCTGAAAATATAAGTGCGTGTGTTTAATGAATAATCGCCGATGCGGATGATATGGTTTTCGTCAGAGGAGCTGAGCGGACGGGTTTTTTGCTCCCCGCTTGCATCTGTACCGGTTTCTGGCTTTGCATCTGGTTGTTTCAGGTGTTTGGTGCGCCGCAGGATGGCATTTATCCTTAAGAGCAGTTCATCTACATTAAATGGTTTTCCTAAATAATCGTCCGCTCCAACGCTCAGGCCAATAATTGTGTCTTCAACTTTAATTTTTGCAGTTAAAAACAAAACAGGCACGTCTTTGAGCAGCGCATCCTCGCGCATTTCTTTGCAAACGGTATACCCATCCATTCCGGGCATGATTACGTCCAGGATTACAAGATCAGGAATCTTTCGGCGGGCAGCACGTAAACCAGCCACCCCGGTGTTTGCCAATTGAACACGATACTCTCCCCCGCGCAGACAACGTTCAATCGTCTTTGCTACGATTTCGTCATCTTCGATAACCAATATATTCGCAACACCCATAATGAACCTCGATTTTCCTGACTCCGCTGTAGTGCTTCCTACAGATAACATTTCCCTTTGGTTTAATAAAGTGACAGGAATATTTTACCAGAAATTTACCCCGTTTTTACGATTATGTTTTTGCCTTCTAATAGCGCTGCTGGTATAATAATTAATGTATTACTTTGTACCGTTTTGTTAATCTGAAGATTTTTCTGGTTACGGCATGCAATCAATTACTTAGGATCGATTTCACAAAACCCTTTCCCTGGTTGGTTATTGTGGAGAGTGGCCCGGTTTGACAGGCAAAAATAATCCCGGTTGGCTTTGATTATTTTGATCATGCCCCGTATTATTGGAAATTGAAGCCAGCACCTTTATGAAAAAGAACTACTAACGAGGTTTGAGTGAATTACTTTGAGTCTGCATCTCCTGAAACGGAACAAATGCAAATTGGGCAAAAAGAAAGTCAATTCAATACGACCTCACGCGTAAACTTTGTCTCCTCCGATTCAAAGCTTGAAGAGGATCATTTATCCACCGGTCTGATTTCTGACGCGGGTGTTCAGAGGGATGTTTTGCATCAAAACCCGAATGAATTATCCTATGCGTGTTTGCTAATTCCCCGTTTCAGCGATCATTATTTGACCGGTGACATAACCTTCAATCTGCCGGTCTGGATGAAGGAAATATGTGTATCCTTCGGTTGGCGCCTAGAATCTGTAATTGTTCGCCCCGGCTATCTTCAATGGGCGATTTCGGTTCCGACAACAGTAAATCCGGCACATATCATGCGTATCACCCGCCAGCACACCTCGCAAAAGATTCTGAACGAGTTTCCTCGCTATAAACAACAAAACCTTTCCGGCGATTTCTGGGCACCCGGCTATTCAATGCTATCAGGAATTGAGCTGCAATCACCTGAAGAAATCAGTACCTTCATTCAGCTTACCCGTAAACATCAGGGCATTTATTAGTTCAATTTATTTACAGGTTGGTGGGCTCATTTCCAACTGTTAGTATTTGCAGCTATCTGTTTGCCAGCTCGGCTGGGGTATATATAATAAGAGCATTAATGATCCACTGCCTGCCAAAAAGGTTGTGGATTTTTTATTTCCATTGATGGCTTCGATAAACAATCGTATCTTGGTCCGTTGTTATGTTTTTCTCGTCGGGGTTATAGTTATGGAACAAATTCTGGTAATTTTGCGTCTACAATATAATTGTGTGTCTTTGCTTACTGTTTTTTGGGAAAACGTTTTCGAAAAATCAATCTGCTAGTTCTACTATGGTTTTGAATGCCTGGTTTCCCTATTGAAATAATCCTTCCCTTTCCGGAAATGTTTTTTTGATCAGCCGCCATAGCTCGTGATTAAGTTCAATTGTGTTGAAGTCTTGCATAAAGAAGAATTGCATGAGGAACAAAATGAAAAACCAAACTCGTTGGATTGCACCCATCGCTGTCTTATTTCTTGGCTTGTTGTCATCCGGGTGTGCAGGTCTTACCCCGGTCCCAGAGCTGACGCCTGTGCCTACCAGGCTCTCAATCGACATGACCCCTGCGGCATACCCTCAAATTGTGCGCCAGAATCCTTTGCCTGGCGAACGGATCGGTCTCTCGCCGTTAATCGAAATTACTTTTGATCGTCCAATGCGGGCAGACAAAACCGCCACGGCCTGGCAATTTATTGATTCAAACGGAAAATCTTTGGCAGGTAAAATCAGTTGGAGCGACCCCCAAACCTTCCAATTTCGCCCAGACCGGGTTTTGCCGGCTGGTCAGACCTTTGCCGGCATCTTTTCTGTAGCAGCCACTGCTAGCGACGGTTCCAGCCTGCCCCAAGAAATCCGTCTGGCATTTCACACCACTGACGAACTTGCCGTTGGCCAGGTTTTTCCGGCCGATAGTGCCAGCGATGTTGAGAACAAGACCTCTATCACGGTTATTTTTAATAAGCCTGTCATCCCTTTAATGACCAAGGAGAATCAGGCCAATCTGCCCAGCCCAATCACCATCCAGCCTGCGCTGCTCGGGACGGGGAGTTGGGTCAATTCATCTGTATATGTATTCCAACCGGAAACTGGTTTGAAGAGCGGTACTGACTACCGCGTGCGTGTGCGCAGCGGGCTGAAGGACAATACCGGCACCTTGCTTGGCAGTGATTATGCCTGGAGCTTTACCACCCGCGCGCCCTCTGTGCTTGAATTTGACCTCAAGGATCTCGGACAGGGTTTTGTGGATACAGTCTCGGACGTGCGTCTGGACCAGACTTTTGTGGTTGTATTCAACCAGCCCATGGACCAGGCCAGCGTTGCTGCAGCCCTATCGCTTCACAACCTGGAAACCGGTCAGGATTTTCCGGTCAAATTGAGCTGGAATACAAATTCCACCGAATTGACGATTACGCATGCCAACCGCCTTGCGATCGCCAGTTTTTATAATTTGGTGATTGCGGCATCTGCGCAGGCTCTGGACGGCGGTACACTCAAGGAATCTTATCGTATTAAAATTGCCACCGCTCCCCTGCCGGCCATTACCAGCGTCAGTCCATCTGAAGGTCGCCAGAACTCGTTTTCATCGGTTGCCAGTATTAATTTCAATACACAGATGAAAGCTGAAAGTATGAAAACCCGGGTCAAGATTTTACCTGAGCCCAAGGAGCCAGTCAAACTGTTTTATCGTGAAGACCAAAACCGGCTTGATATCCTCGGGCTAGAACCTTCGCATGAATATGTCGTCCGTATTCTGCCAGGGTTGACAGATATTTACGGCAATCCCATCACCAGTCAACTTTCTTTCAGTTTTGAAACTGCTGGTTTATCCCCACAGGCGCGCCTGGTGACGCCTAATTATCCCCTTATCTACCGTCAGTACAGCGAGCAGGGTGTTTACTTCGAATACACCAACCTGGAGATTGCCAGGATCTCGCTTTACAGCCTTACATTTGATGAGTTCTCCGCTTTGTCGGGTGGGAAGGAGCAGCTGGATAACCTGGGGCAAGGCAGTGGCACCCTTCTACGCGAGTGGTCGCCTGAACTGCTGGCGGAGAAAGACAGTTTTGCACGCATCTTGCTTCGGCTGGATGACCAGAAACCGCTTGAGCCAGGCTATTACTATCTTGGCCTGAATGCGGCTCCGCTTACTCCTCAAAACCGCTTTTTGCAGGGTGCCGTTTTTATTGTCTCCAATCACAACCTGGCGCTCAAGGCTACTCAGAATGAAGCCATCGCCTGGCTGGTGGATTCTGAAAGCGGTCAGCCCGTGTCTGGAATGCCCCTGGTCTTTTATGACGATGTCTGGAATGTTGTCGGCAAGAGCAGCACCGATAAAAACGGCCTTGTTCATCTAGTGGAAGCCGCAAACGTCCAATATGTCCAGTCTATCGATCCGAACCATCTGGCCCTGGCGGCGCTTGCGTGGGGTTCGGGAGTCAACGAAGGCCAATTTGGCATTTGGACCGATTATTGGAGCCCGGTCAAAAGTACATTCGCCTATACCTATACTGAAAGACCGCTTTACCGCCCTAATCAGCCGGTTTACATTAAGGGGATTGTGCGCACTAATGATGATCTACATTACAGCCTGCCGGCTCTCGACCAGGTTTACCTTACCATCGAAAATGAACAGGGCAAGGTCTTTGGTGGTGCAGTCGCACTTTCCAAAACCGGTACCTTTGCCAGTGAATACATGCTCGGCGTCGATGCTCCTGTGGGCAATTACTCCATCACTGTTCGCGAAACATCCGGAAGTGACACTGTTTTGAGCTGGTCTGACTTTCGGGTGGCCGAATATGTCAAACCTGAATTTCAGGTGACAGCCGGAGTGGATCGTTCGATTGTGCTGAACGGGGACGAAGCTAAATTCAGTCTGGACGCTGCTTACTATTCCGGTGGCAGCCTGGCCGATGCCAGTGTGGCCTGGTTTATGGAAATGCAGCCATATTTCTACAGCCCTCCCCAACCGTATGAGGGTTACAACTTTAGCGACTATGATTATTACGATTATTATTACAATGGTGGCAGTGGTACCCAGGGTCCTCCCGTAATAAAAGAAGGCCAGGGGCAGACCGATGAAAATGGTCACTTTGAACTGCTTCAAACGCTCGAACTGCCGAAGGATTCTCCCAGCCAGCAGGTTGTTTTTAGCGCCAACGTGACAGATGTGGGTGGAAATCTGGTTGGCAGCAGCACCAGTCTGACTGTTCTGGGTAGTGCTCTGCATGCGGGCATTCGCCCCGAGAATTACGTTGGTAAAGCCGGTGAAGCGCAGACCTTTAACCTGATTGTGTTGGACATCGAAGGGAAACCTCTTGCCAAACAGGCTGTTAGCGTAGTGTTTATGGAGCAGCGCTGGTTTAGTGTTATTCGCAAGGATGAGAATGGGGTTTCGCGTTGGGAGTCTTCCGTCAAAAATATCCCGGCAGGCAGCGCGTCGGCTGTCACGGATGAGAACGGTCTGGCCTCGGTTTTGTTCACTCCACTTTCCGGAGGAGAATTCAAAGCGACTGTAACTGCCAAGGATGAAAAAGGTCGTCCGAGCAAGGCTTCAGCCTATCTGTGGGTTTCAAGTACCGACTATATCCCATGGCGACAGAGTAATGACCGCTCATTTCAGCTGGTTGCTGATAAAAATAGCTATAACCCTGGCGATACCGCCAAAATCCTGATTGCCCAGCCTTTTGAAGGCGAGAACTACGCCCTTATAACCACCGAACGTGGTCATATATACGAGAAAAAGGTGGTCAAACTTAAGAATAACAGCACGCTATATGAACTGCCGATTACATCAGATATGGCACCGGTCATGTATGTCTCTGTGATGGTGGTCAAAGGCGCAGATGGCAAGGCCCCTCCCGATTTCAAAATGGGCTTGCTGCGTATTAACATCAATCCTGCGCGCCAGGGCATTTTTGTCAGCCTGGAGAGCGACAAGTCTATAGCCCGGCCCGGTGATACGGTCACCTACACTGTCAAAACCAGTGACCTGGATGGCAAACCGGTCCAGGCAGATGTTTCACTGGCATTGGTGGATAAGGCTGTTCTGGCGCTGGTGCCCTCCAATACTTCGCCATTGCTGGAAGTCTTTTATCCACAGCGCGGTTTGAGTGTTATAAGCGCCTCGAGCATTGTGCTTAATGCCGAGGACTTCAACGCAAATTACCAGGAAACTTCGCCAACCGGTGAACACTCCGGCGGCGGCGGTGGCGGCAAAGGCGAAGGGGATACCGGTATCGTCACTGTGCGTGAGAACTTCAAGGATACCGCCTTCTGGCAGGCCACTGTGCTGACCGCTGAAAACGGTACAGCCCAGGTGCAGGTTATACTTCCGGATAATCTGACCACCTGGCAAATGACTGCACGAGCAATCACTAACGATACCCGTGTCGGTGAGTCCCAAAGTGAACTACTCAGTACCCGCCCACTCCAGATCCAGCTCCAAACCCCGCGCTTTTTCGTGGTGGGTGATGCGGTCACCATTGGCGCGTTGGTGCATAACAACACAGACCAGGCCCTCAGTGTCAAGGTCAATCTGCAAGCCGAAGGTCTAACCATCAGCTCCATGGTGCTCCAAAACGTTACCGTGGCGCCCAGGCAACAGGCCTATGTCAGCTGGAATGCCGCTGTTGCGCCAAAAGCCCAGCGGGTGGACCTGGTCGCCAGTGTTGAAAGCGGCCAATACAGCGACTCTACCCGTCCAACCCTTGGCACCTTGCCGGGACAGGGTTTGCCTGTACTGGCTTACCATGTCATCGAGACGATTGGCAGCGCTGGGGCTTTACACGAGGCTGGCTCGGTTACCGAAGCCGTCAGCCTGGCCGGTTTTGACGGATCATTGAGTGCCACGCTCAATCTGGATGTCTCGCCTTCCCTGGCGGCCTCCATGCTTGATGGTCTGACTTATCTAAATGACTATCCTTATCTCTGCATGGAGCAGACCGTTTCGCGATTTCTGCCCAACCTGGTTTCGCTCGAGGCTCTCAAGCTGGCGGGTAAGACCTCAGGCGATTTGCAGAATGGGCTTGATAAGCAGGTTCAGCCAGCTTTACAGCGCATCATCAGCAATCAAAACGCGGATGGCGGTTGGGGTCTTTGGCCTGGATCTGAAAGCCAGCCCACCACCAGCGCCTATGTCATTTTGGGATTGGTCGAAGCGCGCAAATCCGGCTACGTTTTTCCTGCCAATACAGAAGAGCAGGGTCTGATCTATCTCGAAGCTCAGCTCCCCTACACCTATTGGAGTAACGATACCTGGCAGAACAACCAGGCAGCTTTCATGCTGTATGCCCTGGCGCAGGGTGGTCGCCCGAACGGGATCAGGGTTTCTTCCCTGATGACTAACCGCGAAAAATTGGATATATATGGAAAGGCATTCCTGCTGCAAGCCATGCAGCTTGAAAACCCACAGGATGAACGCATCCAGCGTTTGCTCTCCGAAATTATCAGCGTTGTGGCGAAATCCGCTGCCGGCACATGGTGGAATGAAAAAGAAGTTGATTATTGGAACTGGAATACGGATGTGCGTACTACTGCCATCGTTCTCAATGCGCTCATCCAGGTTGATCCGCAAAATGTCCTCATCCCGGATGGTATTCGCTGGTTAATGAAGCACCGCGAGGGCAGCCACTGGTACTCCACCCAGGAAACCGCCTGGTCGTTGATGGCCCTTACGAACTGGCTCGCGTTTTCCGGGGAATTCCAGACCGATTACGAGTACGCCATTGGATTGAATGGGGATTTGCTAGCATCCAAACAGGCGGATGCAGCCCATCTGTCTGAAACCACATCCTTGCGCCTGGACGTGGAAAAACTACTGTCTGATCAGGTCAATTATCTTGTTTTGACTCGTAGCGCCGGTCCTGGCATGCTCTATTACACGGCCTACATGGATTATGCTCTGCCGGTCAAGGATATTCCGGCTCTCGACCAGGGTATTTTGGTTTCGCAGCAGTACTATGCTCCCGCCGATTTGAAAACCCCTATCGCTGAGGTTGCCCGTGGTGAATTGGTGCAGGTGCGTCTGACCCTGGTTGTGCCGCAAAGCCTGCATTATGTCGTCATTGACAACCCACTGCCTGCCGGGTTGGAAGATGTCGATGTATCGCTGATGACTTCCCAGCAGATTCCAACCCGTTACCAACCACAGGATTTCGATCGTTACGGTTGGGGCTGGTGGTATTTTTACTATAAACAGATCTATGATGAAAAAGTGGTCATGTCTGCTGACTACTTGCCCGCCGGGACCTACACCATCACCTATATGGCGCGTGCCAGCACCCCTGGTAAGTTCCATGTTCTGCCCACCACTGCCAGGGAATTCTACTTCCCGGATGTTGCCGGCCGGAGCGCAGGGACTGAATTTGTCATCAAACCATAAGTGACTTTTCGCCGCGATTTGCTTAAGCAAATCCCGCCTCAACCGCATCCATAGTTGCCCCGCAAGTGGATATTTGACGGATATTTATCCGTCAAATATCCACAATAAAACATCCTCTTTTCTTTTTCAGGCATATCCCTGACCTGCAAAAACGCCCGCTGAGTAGTTTGACAGTGTGCCATGGGTGCATCTCTATAAACAGGATTGCATAAAAAAAGGTAATCTCACCGAGGATTTTCTGGGCGAAAAGGGTTCCTGAGAACAGCAGAACAGGGTTTTTTTGTGGTTTTTCCTGAAGGGCATCGGAAATGCCCTTCAGGAAAAACCACTTGCGGGAAAGCCATCGATCGGCTGTAAAATGGTCACGGATAGAAATTCTTTAAAAAACCACTTGCGGGAAAATCATCGATTGGCAAGCTTCCACATGATTTGGATGTGTTTTTTCAGAGATGCTCCCTTGTGATATTGTCAAAGTAATTACAAAAATTATTCTATTGGATTGAAAGAAATCAAAAAAAACAGATGAAATTACGCCTTATTTATCTCGAATCCGTTTTTCTATTTCTGCTTGGCGCTCTCTTGTGCCTGATGGGTGGCAACCGCTTGGGCCCTGGAGCTCTAAATTTCATAATTCATTCCGGCCTGTGGGCTGAGCGCTCGGTTATTATCGCGCAGGTATTTGTTGCGTATGGGATCATCTTGTTTGGGATGGCATGTTTTAGTTTATTCCTGGCTGCCAGAGGGCAGACACTCACAGCCAGGTTAGTGCAAGGGCTGAAGCAGGCCTGGCTAAGTTTCTGCAGTTGTTGGGCTATATTCAAACAGTTTTATCGTGAGTCTGGGCGCGAATTGTTCTGGCCGTTAATTGCGCTGGGGCTTGGCGCGGGTGTCAGAGTCTATTTCTTATCCCAGCCTATGCGCGGAGATGAATCCTACACTTTTTTAAACTTCGCGAATAAAGATCTGTTGGCTTTGTTTGATTATCAGGTTCCGAATAACCACGTTCTCCACACCCTGTTTGTAAAAAGTTCAATTCTTATCCTGGGCGCCAGCCCGGTCTCGATCCGTTTTCCGGCTTTTCTAATGGGGCTATTAACCATCCCGCTGGTTTTCGGGCTGGCCCGCGCCTTGAACCCTGAAAAACATTCAGGTGTTTTGGCAGCCATCATCACGGCAGTTTTCCCATATGTTATTTTATATTCTTCAAATGCGCGCGGCTATACTTTGATCATGGTTCTGACGCTCCTGGCTGCTTTTGTCAGTCTGCGAATGATCAAAAACCCAACGTCGGGCAAAATCATTTTACTTGCGTTGATCTCCGCTATGGGGATGTTTACGATCCCATCCATGTTGGTGGGTGTGGCAGGGATGTTCTGTTGGCTGGTGGTCTTGATCTATTTGATCAAGCATCATAATATAAAAAATATTCTCAAGGCAACCCTTCTTTTTGGGGCTCTGAGCGGAATATTTTGCTTCATCCTCTATTCACCGGTAATTGTCATTGCAAATGGCATTCAACCCATTGTTGCAAATCAGTATGTTGAGTCTCTGAGCTGGCCCGGGTTCTTTGCAAATTTTTGGCCGCAGATGCAGAAAACGCTGGTCGAATTGACGCGGGATGTTCCATTGCTTGTACTGGTCTTTGGATTGATCTTTGGGCTGGCCGGCCTGCTTCGCGCAATCCGCAGCCGGAACTGGGAAATTGCGCTTCTGTTACCGGGTCTCCTGGTCGGAGCTGTCTTTGTGATGTTCTTGCAGCGGACCGTTTTGTATTCCCGCGCCTGGATATTTGCGCTGCCGTTCATTTTCATCGTTGTGGATTATGGATTCTGCGCCTTGCTCGAAAAACTGACGCCGCAAATTCAATGGTTAACAAAAATATTCCTGGTTTGCATGGCAATCGCCTACGCTGGTTATTTGATGTCGGCAGATATCATCAGTCATTACCCCGACACCAGCGCCTTCCCCGAAGCGCAGCTGGCAGCCGAATACCTGCGTCCTATTTTGACAGAGGCTGATGCCGTTCACGTCACCGACACGGCGGATTGGCCGTTTTATTTCTATTGTTGGTACTATAAAATGCCCCAGCCTGCCCAGCAGACCAAAATAAGTCTCGGCAAAACATATATACTTGTCAAAAAAAGCCGCTATTCCATCGATCAAATGACCAATCAGCCGGTCATCAAGCTGCTGGATATTGACAATATGGCCCTCTATCAAGAAGTACAGAGTGAAAACAAATAACCATATCTGATCTGACAATGTCATAATTACGCATAGCTGTCATTCCCGTAAGAGATACGGGACGATGTGCGAGACCGGCGTTCTTGCACTCTGCCGGTCGTGGCAATCTTCTCGCCAGGGAAGAGATCGCCACGTCGCGGAAAGCACGCTCCTCGCGATGAAAGTTGTGGGCAAATGGCGCCAATTCGCAGAACAAATGTTTAATGTGGAATTGTCAAAGTAATTTCAAATTATCCTACTTTGTGACTATAATCTCGATTGTCTCGCTTCTGATCACCAGCCCACTGGGGGAGCGCGCCTGAGCCCAAATTTGGTGCGTTCCCTCCACCAATTGCCACCAACTGACATATGGCGCAGCCAAAAAACTGCTGTATTGCTGACCGTCCACCCACAGCGATACACTGCCAAGGCCAGCCCCCGCCAGCGCTTCCAGCGGGATTTGTTGGACGGAACGCTCGAGCTGGCCTGAAATATGATAAGTTGCGCCTGGTTGAGGTGAGATCATCAGCAGTATTTCTTTCTTCGCATCAGGTTCACCAAAATCAGATAAAAGCTGCAGCCCCTGCGAACGCGCCCAGCGTTGAGCCTGCACCGGCAGGTCCAACA
>CAINXK010000171.1 GCA_903854805.1 uncultured Anaerolineae bacterium
TATATAGTATTTGCAGTAGGGCCTGTGGATATGTGGATAACTTTGCATGTGCCCTGCATGTGGATGCTGATGGGTCAGCAAACCACCACCAATGGTGGAAAAACGGAAAAGGATATAAGTATCCGGTTGGGGATGGAATTGGGCTTCTTTTGAAGAGTCAAATCCTGTCGCTATAATAAACTATAATTAGGCTCTTCAAAAGCATACCCCCCATATACGGGGGGTATGCTTTTGTCTCAAAACCGAACAGGTGATCGGTTTGTCCACAGGTAGAGTCAGTTATCCACAGATTTAGGGGAGTTATCCACAGATTTTTAGGAATAATGCTCTTTTTGTGTCTTTTCAGTATCCCAAAATGGCAGCGTCTTTATAAGCCATTATCAACCATTAGCTGTTCAAAAATCTCTTCCATCCTGTCTAAAAAATTATCCAAGGCTTGCAAACGTTCTGGGTAGCCTTCGGTATCTAGCCCCGCTTCGGCGCAAACAGATTGCCAGGCGCGAGTATGGTCTTCAGTAAAGGTGCCGTTTTCGGAAGCCAGCGCCCAGGTATGAAGCATCGGCCATAGTGCGGCGCGCGGCAAGTCGCTGTTTATTTGATTTTCTATGGCTATCTTGTAATAAGACCGGCGCGCGGAATGCAGGCGCAAGTCAGCCGGGGAATGTGCGGCGGCAAGAAAACAGTGCTCCCACTCCGGCAGCCATTGCCGGGTCTTTTCCACGCTGACGTTGTTGGAAACACACCGAAAGATGGTTTGGATCAGGTCTGCCTGGTCAAGGATGTTCGCACGCGCCGGGAATTCTGCCAGCAGCCTACGCTCAGGGATAGGTGTTCCGCTCAGGCAGGCCAGTGAATTGGCCGCATTGAAAGCCACTGTCAGAATTTTTAATGGGCTGGCACTCTCTGGATCCATTTGCATTTCTGTCCAGGCTGCGCGGGCGGGTTCTGCAAAATAGCGGGATCTTTTGATGATGTTCAAAGGCTCTTCAAATTGCGCGCGCACAACCGATTGGGTGTATTCAAAAAAACGGCCTTTTTGATAAAGCAGGTGGGGATCCCACATCGCCCAACCTCGCCAGCCATCGCCACGCAGCTCACGTGGTTGGGCATACAGGCTGGCATTTTCATAGGAGATGTCGATGTGGTATTCATTGGATAGTTTGATTATTTCCCTATCTCGAGGTAATTCGCCGTTATGTAAAACTAACAAGTCTACATCTGCGGCGCTTTCAACCACCGCATGCTCAGGGCGTAACGATCCGACCAGAAAAACAGCGGTGACATTCGGGTCGTGGGCAAAACGCTTTTCCACGGTATCTTTTGCCAGTTTTATCAAGGCATCGCGATTTATATGCATATCAGTCTCCGTTCAATAGCGCGGGTTGGTAGGGAGAAATTCCCAGTGCTTCGCGAATGCGGTTTTCGATCAGTTTCAAATGTTCTGGAAAGCGGACAAAATCAAGAGGGTTGCTGTCAATGATCAGGGATGGACTATTGGTGGTGGCGAAAAATTCATCATAAGCACCTACCAGGTCTGCTATATAGGCGCGCTCGATGGTTCTTTCATAAAAGCGGTCACGCTGGGCAATGCGTTCCATCAGGGTATTTACACTGGCAGATAGGTAAACGGTCAGGTCTGGCAGGGGGATTTTTTCTGCCAGCGCCTCGTGTACGCGGTGGTACATATTTAGTTCATCGCCGTGCAGATTGATGCGCGCAAAGAGAGAATCTTTGGCGAATGTATAATCGGCCAGCAGGGTTTTTCCACTGGCCAGGATTGCAGGGACGACGCTGTTTTGTTGGCGGTAGCGGCTTAATAGAAAAAAAATCTGGGTTTGGAAGGCGTATCGGGCCCGGTCACCATAAAAATCAGAGAGAAAGGGGTTCTCTTCAAATACTTCCAGCAGCAATTCTGAATTGGCAAAACCTGGTTGAAGCAGGCGCGCCAGGGTTGTTTTTCCGACCCCAATAACGCCTTCAATGGCTATATACATAAGGCTTCTCCCTAAAAATGATGGTTAAGGATACCATAAATAAGGGTGTAGAAATCAGGCAGGCCGAAGCCGGAATGGGCGAAGCAGTCGTATAATACCGGCATGTCATTTTACGAAAAATTGGTTTATGCGCGCAGCAGCAAATTGTTTGGTAGGCTGGCTTATGGCCTGTTAAAACTACTGGGTGCAGAAATTCCGCGCTCGGTCAGAATTGGGCCAGGGTTTCTCCTTCACCATGGCGGCGTGGGCGTGGTTATTCATCCCAAAACTGTCATTGGTGCGCGAGTTGGCATTTACCCAGGCGTGACGCTTGGGCGCGCAGATGTTTACCGGTCAATCAATTTATCAGCCTTTGAGGGCATAGAGGTTGGCGACGATGTAATTATTGGAGCCGGAGCCAAGGTGCTATGTGAACGTGGTATTTTGAAACTTAGCCGCGGAACTGTGCTGGGAGCTAATGCAGTTTTGTTGGATTCAACCGGCGAAAACGAAATCTGGGCTGGCATCCCGGCCCGCCGGGTAGGCATAAGAGATCAAAACTGACATGGTTTTTTTTGAAAAAGGCATCCTTTGATGGAACGGATTTGCATTGTACCCAAAGTGCACGGCGTGGGTGGCATGGTTTCCTTTCTGCATAAGTTTTCGACCAGTGCGCAGAAACGCGGAGTGGAAGTTACGAACGACTTGGCCAGCAGCTCTTACGGAGCGGTGCTCGTGATTGGAGGTACGCGTGATATCACAGCTCTTTACCGCGCGCGTCAGCGTGGAGTGCGGATTGTGCAGCGACTGGATGGTCTCAATTGGATTCACCGTGTGAGGCCCATCTCTCTCAAGCACACTGTTCGAGCTGAATACGGCAATTTTATTCTATCTGTGATCAGGCGATATATCGCGGGGCACATCATTTACCAATCCGGTTTTTCACAGAACTGGTGGAACCAGCGTTTCGGTCCGCTAGTCACGCCATTTTCGGTTGTTTATAACGCGGTTGACCTAAAGGAGTACTCACCCGGCCCGGGCCGACCGACACACGTCTATCGTTTGCTAGTGGTGGAAGGCAGCCTAGGAGGTGGTTATGAGAACGGCCTGGAAAATGCCATCCGCCTGGCGGAAGGGTTGGTCAGGCGCGGCTTGCCCATGGAAGTGCAGGTGGTGGGAGAAGTCAGCCCGGCTCTCAAGGCGCACTGGGAAAAACAGAGCACCATCCCGCTGGTATGGAGCGGACTGGTAGCGCGTGAGCAGATTCCGTCCATAGACCGTTCGGCACATTTGCTCTTTTCGGCAGATGTGCAGCCTGCCTGTCCAAATTCTGTTATAGAAGCCCTGGCCTGTGGGCTGCCTGTGGTTTCTTTTGACACAGGTTCTCTTTCAGAATTAGTCACGCCTGATACCGGTTTTATTGGGGCTTATGGTAGCAATTCATGGAAACTTGAACCGCCGGATGTCACAGGCTTGGTACAGGGCGCAGAAAATGTGCTGGCAGATTGGACAACTTTCAGCCAGGCAGCGCGAAAACGTGCCGAGAGTCTTTTTGGTTTGGAACGGATGGTTGATCAATACCTGGAGGTTTTGTTGGGATGAATGTAAACGAAGGCAAACAAGGTTCGGTTCAGGACGAGACCGATATCCACGAATTTCTACTCAGGCACCTGCGCTCCGTTCAGGAAAATGATACGCCGTCCTATCACGAAACGACCAGCGACGATCTCACTTTATACGAGTGGTGGGTGACGCCGCATCGCATAGACGGGCTGCCTTTTCATGAATTTATGATGCAGACCAATGCCAGCCGCGGCTCTGTGTTCGGCGCGGTCGCGCCTGAATCTGGCCGAGGCGCGACCGGCGAACCCGCTATAACGCGTTTTGATCTGGCAAACCTGCGCATCCAGCGCTTTGCGGACTGTGCCATCGCCAGCTATACACTGCTGATCAGTACCGCGGCAGGGCAGGGTGTCAAAGTTGTCAGCCACAATGAAACGCGCGTGATCGTAAAAATTGATGGAAACTGGAAAGTGGTGCATGTGCATAAATCTCCCGCTTATGCGGCACCGCATGTTGATCCACATTCATGAAGACAAGATTCGTGGCACTAACCTCTTTTATTGCTCGCAGTCTGCCCTTGCCGTTCAAGCAGGCTCTTTATCGTTTCCCATTTCTGGCGCGTTTCATCCGTGGCTCGATTAATGCCGCGGTGGAGGATGGTCTCTCGGTCATAGAAGTTGCGGCCGGCGATCTGAAGGGCTATAAAGTCCAGCTTAATCTTAAGGCCGAGAAAAGCCGCTGGTTGGGGACCTACGAACCTGAATTGCAGACCGCCCTGCGGGATTTTCTGCGGCCGGGTATGACGGTTTATGATGTCGGTGCCAATATCGGCTATATTACCCTGATGATGGCACACAACGTGGGCGTGAAGGGGCAGGTCTTTGCTTTTGAGGCTTTACCGGTCAATGTTGAGCGCATTCAGAAAAATATTTCCCTTAATAAGCTCGCGAATGTCACCATCATTTCGGTGGCGGTCCTGGATAGGACGGCCCCAGTCACTTTTTATGTGCATGCATCGGTTGGGATGGGCAAAGCCGCCGGTTCTGCCGGGCGGCCTGCGGAGCAGTACACTTCAGAGATCAGCGTGCCAGGAGTCTCTCTGGACGAGTTCGTTTATTTGCAAGGGAACCCGGCTCCGGCTGCAGTTAAAATGGATATAGAGGGAGGCGAAGTGCTGGCGCTGCCGGGTATGCGCCGCATCCTGCAGGACCAGCACCCGCTGCTGTTGCTGGAGCTGCACGGTCCGGAATCAGAAAGGGTGGCGTGGGAGACACTGATCTCTGCAGGATATACCTTGCGTGCGATGGAAGCGGGTTATCCGATCATTTCATCCCCTGAATCCCTGGGCTGGAAGGCCTACCTGATTGCAGTAAAAGAAGATCAAAAATGACAGCTGCCAGTTTTGATGGTCGCCTTGGACTTGTCCAGCGCGTCCTGCCTTCCTACCGGGCCCTGTTTTTTGATGCGCTTGCGCAGCGTTGTTCCACAGGTTTGGAGCTGTTTGCTGGACAGCCGCGCGCAGGCGAGGCGATTGATACTGTGAAGGCGCTCAACAGTGCGCGCATCTTTCCGACTAAAAATATCCACATTCTCTCCACATCCAGCCCGCTCTATTTTTGTTACCAGTCAGGGTTGCTTGATTGGCTTGCAGACTGGAAACCGGATGGTTTAATTGTAGAGTCCAACTTTCGTTATCTTTCTTCTCCGGCCGGAATAAGCTGGATGAAGAAGCGCAGCCGGCCCGTGATTGGCTGGGGGTTGGGTGCGCCGTTGGATCGTGGGCCACTTTCTGGTCTGCGTCGTAATTTCCTCAGGCAGTTTGATGCCCTGATCGCTTATTCTGAGCGCGGAGCCAGCCAGTATGCGGCCTGTGGAATACCTGTGGATAAAATCTATGTGGCCCCCAATGCTGTCGCGCCTGCGCCAACCCGTCCTTTGACGCAGAGACCGGATGTATTCCCGGCACAACCCGTCCTGCTTTTTGTGGGACGGCTGCAGGCACGCAAGCGCTTGCCGGCCCTGTTGAAAGCCTGTGCAGGGCTGCCTTCCGGGCTTAAACCGCGCCTGATCATCGTTGGAGATGGTCCGGAAGCTGCCAGTTTGCGATCTCTGGCCCAATCCATCTATCCGGCGGCTGAATTTGTGGGCGCTCGGCATGGCGCGGACCTGGATCCTTACTTTCTGGAGGCCGACCTGTTTGTGTTGCCCGGTACGGGTGGGCTGGCTGTTCAGCAGGCCATGTCTCACGGGCTGCCTGTGATCGTAGCCCAGGGTGATGGCACCCAGGATGACCTGGTGCGGCCCCTCAATGGTTGGCAGATTCCACCTGGGGATGATGCCGCTCTGGCTTCCTGCCTGCGCGGGGCGCTTTCTGATGCTGCCCGGTTGCGTGCCATGGGCGCAGAGTCCTATCGCATCGTGGCCCAGGAAATCAACCTGGAGAAAATGGTAGCTGTTTTTGTAACAGCGCTCAATGCATTACAAAAATAATCGGCCCTTCTGATTATAGACCCCTGCTGAAAAGGACAACATCTTGCCATCTTCCACAGATATTCTGCCTCAGATCATGCTTGCTGCCCAGGCGGCGCGTGCCGACTTGACTTCATTTTTACAAACGCTGGTGCAGTCCCCCAGTTTGCCCGATCATGAGCAAGCCGTGCAAGAGCTTGTGGCTAACAAACTGCGCAGACTTGGTTTGGATGTTGAAATTGTGCCTTCGCGCTTTGAAGAGCTGCGCCACCATCCCGCTTTTGGAGATGATGGTTTTTCGCCGGAGAGTCGTATTAATGTAGTGGGACGCTGGCGGGGGACGCAATCTGGTGCGGGGCGTTCGTTGATTCTAAATGGACATGTGGATGTTGTGCCGCCCGGCGACCCGAGTCGCTGGAGCGATTCGCCCTGGAGTGGGGTCATCCGTGATGGAAACCTGTATGGGCGCGGGGCCTGTGATATGAAGGCAGGGTTGTGCGCCGGGATTTTTGCGGTGGATGTGCTTCAGCGTTTGGGGTTTAGGCCTGCCAGGGATGTACTGATCGAAAGCGTGATTGGTGAGGAAACCGGCGGAGTTGGCACCTTGACCACCATTATTAAAGGTTTCAGTGCAGATGCCGCCATCCTGCTGGAACCTACTCACCTGGAAATTAGTCCGGTGCAGTCCGGCGCGCTCACATTTCGATTGACGGTGCCCGGCCGGGCCAGCCACGCTGCCATGAAACCACAAGGTGTCAGCGCCATTGAAAAATTTGCACTGCTACTGCCGGCCATTAATCAGCTTGAAATAGAGCGTCATCGCAACTTCATTCACCCGCTCTTTGATGATCCGCATAATATTGCGCCCATCAACATCGGCTGCCTGCGGGCCGGTGAGTGGCATTCCACCGTACCGGAGGAATTGGTGGCAGAAGGTCGCATGGGTGTTCTTCCGGGCGAAACTAACGATTCTGCGCGCCGAGCCCTGGCGGCTGCCATCCAGGCAGCTGCTTCAAAAGATGATTGGATGGCAGAACATCCTCCGCTCCTGGAGTGGTTTGAGGGGCAGTTTGAGTCGGCCGAAACATCCCAATCCCATCCTCTGATCGCCAGTTTGGGCGCTGCCCACCAGCAGGTCACCGCTAAGAGCCCCATCCTGCGAGGTGTGACCTATGGCTCGGATATGCGCCTGTTTATCAATCACGCTCAGATCGCCGCCACGCATTATGGACCGGGGGATGTTGGCCTGGCCCATGCAGTTAATGAGTGCGTTCCATTGGATGAAGTCCTGGTTGCCACCCAGGTGATCGCCCACTTTGTTACACAGTGGTGCGGGGGCGCTTGCGTATGAAAACTTTTGGCTGCCAGTCCATGTATGCGCCTATCAGGCGCATGTTGCTGAAGCATCCGCGCCAGGCCTTCATCAGCCAGGCGAATGTTGACTTGCAGTGGCAGAGCTTGCAATATTATGGATGCCCAAATTTAGAGAATGCCATCCGTGAATACGAGCGTTTTGTAGAGCTGCTTGGACAATTTAATATGGAAATCCACTTTGCCCCGCAAGACGAAAACACCAGCATTGATTCGCTCTATGTGCATGACCCACTGGTTGTCACTGATCGCGGAGTGATCCTGGGGAGCATGGGTAAACCAGCCCGTTTGACCGAACCTTTTGCCGCCGGGAAGTACCTGGCTGAGCTGGGCGTGCCGCTCCTGGGACGTATTCGCGGGAATGGTAAATTGGAAAGCGGTGATCTACTTTGGGTGGACGAGTGTACCCTGGCAGTCGGCCAGGGTTTTCGCACCAATGCTGATGGTCTGCGTCAGCTGCGCGAATTGTTAGGTGACCAGGAAGTAGAGATCGTTCCGGTACCCCTGCCTTATTGGAATGGTCCGCTGGATTGTCTACATCTGCTTTCTTTTATCAGTATCGTAGATAAGAACCTGGCCGTGGTATATTCTCGTTTGATGCCGGTCCCATTCCGTGAATGGCTCTTGGAGCGAGGTTTTCAACTATTGGATGTGCCGGACGAAGAGTATGAATCTTTAGGCTGCAACGTCCTGGCGGTTGGACCACGCCAGTGTATTATGCTCAATGGAAACCCGCAAACAGAGAGGCGCTTGGAGCAGGCTGGTGCGGAAGTCTGGACGATTGCAGGCACAGAGATTTGTTTGAAAGGCACCGGCGGCCCAACCTGTCTTACTCGTCCCATCTTGAGGGCAACCTCGCCTGGGGAACTTGAGTAACCGCGGTAGAGTTTGTGCACAGGTTGTCTTGACAAAGATTTGAATGCAACGTAGAATAACGACCCGATAAGTCGTATATTTTATTCAGCCTGGTAGACTAATGTAAAAAATAGGATGCCGGGGATGATCAGGAGAATAGAGAGTCCAGGCCGCTGGCTACATGCAGACAGCCCATATAGAGAAGGTGTTTGTGGCTAACGAGTCCGCTATTCCAACCAACGAGGCCTGGTTTTGTTTTGCCCTGTTTATTGGTGAGGTGAAATACCACAAATTTCCCCTGATTTGTTGACAGACGGATTAAATCTGCTAATATAAATATTAGTATTTCGATCGTTTTATTTTCCAAGGAGGAAATGATTATGTTTCAAAAGAAAAATTTACTCTGGTTCTTTAGTGTGAGCGTGCTGGTTAGTTTGCTTCTGGCCGCCTGCGCCCCTGCCGCTGTCAACACGGCTGCGCCTGCACCGGCCGACACTGTCGCCCCTGCCGCGGCTGATACTGCTGTACCTGCCGCAGCACCTGGCGGTGGTGTTTTACGTTGGAGCCTGGAGGGCATAAATGAACTGCCCGCCCTTGACCCACCCCTGGCGGGTGCTTCGCAGTCGGTGGGGGTCATCAGTCTGGTTTTTGAAGGCCTGGTGCGTCTCGATAGCGACCTGAACGTCCAACCTGCCGGCGCTGAATCTTGGGATATCAAGGATGGGGGCAAGACCTTCATCTTCCATATCCGCAAGGGTCTCAAATTTGCCAATGGCGACCCGGTGACGGCTGATGATTTCGCCTATTCGCTTAACCGCGCCTTTAGTCCGGACTTCGCAAATGGAAATGCCGGTTATTATTTATCTAATATTGTCGGCTCGACGGATGTGACCGAAGGTAAAGCCCAAACAGTGGCGGGCGTCAAAGTTATTGATCCTCAGACGCTGGAAATTGATCTGCAAACCCCTTCAGTCTATTTCCTTTACCAGTTGACCTTCCCGGCTTCTTTTGTGGTTTCAAAGAAGGCTGTTGAAGCCAACCCGACCACCTGGACCGATAGCGCCTATGGTACCGGGGCTTTCATGGTTAAGGAATGGAAGCATAACCAATCCGTCACGCTGGTTCCCAATCCAAACTATTGGCTGGGCACAGCACAGCTTCAGGAAATTGACATGCCTTTCATCCAGGATCCGGCCACAGCTCTGAAGTTGTATCAGACTGGCGAGCTGGATATCATGGGTACCTATAACTTCCCAACAGATCAACTCTCTGCGGTTTCCAGCAGCCCAGAGTTCAAGCAGGTTAACCAATTCTTTGTGGCATATATTGGCTTCAATAATGCCAAGGCGCCGTTTAACGATGTGCGCGTCCGCCAGGCTTTTGCCAAGGCAGTCGATAAGGCCACCCTGATCAACAAGGTGTTGGAAGCCGCTGTCGTACAGGCGGATACGATCATCCCGCCAGGCATGCCCGGATTCAGCCAGGCTTCAGCCAAGATCCAGGAATTTAATGTCGCCGATGCTAAAAAGCTGCTTGCTGATGCTGGTTTTGCGGATGGCAAAGGCTTCCCGAAGGTTGCGCTTTCGATCAATAACCAGGATCCAAATTTTGCCAAGATCGCAGCTGCCCTGCAGCAGATGTGGAAAGAGACCCTTGGCGTAGATGTGGATATCAACACAGAAGAGCTGGCCAAGTTCAACGATGACCTGACCGCTACCGCCAACAAGCCGGATGATCCGGCCGCCCTCAGTTTCTATATCAGTGTCTGGGGTGCGGACTACCCCGATCCACAGAACTTTGTTTCCCAGCAGCTGCGCACAGATGTGGGCAACAACAACGGGCACTATTCCAATGCCGAGTTTGACAAGGCGGTTGATCAGGCCGATGTTGAGGTTGACCAGGCCAAGCGTCTTGGGCTCTACAACCAGGCCGAAGTGCTCGCGCTGACAGAAGTCGGCTGGCTGCCGTTATACTACGGCAAGGCCAACCTGCTGATCCGCGCCACCGTCAATGGATTGGTTGTGACGCCGCAAGGCCTCTTCCCGAAGGAAGATTGGACCAAAATTACTGTCGGAAAGTAAGATAATTTCAAAGTAATCCTCAGCCATGTCGTTGAGAAGCCGGCAGCCGCCGTTCTCAACGACATGGCTATGCATGTATATCAGGTCTGTTTTTTAAAAACTTATGTGGCAAACAATTTCCCGGCGCCTACTATCGCTATTATTCGTTCTTTTTTCGGTCACTTTTCTGACCTTCGTGGTAAGTTATCTCGCGCCCGGAGATCCTATATTAAATATGATGGGCGGCCGTCAGGATCCGGTCAGATATGCTTTTTTGAGGCATATGTATGGTCTGGATCGGCCCTGGTTTCTGCAATATTTTACTTACGTGGGGAATCTCCTGCATGGAAACCTGGGCTTATCGTTCAAATATCCTGAACGCCCCGTCTGGGATTTAATTGCGAACGGTGTGCCGGTTTCATTGCAGTTGGGGGGGCTGGCGCTTGTCTTCAGTATCGTCCTTGGTGTGTTGGTTGGGGTGCTGGCCGCACTCTGGCAGAACACTTGGCGCGATACAGCCATCATGGCTGTCATGCTGGGTTTCTATTCTGTCCCATCTTTTGTGATCATTCCGGTTGCCTGGGCAATCGACCTGGCCCTCTACAAAGCCGGGCTGCCATCTTTGCCCGTTGCGGGGTGGGGCAAGCCAGAACAGGTGATCTTGCCAGTTTTTGTGCTGGCAGCCGCTAATGTGGGTTTTATTGCCCGGCTGATGCGTAACAGCATGCTGCAGGTGATGCGAGAAGATTTCATCCGTACAGCGCGTGCCAAAGGGCTCCCCTGGAAGATTGTCATCCGGCGACATGTCATGCGCAATGCTTTGCTACCTCTGCTGACCGTGCTCGGTCCGGCGACTGCTTTCCTTGTGACCGGAGCCTTTGTAGTCGAGAATCTCTTTGCCATACCGGGCGTTGGCTATCTGGCGGTCCAGTCTATCGGGCAGCGGGATTACCCGGTAATCCAGGCCACCACCCTGCTGCTGGCCCTGGCAGTGGTCTTCATGAACCTCTTGACGGATCTCGCTTACACCATCGCAGATCCACGGGTGCGGGTGGAATGAGTATGCGAACAAACGATCTGCCCGCCGGGCAAACTCAGATCCAAAATAATTGGTGGCAGTATCTATGGCGTAATCGCGCCGCTTCTGCTAGCGGTATATTTGTCTTACTGGCGCTGATCCTGGCGCTGGCCGGGCCATTTCTCTACCAGCACAGCTTGCCGGATGCTCAACAGCGCTTGCGAGATGGCGTTTACCAGGATTATGATGCCATCAACGCTGCGCCATCCGCCATGCATTGGTTGGGCGCAGACTACCTGGGGCGTGATATGTTAACTCGTTTACTGGTGGCTGTGCGCGTTTCTTTGCTGGTAGCTTTTGTCGTCGAGGGGTTGAACGTGATTCTTGGTGGGCTGCTCGGACTATTGGCGGGCTATTTTGGTGGCTGGATTGATATGCTGATCTCGCGTGCGGCGGATATGCTTTTTGCTTTTCCAGGATTGCTGCTTGCCATTCTGGTTTCGGCGGTTTTTGGCAGCCTGGCGCGCGAATACTATGGCGGCATGGGACGTTTGCTGTTGGTGGCGGGTGCGCTTAGCCTGGTTTCCTGGCCTCTCATGGCGCGCCTGGTGCGCAGTGAAACGCTTTCGATCAAGACTCGCGATTTTGTGGTTGCCTCGCACGGGTTGGGCGCCTCTCATTTTCAGGTGATCGCAAAGCATCTTTTGCCGAATGTCGCCTGGTTGATCGCGATTGCTGCCACCCTGGATGTCGCCAGTGTCATCGTTAATGAAGCCACCCTCAGTCTGCTGGGATTGGGTATTGAGGAACCTGGCGCGAGCCTGGGTTTGATGATCTTCCGGGCGACTGGCAAGCTTGAGCGCTACCCGCTGCAGGTCTTCATTCCGGCGCTGGCGATTACTGCGCTCGTGCTGGCTTTTTCTTTTTTTGGGGATGGGCTGCGGGATGCTTTTGATCCACGCACGCGTTAATGAGTTGGTTCTTGAGTATCGAGTCTAACTTGTTGTTGGCGTCCCGGTCTATACCCTCCCAGGCAACTTTCTTGAAACAGTTTGGGAGAGAAAATATCATGAGAGAGAAAAGGATGCTAGTGCCCAGGCAAGTTATGCTCTCCTGTGTAAATAATATTAAGGAATTTAAACCCTGATGATATCTTCTAGTCATACCATTACTGTTGATAAATTATGCAAAACTTACCAGGTACCGGAGCGCGAAGGTGGTTTTGGTGCGGCTGTGCGCAGTTTCTTCAAGCGCATCTATCGTGATGTAAAGGCTGTCGACCAGGTCAGCTTTCAAATTCAGGCCGGGGAAGTGGTCGGCTTTCTAGGTCCCAACGGGGCGGGCAAGACCACAACCCTCAAGATGCTCTCTGGTTTGCTGCACCCTAGCGCTGGCAGCGCTAGGGTACTTGGTTTTACCCCCTGGGAGCTCAAGCCCGATTATCTGCGCTCGATGACCCTTGTAATGGGTCAGCGCAACAGGCTTTCGTGGGATATTCCGGCCTCTGATTCCTTCCTGCTCAACCAGGCCATTTATCGCATCCCGGATGACGAGTATAAGGTTACGCTGCGTGAATTGGATGAACTGCTCGATCTTTCACCCATTATGAAAAAACCAGTTCGCAATCTTTCTCTCGGAGAGCGCATGAAGTGTGAACTGGCCGCCGGTCTGCTGCACCGTCCCAAGGTTCTTTTCTTGGATGAGCCCACCATCGGGCTGGATATCAGTGCCCAGGTACGGATCAGGGAATTTCTGAAAGAGTATAACCGCCGTAGTGGTGCCACCATTCTACTCACCAGCCATTACATGGCAGATGTGACAGCTTTGTGTGAGCGCATCATCATCATCCACCAGGGTCACCTGAAATACGACGGTGGGCTCAATGACCTGGCGCGCAAAATTGCACCTTTCAAATTGATCGGCATCACCCTCGGCGATGCTGCTCAACACGACCTGTCTGTCTACGGCACTCTCGCAACGGGTGATGAAGATAACGAAAAAACGTATATACAGGTGGCCGCCGACCAGGTCACAGCAGTCACAGCCCGGCTGCTGGCCGACCTGCCCGTTCACGATATCACCATTACCGACCCGTCGATCGAATCTGTGATCGAACAGGCCTTCCAGGGATAGTGCCATGTTGAAGATATACCAACGATTATGGCAGGTCAATTGGGCCGAGCAATGGCAATATCGAGCCAACCTGTTGATGTACCTGCTTTACTGGCTGGTTTCGCCAGTTGTTTACCTCGCTGTCTGGACGACTATTGCTCGCAACCAGGGAAGCGTCAGTGGTCTGACGGCTAACGATTTTGTCACGTATTACATGACTCTCTTGATCGTCGATCAGCTTACAAGTGAAATAACCATTCATATGTTCGCTAATAAAATACAGGACGGCACCCTCTCCGGGGAACTTATCCGCCCGATCCATCCGCTGTTGACCAATACCCTGGTTAGTAATCTGGCCTTCAAAGCACTTACTTTTTTGGCGCTTATCCCGGTTTGGGCAGTGCTCTGGCTGCTTTTCCAGCCGGATTATTCCAATGTTACCTGGCAGGGCGTTTTGCTGGCTTTGCCCGCCGTAGTGTTGGGTTTTTCGGTCGGTTTTCTACTCGGTTCGGCGCTGACCTGCATCGCTTTTTGGACTACGCGAGTATGGGCTTTGTACGAGTTTTATACCGGTCTGGTCGTGTTGTTCTCCGGGCAGTTTGTACCATTACAGCTCATGCCGCGGGCCATCCAGAACATCGCCGGTTTTTTGCCTTTTCAGCTTTTTAAGTACTTCCCTATTCAAATCATCCTGGGGCGCCTTTCTCCCGCTGAAATTCTACAGGGTTACCTGATGGGATTTTTATGGCTGGCTGTAGCACTGCTGTTCTTTCGCTGGGTCTGGCGTAATGGGGTTAAGAAATTTTCTGCGGTGGGAGCGTAATATGGCCACCCTGCGACTGATCAAAACATTCCTAAAAATCAATCTTCAGATGTCGCTGGCCTACCGCGCCGACACTGTCATCAATATCCTGCTTAATCTCATGTGGTTAGGCTGGGAATTGCTCAGCCTGAATATTATCTTTACCAATACTAAAACACTTGGGGGCTGGGGCCCCGGCGAATTGGTGGCCTTGCTGGGGGTGTTTCGGTTAGTAAATACCCTGATGGCCGCGTTGCTTTGGCCTGCCACCGAAAAGTTCAACGCATCAGTGCGCGATGGTTCGCTGGACTACACATTGTTGCAGCCAGCCAACAGCCTGTTCCTGGTAAGTTTTGCGCGTATCACCGTCTGGCGTGTCTGGGACTTGGTGCTGGCCGTGGTACTGGTGGTGGTTGGCATAAATATGGCTGGGGATGTGACCTCGCTGCTCAGCATCCTGATCTTTATTGTTCTGACTCTTTCCGGTGCGCTGGTAATTTACAGCCTGTGGGTTGTGCTCATTGCGCTGACTTTCTGGTTTACCAAGTTTGACAATAACGTTACGATCCTGCAGGCATTGCTCGATTCTGGCCGTTACCCATCCACCGTTTACCCCGTCTGGCTGCGCGTGATTGTCACGTTTATCATTCCCATTGCGGTAGCCACCACCATTCCCTTGCAGGGCTTGCGTGGCGAAATTGCCGGAGGGCAGGTGTTCATTTTCCTGGGGGTTGGTGCGGTTAGTTTTCTGGTGGCATCTCAGGTTTGGAAGTTTGGCGTGCGTCGTTATAGTGGCGCCAGCAGTTAAAAGCCTCAAAAATGGGCTATTCAGGCCAGTTTTTGAGGCTGAAAACCCGATTTTTTCCAAATGGGTGCTAAAAACCTATTGAATCCGTAACTTATGGTAGAATTGCATCCGCTCGGAGGGATGACCGAGCGGCTGAAGGTAACGGTCTTGAAAACCGTCGTGGTGAGAGCCACCGTGGGTTCGAATCCCACTCCCTCCGCAGTTTGGTTATCCTACATGTGAATATGGGGAGGTGCCAGAGTGGCTGATTGGGCTCGCCTGCTAAGTGAGTGTCGGGGCTTTACCTCGACCGCGGGTTCAAATCCCGCCTTCCCCGCTAGTCGACAACCTTAGTCCTGTGTTTTAATCACAGAGTTGAGTTTGCCATGATCAAAGGTGTCCGTTTTCTAAAAACGGACACCTTTGATCTTTTAAGATGACAAGCTCAATGGCAATTGAGTTAAAGGCTGGCTTACCCGGCCTTTGCTGTTTTTGCGACGGGCATGATAAGACAGGATGTGTTGGTTTCATCCTAACATTTCCTTGTCCAAAACCAGCGCCAGGCTGCTCGCCGGAAAAATTGCGCCGTGGATGGCTGCGCCCATGGTTTCGGGATTTTCATCCGCAGGCATGGCCGCCAAATCGAGGCCGTTCGAGGCGCGCCCATGGCAGGTTACCTGTACCTGCGATCTGTTCTGGATGTTGAGAGTAAATTCTATGTGTCAGGCCGCCAGAACCAACGAGCCGATCAGGATCGCCAGGAGTAGGGTTCCCACAAAAAAGGCCCAGGTGGCAACCCGCATGCAGAAGGATTTATAGGTAACAATCTTGTTCAATTCCTTGCGCATTTCGCTCAAGTTGCTTTCATAGAACGCATAATTGCGTGGTTGGACGGTCAACACGCCAAACAGCAGGGCCATTACGAAAACTGCCAGCACGGCGATTGCCAGCCACTGGCTGTTAGGGTTGGCCTTTAAATAGGCCGGCGGGAAATCCTTGCCAAAAGCAGTCACATCAAACATAATTTTCAAGAGGGTATTGCGCTCATTGGTTGTCAGCTTTGGCTAAAGCACTCGGAAATCCGTAAACAGATGAATGATTTCTGGGGCCCCAGGGCTGTTGGTTGGTTTGACCTTATTGATCTCGATGGTCAGTCGGTCAAACTCCTCGTCAAGCTGCGCTTGATCAATCGGCCCCTTGCGCCGCAATTCGACCTGACGTTCCATCTTTTTGTAAAGATTGTAACTCTTGCGTTCATCCTCACTCATGCCGCCATTGGAGAAGAAATAAGCCAGGATGAGGTCATACCACCCGGACGGGATTTCGAAATTCTCAAACAGGGCCTCGACCTGTGTCTCCAGATTTAAAGCAGGCAGCGAGGTGTGCCTGTGACGATCCATCAACTCCAGAAATCCAGCATCCGGGCTGGCCTGCAAATGGGTGCCTTCTAAAATATTTCCGATAGCCTCACCCGGCTGGGCCGTTTTATGGCGTTCGTGCGCCGTGGCGCAGCGGTAGGTAGCAGTGCCGCGGCCATTGTTTGATCCACGCAAAGAGGCCCGGCGGCGATCCCATTCCAAACAATCGAAACAGCGGCCAACCCCTTTCAGCCAATAGCCAGCCATTGGCTTTCCGGCGGTCGTGAGGGTCAATCCCTTTGCCTCGCGCAGCTGCATATTTTGCTTCCACATCTCACAAGGATACAAAGCCTCGTGCAGCCCAAGCTGAAGTTTCTCTGGATGACGCCGGTTTCGAACCGTGTTCTTGATTTCCTTGGGGTTCTCAAGGTCGTCTTTCATGTTGAGCGGGGCGGTGGGATAATGAGCCACATAGCCAACATGGAACGGGTTGTGCACAATCTCGCGGATGGTATCGCGCTTGAATTCACCTGTCGGGTACAAGCCCGGCACGCCCTTGGTACGAAATTTGACAATAGCGCCATCGGGCAGCTCAAAGAAGTGTTGGTTCAGGTAATCGGCGATTTCACGGTCTTTCTGTCCGAGACTGTAAGCATGCGCAATTAAACGCACCGCATATTTCTCGATGGGATGCGGCCGCTCTGGCTTTCGGGCCGCCCAGCTCCGCCATACAATGGACAATTATCCTCGCCATTGGGATCGGTACAGTTTGAGCAAAGCCCGTTGCAGTAGCCCAGGCGGTAACCGCCGTTATGGTAACCGCGATCAAAACGTTCGCCTTGGGCCGCGCGCGAACGTTCAGATGCAGCCCAGATCGGCCATTCGCAGTAACTGCCAAATCATCATGATCAGGCGTCCAACAAAGGTACGGCTGTCAAGCTGTTCGGTCAGGCTGACCAGATCAACATCATAATCCTGCAAATAAGCAATGAACTGCGGAAAACTAAAACCATTGCGATAGCTGCGATCCAGGTTATAGACCACGATGACATCCGCCCTGCCCGCCTTTACAAGCCCAAGCAGACGTTGAAAGCCTGGGCGGTTCGCGTTTTTGCCAGACTCATCCAAATCGATGATCACTTCAACGATCTTCCAGCCCGGGCTTTCAGCAAACTCGGTGCACCTTTTCTTCTGAACCACATCCGAGTAATGCGGCTCATTTGTTAACACCCTGGACTTGCGCACATAAATAATTGCGCGCTGGTTGTCGGTGGGCATTTCACATTTGGTGTCCGTCCAAAAGCCCTTGAGAAAGGACAAGACCTGGTCCGGTGTTTTAAGGTTGAGCAGGGAGTTCTTGTTGGACATGTCTTAATCCCCGCTAACATCTTCCAACACGAAAGCGCGGATTGAGACCGTCTTTTCGGTTGGCGTTGGCAGTTCGATGGCAATGTCAGGCTGATCTTGGTCTTGACGAGCAATACGTCTCAATGCCAGGCCTAACTCCCGGCAAAACGCATTCATTTGTCCGTCATCTGCAAAATTGAATTCAGTCATTTTTTTCTCCACGTCGGATGGATCGAATTCAACTAAACGCTGCAGCTATCTGTTAAAAAACAGATCGCCACACACTTGTGGTGTGGGAGGTGCTGGCCAACGTAAAGAATAGGGAAAGTACAGACGATCGGTTCTCTGTCCGACGTGAAGATAGCAGATATTCAGTTGTGGCCGATATTTTATAAGAATGTTGGCAGGTGTCTAGTAGTAGTTCCACAATAGAACTCGCTGAAAACTCTGGCATTCTATGACAAAGTGCGTGTTTCTTGGACAAGTCAACGTAGTTTAACCTGATTTTTTTCAACATGTCTTTTGGTTTTGAATGCCTCAAAATGGTTTTCACTGTTATAATTATTTTCAGCAAATGCTGAAAAGGCCATATATGGTGAAAACCTATCTGCAAGATATTTCCCCTGCACTTCAAGACTGTCTGAAGCAGATTCCTTTCATTGAAGTTGCTTCTATTTGCCCCAAGCCGGATTTGCCAGGCTTAAGTGTATCCATCCTGGTGCAAGGTAACCAATTCACGCTGTTGGTACGCTTCCAGACCAGTGGCCAGCCCAGGTGGGCGCGTTTGGCTGCTTATGAATTGAAAGCGGCGATGTCGGAGATGACCGATACGTATGGGGTTTTTAGCGCTCCTTATATTTCACCGCAAGCCGCCGACATTTGTCGGAATGCGGGCATCGGGTATTTTGACCTGGCCGGGAATTGTTATTTATCGTTTGGCGGGGTCTATATCCACAAAGAAGGGTCAGCCAATCCTTTTGGTGAAAAACGTGATCTGCGCTCGCTTTATTCACCCAAAGCCGAGCGGGTTTTGCGCGTTTTGCTGACCGCGCCCAGACAGCGTTGGAAAACCCAGGAGTTGGCGCAAACTGCGCAGGTCAGCCTGGGGCAGGTCGCCAACATCAAGAAACTTTTGGCCGACCGGGAATGGCTGAAAACCGACCTTACTGGAATGGGCTTGAGCAATCCATCTGCCTTGCTGGATGAATGGGCGCAGCGCTACGATTTTCGTCGCAACCAGGTCAAGGAATTTTATACGTTGGCAGATGTGGCCGAGGCCGAAGTCCTGTTCAGTGAAGCCTGTGAGCGGCTTGGCTTTTCTTATGCGCTTACCGGTTTCTCGGCAGCCAACCGCATCGCGCCGATGGTGCGCTATCAGCGTATGTCGGCTTTCATAAACGGAGAGATAGAACCAATCATAGTTGCATTAGGCTGGAAGCACGTCAGCAGCGGTGCAAACGTCAGCCTATTGATGCCTTACGATAACGGTGTTTTCCATGCTGCCAAAAACATGGGCGGATCACAAATCGTTGGCCTGGTGCAAATCTATTTGGACCTGCAAAATTCACGCGGGCGTGGTCAGGAAGCCGCGGATGCCATACGCAAGGAGCTTGAAAAATCATGGTGATAGTATGAGCGAATACCAATATTACGAATGGCAAACCATTGACCGGCCACTCAACCCCGATGAGCGGAAATCAGTTGCCTCGCTTTCCAGCCACATGGATACAGTCACATCCACCCAGGCAGCCGTCTCTTACTCCTGGGGAGATTTCAAACACGATCCACGCCAGGTATTGCTGCAATATTTTGATGCGCATCTATACCTGGCGAACTGGGGCACGCGCA
Source organism: uncultured Anaerolineae bacterium (assembly GCA_903854805.1). Next base: position 19,564 of record CAINXK010000171.1, read on the forward strand.
GACTTATGTTCCGTTTCCCTAAATCCGCGATTGATCCGGATGCCATTCAGCCTTACTGCCGGGAAGATTTTCTCACACTGGAACTGGAAGGCAACTTTATTACCCTTGAGTTTGCGCTGGATGAAGAAGAGCCCGGTGACGAATGGCTGGAAGCCACAGGCGACCTCGGCGAATTGATCCCCATCCGCGAACAGATCCTGCAAAGAGATTACCGCGCTCTTTATCTGATCTGGCTGAAAGCCGTCTCCAGCGAAGACCCGGATGAAGATAACCTGGAAACAGAGCCGCCCATCCCGGCCGGGTTAGGCAAATTGAACAGCAGCCACCAGGCTTTTATCGAGTTCTTTGATCTGGATGAGCATCTTGTCAAAGCCGCAGCCAAAGCCAGCCCTGAGCTTCAACCCACATCCACGGTGCCCCTGGAAAAAGCTCTGCTGCAACTCACCCGCAAGGAATGTGTCACTTTTCTGCGCCAGGTGTTAAATAACGAACCACAAGTGCGTATGGCCTTGCAAAGGCGGCTGGAAGAATTGGCAGGAAGCAAACCCGCCAAGGTTGAGCATGGTCAGCGCCAGGTTGGAAGTATATTTGAGGAAGCCGGGCGCATGGAGCAGGAAGATTTGCGCCGGCGGAAGACCGAGGCCGAGCAGAAACGCATCCAGAAATTGCTCGATCTGGCAGAGCGTGAAGAAACCACCTGGAACCTGGTTGAAAGCCTGCTTGAGAAAAAACAGGCCAAGCCTTACGATGAAGCGACGCAATTGCTGATCAACTTGCGTGACCTGGCGATATACCAGAAACGGTTGCTCAAATTCCAGGAACGCTTTTTGGTCATCAAAGAGAAATACCGCAGCCGACCAACCTTGCTGGAAAGGTTCAGACGCGCCGGTCTGTAAAATCAGGATAGTCATCAATGCCATTTACCTACACCAACCGCAAAGGCTTCACTTACTATCTGTGCCAGGCCACCACCAAGACCGGTAAAACGCGCTACTATTTTGCGCGCGAGCCAAAAGATACACCGGTCGAAAAGCTGCCGGAAGGCTACCAGGTTGAAGAAAGCGTCAACGCCGTCGTCTCTGTAGTCAAAATCAGCCCGAAACTGGTCTCGCCTGAAGAAATGGCCACCGTTGAAGCAGCCTTGAAAAAGCTGCCCAAGAGTCATAAATACCGGGCAAGGATCAAGAACAAACAGATTATCATCTACGAGAGCCGCGGCGCGGATTTTGATGAGATGATGGCTAGTATCGGTTGGAGTATGCCCGCAAGCATTGGCCGGGAATTTGAAGAGCGCCATGCCCAGTTCAGCCCGATCATGCGTTTTATCCTGGAAGAACCCGACGAACGCATCTTTTCCCCACAGCGCTGGTGTTTTCGTGGCAGTATTGACGATTGGATTAATATTCAAAGCCCCGCGAAAATTGAAGTATTAGCCAAAAATCTGCTGCCCACACTCGGCACGGATGATTTTTTCGAACTTTACTGAGGAGAGTGATTATGACCCCACGCAGTGGTATCTGGGTCTATGACCCAGGTTCTGGCGGCACGAAAATTTCGCCCAAGGTGCAGGCGGATGTCACCAAACGTATCAACCAGGTGGCCGAAGAAAACTACAAAGGCCGCTATATCCGTCTCGATATCCGCTTCAAGTCCCAATTCTGTTACATCGATGCGTTTGTCGAACCGCATCTCGCCGAGGGCTGGCCGCCACCTGACTGGGATGAAACCCGTGAACAAGCCCTTGAACGGATACGCAGTACGCCCCTGCACCTGTGCCGTTTGCGCTATTTTGGGACTGATGACTGGGGCTTTGCTTTTTATACCTACAGCCAGGAGAAGTACGAGCTGAGCGTCTATCCCAACGGAGAATTTTCCGGCAAACCCGAAGATGCCTTTTTGGCCGCCGCGATGTACTTGGAAAATTAGGAGAGTGGCTTATGCCAAGAGGTCCTGCAAGTCCATTGGAAATCCAGGCTGAAGTTCAGAAACTGGTGGAAGAGTTCAACCACAAGAACTTCTCCACCCCCAGTCCGCTGTCAAGGTTGTTGCCAGATAGAAACCAGGAAATATTTTATATTGCGCGTTTCAAAGGTAAATTCCTTTATTTCGATCGAGCTGATCTTGGCTCAAAACCATCACCTATCAGCCGGCTTACCGAGACCGGCGTGATGGATGACTGGGAATTCACCATCTACAAATATTCTGATAATATTTATGATTCAGAAGAATGGGGTTTCCCGGGCGCAGAACTGCTGGATGGAACTTTTGGTGCGCCAAAATACTTCAGCTAAATCCTGGTTTGTGAAGTAGAAAATGGATGGGAAAGTTGGCTGGTGTGCAGCCAGTGAATTCACCAGGTGAACTTACCACAGAAAAAAACGGATTTTTATGCAGCCCAATGTGATTATAGACGGAAATAATCTGGCCCAAATTAAATATAGTTTGCAAGGTAAACCCGTCACGATCGAGTATGATCGTGCAATCATACGGGCCCTGGCTGCATGGGCAGAATGTCAGCGTGAAGCCTGTCCCGTCGATCTGTTTCTTGATCCTCGCATGGTCATTCCTGAAAGGGCTGGCCGGGTTTTTGTGCATGTGGCTGAACCGGGTGAAAAAGCTGACCCGCATATCAAGGATTACGTGCGTCACTGCGTGATGAGCAAAAAGCCCTGTATAGTGATTACAGATGATGATGATTTGACGGATTATGCCTGTAAACAGGGTGCAGGTGTGATCAATGTCAGTGAATTTATCAAATTTCCCAATTTCCTCAATCTCCCCTCTTCTGATTTTGAAAAAGAATCCTACCCTTATTTAATAAATATTAGTCCTGAGCCCGTTGTATCACAGCTCGAATCAGGGTTTGCCATGCGGGCCTCGGTGAATTCTTTCGGCAAAAGGCTTCAAAAAATAAACAATATCGCTGCGCCAGGGTTGTTGGATGTACATCAGAGAACCTATCAAAGATTGATGAATACATCCGAAAGAGAAGCGGATCACCATACCGAAAACGCATTGCTGGATGGCGATCCGATCCCGGTCAATAAACAAATGGTCCGGCTCAATCTTGATAGATGGCCTTTGGAAGACGGTTTTCAAGTGCTAACAAAAATGATATGCTCCCAACACAAAAAAGAGTATCA